>JAFEIL010000511.1 GCA_017495105.1 Emticicia sp. | reverse complement strand
TAATTAAATAGTACAACAGTGGAAATTATACACGAGAAAAACCTTGGAACTAAGCAAAAGGCATTACGTATCAACATGAATAAGCTCATCTATGGTAGTTTTGCTGAAATTGGTGCGGGGCAAGATGTAGCCGCCAACTTCTTTAAGGCGGGTGGTGCTTCAAAAACTATTGCAAAGACGATGTCGGCCTATGACATGACTTTTTCCGATGCCATCTACGGAGTCATGGAAAACGGGCGTTATGTATGTGAGCCTCGCCTAATGAGTATGCTCGACCACGAATACGGACTTTTGATTGAACGTTTGGGCGAAAAACGTGGCGATGACTCTACGTTCTTTGCTTTTTCGGATACAGTTGCGGCTTTAAACTATCATAAAAACAATGATGCTCACGGTTGGATGGGTGTGAGATTTCAGCTTACGCCACATGGCGAATATAACGATATTATCTTACATGTGAAAATGCTAGATAATGATAGTATTCTCCAACAACAAGCCCTCGGTACTTTGGGGGTAAACTTGATGTATGGGTGCTATTTTTATTACCAAGATCCTGAAACACTCTTACTTTCGTTGATGGACGACCTCGCTCCTGACAGAATCCAAGTTGACATGATTCGCTTTGAAGGGCCAGATTTTAAACATGTCGATAATCGCTTGATGAGCTTACATTTAGTGAAATATGGTTTCTCGGATATTGCACTTTTTGGCTCGGATGGCAAAAACCTCCAACCTTCAGAAGTACTTTTCCGCAAACATGCTTTAGTGTTGCGTGGGCGTTTCCGTCCGTTGGTAAATGTGCATTTGGATATGCTTGCCAATGGTAAAAAACAATTCATGCGTGAACCGGATGTTGACAAAGAAAAAGTGGTGGTACTTTCGGAAATCACACTGCAAGATTTGCAAAGAGATGATGCCGAAATTGATGAAAAAGATTTCCTCGACCGTGTAGATATTCTTTGCTCAATGGGGCAAATGGTAATGATTTCTAATTACCAAGAATATTACAAGTTGGTGGCATATCTTTCAAAATTGACTAAGCTCAAAATGGGTTTAATCATCGGTTATCCAAATCTAGAATATATTTTTGAAGAAAGCCATTATAAAGATTTAGCAGGAGGCATTTTGGAGTCATTTGCTACACTTTTCAGTCGAAATCTTAAACTTTTTGTTTATCCAACTTATCAAAACAATAATATCATGAACTGCATGAGGTTTAACCCTCCGATGCACTTGATTGACTTGTATCGTTATCTGATAGCAAATAATAAGATTGAGGATATTCATCATTATAACGAAACAAACCTCACTATTAATACCAATAAATCGCTCGAACTCATTAGAAAAGGGGAAGAAGGCTGGGAAGAAAACGTGCCTGACGAAGTAATAAAAATGATTAAAGACCGTTGTCTATTTGGTTTTCCATGTGTGGTAATTCCAGAAGTATTGGTAGCATACTCCAAAGAACTTCAAGAAATAGCCGTCGAAACAGATGATGTATAAATATGGCAAATATAATTGCTAATTTGTAAAAATCAACAACAAAAATGAAATTTAAAATCCTGACAATTAGTATATTAGTATTGTTTTCATTCCAAATATTTGCACAAGAAACTCCGAAAATATTACTCCCAACAGGAAAAGAATGGACTCAACTCAAAGAAGGTTCGGAGGTTTCTTTTGAACTAAAATTAGAAGGAAAAAACTGCGAAAAATTTCGTTTCACTATACCTCAAGGCAAACTTGAAGGGATGGCATTCGACTCGCTCGGGCGTTTTACATGGACTCCTCCCTATTCGATGGTCGATAGACTTGATTCTTATAAATTTCAACAAGTAATCTTTGAGGCAAAGTGCGATTCTACCAACGAAACGCTTTCTTCAAAGGTTGAATTCCGCATTCAGCACGTCAATCGAAGTCCTAGTATTCGAGATTTGAAGCCATTTTATGTACAATATAATACTAATAATGTCTATAAAATCGACCGTGATTTTGTATATGATGAGGATAACGACCCAATTGTGGTTATTCCATCTTTTGAGAGTATGCCCGAAGGTATGAAAATGACTTCGCAAGGGGAAATTTCATGGTCGCCGTCATTGACACAATTCAAGAAACTAAAAGAAAAAACTTTGGATGCAAATCCAATGTTTCTGGAGTTTTATGTAGAAGACCAACCTGCCAAAACGCAATCGAAGGGTCGCCTAAAAATAGAGGCAACTCAAATTGACTTACCTCCCGAAATAGTGGTTGTGCCGAAAGACCAAGTTTTTAAGATTAAAGAAAATCAGACAATAAATATCAGATTCTATTTATCTGACCCCAATGGCGATGATGATATTCAAGAATTTGATTTTTTGACTGATAATCAGCAGATTAGTAAAAGTTCTTTAATTAAAAACACCTCAAATCAGTACGAGTTTACGTGGCATCCGAATTATGATTTTGTAAAAGACCCATTCGATTCACTTGGCTTTAATATCGACTTTTTTGTATTGGATAAAACTAAGAAACGTGATGTGAAAACCATCAGATTTGTAGTAAAAAATGCCATCAACGAAGCCGAAACAGACTTGAAACTTTATAATTTGTATCGAGGTACATTGCTCAGAGGCTGGGAATTACTCGAACAAATGAAAGAAAAAGAAGATGAACTAAAAAAATCCTATAAAGGAGCAAAGAAAGGCAAAAAGAATCGCTCAGTTCTCAATGCGTCGTTGGGTGCAACCACCAGTTTATCATCGGTTTTTGTACCTAAGACAAATCCAGATGCTCAACGCCTAATTTCGACACTTGGCGGTACAACAGTACTGACAATTGGCACACTCGAAGCAACCGAGGTAATTGGTCGCTCAATGAAAGATATTATCGACCGCCTCAATTATATCATTGAAAAAAAGAACGAATTACAAAGCAAAGGTGATATTTTTGCCCGTGATTTTGCACTGAAATCATCTCGTAGAAATAATGATTTTATCAGAAAAGTAGATGATTTTATGAATGCCATGAGCCTAAAAGGTTTGGTTGTACTTGATTTAGATGCCGCTTGGGAGCCAAAAAACAAAGCAACCGACGCCAATATCAAGAA
The DNA here is from genome assembly GCA_017495105.1 of Emticicia sp. Lineage (GTDB taxonomy): Bacteria > Bacteroidota > Bacteroidia > Cytophagales > Spirosomataceae > Emticicia. The sequence continues at coordinate 10,334 of JAFEIL010000511.1, read as the reverse complement.
AGTTTTTAAGGATTTTAATGCGGAATAATAATTTTCGGATCAAGAATAGAAGTGGGGTTTTTAGTATGAAATATCTTGTTTATTTGATTTTTATAAAAGTTTGAATCAACTATTCAAACGACTTGGCTCGTTTCAAACTCAAATTCCACATCGAAAGCCCAACTAAAATTACATAAATAACTGATATACAATAAGATAAGATTATAAAGAAATCAAGGTAATTGATGCTTTTTTGAAAGAAATTTTTGTAAAAAAGCACCAAAATACTTCCTAAATAAGCATAATAATCGGCAAATGTAATCAAGAAACCAACTGTGCCAGATTTTTTGAAAGCGGCAATCATTCGCTCGAAATACAGACTATTGCACATCGAATAAGCCATATACACACCCAAGCCCAAACTAGTTAGCCACACCACAGGTGAGAGTATTTTCTGCTGATAAAGAAGAGTGCTTACGCCAATCAGAACACCACCTGCCAACATCAAAAGCTGAATAATCACAAAGGCTTTATAATTATTTTGTACCCAACGCATAGCGGCCATCATCAGTAAAACAGTAATGGCAATTGGGGTTTCAGTTTGTGTGAAAATCGCCGAATTATTGCCGTAACCGAGTAGCTTCCAAATTTCAGGCGTGAAATTGTCTCTGAATTCCCTGAAAGTTGTTAGTAGCACGTACGATACCACAAAAATGAACATACTTAAAGCAAAATCTTTGATAAATGCCTTTCTGTCAGCTTTTTGCATGGGTTTTCGTTCGGTTCTATTTTCTTTGTCAGCTTCTGTCGGAGGCGGAATTTGTCCCATCAACCACGCACAAACCCCAAACGGTACAATCATAATGGCACAAGCCACAAATGGCATCCAAAACTGACTAACTTCGAGGGTCGTCATCACCCATTTTCCGATGCTTTTGGCAAAACCCGAACCCATAATAAATGAAGCCGTCAGCACAGCAACCAATAAATCGGTCGTTTTTCTTCCTTCCAAAAACCCCAAAATTGTACCATAAACCATGCCCAAAGGTAGACTTGCTAAAAAGATAAACACCAAATTGAATGGGGCAGGAGTGAGAGCAAAAAATAAATAGCAAATCCAAGATAACGTAATCATTATTAGTAAGTTACGTGAGCGATTGGCGGGCAACATTTCAGAAACATATTTAATACCTAAGCCTTTTGATACAGCAAAACCCAAAACCTGTGCCGTAATGATTAGAATTTTGAAACTTATCCCTAAAAACGATAATTCTTCATAGGTAGCTGCCGTATATGCACGTCTAAATGGGTAAAAACACATATAGGTAAAAAAAGCAGTTACAGAAGCAAACAAAGTTAGGCTAAACGAGCTACGACCAATAATTTGTGATAGTTTTTGGGGCATGATGAGGTTAATTGATATATATTCAAAGATAGTTTTTTTAATCATAATTTTTATAAATAAGAAAAATTAACGCTATGTACGAAATTATTCGTAGTAAAATTTGGAACTACGAATAATTTTGTATTATATTTGCTACGAAATCATTCGTAAATAAAAATATGGAAAATATACCATCAATAAAACCTACCGAATCGGAACTAGAAATTTTGCAGATTTTATGGCAATTGGGCAAAGCTACGGTCCGACAAATAAACGACGAACTTTCCAAGATGAAAGTAGTCGGCTACACAACTACGCTGAAATTGTTGCAGATTATGCACGAAAAACACATCGTTAGTCGCACCGAAGAAGGGCGTTATCATCTTTATCAAGCCGAAATAGGAGAGCAACAAACCCAACAGCTTTTACTCGGAAAATTCGTTGATGCTACATTCAGAGGCTCGGCTATGAAGCTCGTTATGCAAGCACTTGGTAATCAGGAAGTTAGTCTTGATGAATTGGATGAAATTAAGAAATTCATTGCCGAAAAAGAAAAGAATTTAGGTAATTAGTCACCGAATATGTATTCACAATATTATGAAAAACTATAAGTTGAAGGTTTAAAAACTGATGAAAAAAAACAAAATTTATGAAAAAGCTAACTGACATTATCAACTACAACACAAGTTCGGCTCTTGGCTGGACACTCATTCACTCAATTTGGCAAGGATTTGCCATTTTGTTGGTATTCGGTATTTTGTACTACGTGTTCAAGTTATCCGTCACTCGTTATCGACTCGGAATCGGAGCTTTAACTTTGCAGTTTGTGGCTGCTATCGCTACTTTTTTTACGATTTATCAGCCCATCAGCACCTCCACTACTTTGCAGAGCAAAAAGGCATTTGGTGATTTTTTGTTCAATAATCCGAACTTGATTTTCACGCCAAAAAGACTTACTTTTTTTCAACAAATTGAGTTTTTTCTGCAAAACAATTTGGACGTTTTTGTCATAATTTGGCTGGTCGGGACTACGCTTTTGTTGTTGCGATTGGTCGTTGGTTTTACGCACGTTCAGAGTCTAAAAGTACAACAAGTGCATCCGATAAGTGCTGATATTCAGGCATTAATGAATACTCTGCTCGAAAAAACACAAATGCCAACTTCTATCAAACTACTCGAATCGGCACTAGCAAACGTACCGATGACTATTGGTTGGATAAAACCTGTGGTTTTACTGCCCGTAGGAATTGCTTCAAGTCTGACAATCACGCAATTAGAAGCCATTTTAGCCCATGAATTAGCACACATCAAACGCTACGATTATTTAGTCAATATCTTCCAAAATTTCGTTGAAATCTTGTTTTTCTTTCATCCTGCAACTTGGTTTATTTCGGGCAAAGTACGAGACGAACGAGAAAACTGTTGCGATGATTTTGCGGTCGAAATCTGTGGCGATAGTTTGGTTTTGGCAAAGGCTCTCACACAAGTAGCGAGTTATCAACAACAGCCACGTTTGGCAATGGCTTTCGGTGCAAAACGCCAAACTTTCATGGACAGAATCAAGCGTATTATCGGAATAAACGATTCAAAACCAATGAGTTACGGTAATTGGGCTGCCGTGTTGGGAATGATTTTGGTTGTGGCTTTGGGAATAACTTATGCTCAGAAAGAAGTAGAAAATGATAATAAAATCTTAGGTAAAAATATTGCTGCTACAAAATCAGAAAACAAATTTGACTTTTATTTCTTTGAAGTCAATAGTAAAAATGTAGGTATTTATAAAAATTCTGACGGAGAAATTGAAAAAATATTAATTGAAGGGAGAGAATTGAAAGGCGAAGAGTTTGGGCAAATGAAAGTTCAAGTTATTGAATTTCTCAAAAACAAAGATGTAGATTTTGCCTTAGTTCCAGGTATTTCCCTCGATGAAATGGAAAAGGTCAAAAACCAATTCTTCTTCCCAAATATATCTTCTGACTCAACATCGCTCGAAGAAGTAGAAGCTGAAATGGAGCGTATAGGTAAAGAAATGGAAAAGTATAGCAAGGAAATAGAGCTTTACAGCAATCTTATGCAAGAAAAAGGTGGTCGGAAAATGGATAAACTTTATGCAGAAATGGAACAAATTTCTCGCAAAATGGAAATCCCACAGAAAAAGATTCAAGAACTTTCGATAGAAATGCAAGAAATTTCCTTGGATTACCAAAAGATTGCCTCTAAATACAATGATAGACGTGAGTTACCTGCGGAGGCAGAACAGAAATTGAAAGTTTTGGAGAAAAAGAAACGGGATTTAGAAAAGCAAATGAGAGTTTATGAGCAAGAAATGCAGAAAATTGAAGCAGAAATGCGTCCTTTTGAGCAAAAAATGAACAGTTTGCATCAGCCAATGGATAGTTTGAGTAAACTCATGGAACGCTATGAAAAACCTATGGATAGCCTCGGCAGAATCATGGAGGAAAAAGGAAAAGTGCTTGAAAAACTGGCAAAAAAAGAGGAAATTCGATTCAAAAAACAATTAGTTGATTTTGCAGATATGCTTTTCAATGCAGGTTTGATAAAAAATAAAAAAGATTTTAAAGTACGTATTAAAGGCGAAAAGCTTTTAATTGACCTTGAACCACAATCACCAGCAGTTTATGGAAAAGTGTGGAATTGGATCAATCAAAATTGGGGAGAGAAGCATAAAGAGTTTCAAGAGAAAGATTTTAGTATAAGTTTAAAAGGTGAATATATTAATTTTAGTAGTTATGGCAAAGACTATAATTACAATCGCTCAAGAAGTTTTGCACCGATGCCACCAGCACCGCCAGCAAGAATTTCGAGTCCTACAGCTCCACAGCCTCCTGCTAGTGTCAATAAAGTTTCACCGCCAAAGCCACCAAAACCAGTTAGGGTAGGTGCAGTCGATAAGAACTTTCAAATTACTGAAGCACTCATTCGTGATAATAAAGGTACGTGTTCGGTTTATGTAGTTTCTGAAAAAGATGGAAAAATCACCGCAAAAGCAATTAAGGCTACACTCGTCAATGATAAATGGACAGCCAAAGGCTTGAAAGTGGGGGATAAGGTAATTTTGAAAAGCGATGTAAAAGTAAAAAATGGCGATTCCGTAAAGCTAATGGATATCATTAATTAGGCTATTTTCAAACAAAAACAGCTTCTTTCTAAAAGAAGAAAGAAGCTGTTTCTACTGTCGTCCTTCGACTATGGACTGCTGACTAAATCACAGTCTTCTAATCCAAATATTTCTGAATTGAGTTTTGTTACCGTGGTCTTGTAAGTGAATTACGTCTTCACCGTGAGCTTCTGGATACATGTGTAAACCGATGTAGTTTGTTAAACCCAAAATCGTAGTATTGTTTTGAACCAACACTCCATTGTGCAAAACTGTAATACGAGCAGGATAATCCAGACGACCATCTGGCTTGAAGCGTGGTGCAGTATAAATTACATCATAAGTATTCCATTCGAGTGGGCTACGCATAGCATTGACGAGCGGAGCCACATCCTTATATATACTACCCGCTTGTCCATTACGGTAGGTACGGTTTTGATAAGAATCCAAAATCTGTAATTCGTAGCGGTCTTGGAAGAAAACTCCACTATTTCCACGGCCTTGGCTTTGGCCCGCAACTTCATCTGGAGCCGAAAACTCAATGTGTAGTTGACAATCACCAAATTTTAATTTTGTTTTAATATCACCAGTTTTTGGCACAACTTCCATGCGTCCATCAATCACAGCCCACGGGGCAGCCGAACCATCTTTGGCACTTACCCATTGTGATAAATCTTTGCCATCAAATAATATAATCGCATCTGATGGTGCATCGGCACTTGTTTTTCCTGGAGTTACAACCGTAACTTCTGGGTTCCAAATTTCTGTCATTTCGGGTTTCATCGGCATCGGTGAAACCGCAGGTGGGGTAGAAGAAGATTGTCCATAAGATTTTGCACTAAGAAGCATGGCGAATGCAATCGATGCAATGATTTTAACTTTTTTCATCTCAGTATTAAAGGTTGATTATTTTACACTCAAATGTAATAAAGTTTTGTGAATCAAAATCAAATATTGTACGAAAATGATATTTAATTGTACGAAAATGGATATTTTTTCGACTACTCTAAAGCTTCTTAGTTTTGTTAAGTTTACCTAAGTGGTTGATAAATAATAGTTTAACTAATACTTGGTGTAGCTTTTGATTTCTTGGAACGGCCTTTATAAGAAGTAATAAGTCATCAGTAGAAAATTTGGCACAAAAACAAAATAATATTTTGTTTTTGTCTATTAATAATATTTAAATGGGTTTAAAAGAAAATAAAATATTGCTATCATGTCATTTTGAAGTCATCAAGTCTAATCGCCACTCGTCCTTTTAAAATAACCATTTGAGTAGTTTGCATTACATAGTACTAAGTTTAAGCATACCTTTGAGTCATCAAAAAAGGCAGATAGAATTTAAGAAAAAAAGAATTTATAATAAGCCGAATCACAAAGAAGAAGAATTTCATCACCAAGAATACTTACTTCATCACTTATGTTTTCGGAGCTTAAATCAGGTTACTAATTTTGAATCAACAAAACAAAAACAATTAAAAAACAAAACATTAAATACACAAAATTATGAAAACTATACAATCAAAAATCGCTATCGTTTTATTAGCAACAACTGTATTCTTCAATGCAAATGCCGAAGATAAAAAATTAGAAAAAAGCGAAGCTACTACTACTTCAAAATCGATTCTTAACTATAAAATGATGAATCTCAACGTAGGAATGTATGAGGTGGGAAAAGTAAACTCATTGAAATTGAATTTGTCATTGACAAAAGATTCTGGCAAAACCGCTACCGTAAAATTGATGAACGAAAACGGTAATGTATTGAGCGAAGAAAGAATCAGCAAAAAAGCTACTGGATATAATTTCAGATATGATTTCTCTTCAATCGAAACTGGTAAATATTTCATCGAAATCACTAACGGTGAATATGTTATTACCAAAGAAATTATAAAGTTGGATGCAGCCCAAGGAAAAGGCACTTTAAGTTACTAATACCGCTTATAAGTTTTATCGACCGATTAGTCAATACACTGCAACGCAGCTAACAATCACAGCATCTTATAATCGAAAAGCTATAAAAATTACAAACATTTAAAAATGCGGTTCGCCGCTCGACAAAATTATGAAAAAGGCACTTAAAACTTTCGCAATCGCTCTTACAACGGGCGTATTCACATTCTCAACAGTATTAGCATCTGAGCCAATCGGCAAAAAAGATGAAAGCAAAATCGTCAGTAAACGTACATTTGAAGTAGGTATGTATCGTGTCATTAACTCAATGAAAGTCAATGTTTTAGTAGAAAAGCAAGAGGGAAAAGCATTGGATATTACCTTGAAAAACGACCGTAACGAAGTGATTCATTCGGAGGTTATCGGTAAAAAAGTTAGTAAGTTTTCAAAGAAATTTGACTTAGTTGGCTTATCAGATGGCAAGTATCGTTTTGAAATTTCAAACGGTAAAGACGTAATCACGAAGGAAGTAAATTTGGAAACACACGCACCAACACCAGCTGAATATCGCTCGATGCAGGTGAAGTAATAAAGATTAGATAGTATTTAGTTTAGGGTAAATAGACAGTGTTTTGGAACTTTCCGAAACGCTGTTTTTTGTTTTCTGCCAATATCTTTTTACTTTCGTTTACAAATAGTTAATCATGATTTAAGAATAAGTTTATTAAGCATTTAAGTGTTTGATTATTCGTCATTCGATTAATTTGTAAATTCAAATTATTCAACCAATCTATTTTAATAAAACTCAATGAAAACTTCCTTCAAAACCCTATTGTTAGTTTTACTCTCACTCTCAATGTTTTCCCTTACACAAGACAAACCAACCAAAGTAATTTTCTTTGGAGATTCAATTACGCAAGCGGGCGTAAATCCTGGTGGATATATCACCAAAATGAAAGAAATGCTCGAAAAACAAGGTATTAAAGATAAATATCAGTTAACAGGAGCGGGTATTGGTGGAAATAAAGTTTATGATTTGTACCTAAGAATGGAAGACGATGTACTTTCTCAAAAGCCTGATGTGGTCGTAATTTATGTTGGCGTAAATGATGTTTGGCACAAAGCTAGCCACGGTACAGGCACTGATGCAGATAAATTTGGTAATTTCTATACAGCTCTCATCAAAAAAATGCAGTCGCAAGGCATCAAAGTAATCTGTTGCACGCCTGCTGCCATCGGCGAACGTACTGATAATAGCAATCAACAAGATGGAGATTTGAATCATTACTCAAATATCATCCGCACGATTTCAGCAAAATTCGATTGCCCAATCATTGATTTACGCAAAGAATTTATTGGTTATAACCTAAAAAATAATCCTACAAATAAAGAATCTGGCATATTGACAACTGATCGTGTACATTTGAATGAAATTGGCAATCAATTCGTGGCTGATTTGATGATGAAAGCAGTGCTAAAGTAAGTTTGGTTCTAACAATTATGGATAAGGAAGACTTCGGCCTGAGCATTCTTCTCAGCGAAGTCTTCTTTGTTTATCCCCAAATTTTTACTGAGAATCCTTTAATTTGAAACCTCTAAAAGGTGCAACAATTATAGGTAATCAAGTAAGTGTTCCTCATAATTATACCCCAAAGGGATGAAATATTGTCAACTATTTCCTAAATCACAATGAGAATTTTTTTTATAGTTTTAACATTCATCAGTTTTATCTCAAAAGCCCAAAAACAAATCGCTATCACGATTGATGATTTACCTTTTGTTGGGGAACTTTCGCTCAAACATGCCCAAGAGTCAACCACGAAACTTCTAAGTAAAATCAAGCAACAAAAACTCATAACTGTTGGTTTTGTCAACGAAAATTCGGTTTGTAGGCTGGGGCAAATCGACGAACGCGTTGCTTTGCTTGATGCTTGGTTGGCGAGTGGCCAGCAGTTGGGCAATCATACCTTTTCGCATCCATCTTTCAGTAAATTATCACTAGAAGATTTTAAGACAGAAACCCACAAAGGCGAGATTCTGACCGAAAAACTGAAACAAAAATATGGTCAAACCGAAAAATATTTTCGTTTTCCGTTTTTGCACACAGGTTCGGATAGTTTGAAAAAATACGGTTTTCAAGCATTTTTAGCTGAAAAAGGCTACCAGAATGCACCAGTCACGATTGATGCCGACGATTGGCTTTTCAACAAGGTTTATATGGATGCCCTAAAAGCCAATAATAAAATTTTGATGAAAGAAGTTGCCGAAAAATACCTAAAACACACTGAAGCTTATTTTGATTATTACGAAAAACTCACCCAAGATGTAGCTGGCCGACCAATCAAGCATATTTTCTTGTGCCACGCCAACGCCCTCAATGCCGAATATTTCAACGAACTCATTGAGATTATGCAAAAGCGAGGTTATACATTTATAACTTTGAAAGAAGCACTGCAAGATGAAATTTATAGTCGTCCCGAGCGAGTTATCACTACTAATGGTATTTCGTGGTTGCATCGCTGGCGAATGACTGATAAGAAGAAAAATACACTCAAAGACCCCGAAATTCCAGTCAATATCCAAGCTTTGTATGATGGAAAGTAAGTACTGAGGTTTAAAAGGAAGGCTTCGTTTAGAACGAAGCCTTCCTTAATCTCTTATTTTTTAATGTCTAAACAGCAATATTTTATCGAAAAATCTTTAATTTGCATTAGAATTCATCAATTAGGCTTCATCTATCATTATAATAACATTATTTCTTTTTAAAATTCAAAAACGGTACTCATGAGTCAATCTCTAATCAAACCAGGCGTCGTTACAGGTGAAGCATTGAATGCTTTGTTGCGTCACGCCAACGAAAATGATTACGCCCTTCCTGCGGTAAATGTTGTTGGAACTAACTCTGTAAATGGTGTGATGGAAGCAGCAAAAGCTGTAAATTCGCCAGTTATTATTCAATTTTCAAATGGTGGAGCTTCTTTCTACGCTGGTAAAAGTTTACCAAACAAAAATCAAGAAGCAGCTATTGCTGGAGCAGTTTCGGGTGCGATGCACGTGCATCAAATCGCTGAAATGTATGGCATTCCAGTTGTATTACATACTGACCACTGTGCAAAAAAATTATTGCCTTGGATAGACGGGTTGTTGGATGCAGGTGAAAAATTCTTTGCTCAACACGGCAAACCATTGTTTAGCTCTCACATGATTGATTTATCAGAGGAGCCTTTGGAAGAAAATATCGAAATCTGTGCAAAATATTTGGAGAGAATGGCTAAAATGGGTATGACTCTCGAAATTGAATTAGGTGTAACAGGTGGTGAAGAAGACGGCGTTGATAACTCAGACGTTGATAGCTCGAAACTTTACACACAACCTTCAGAAGTGGCTTATGCTTACGAAGAATTGGGTAAAATTTCTCCAAACTTTACAATCGCTGCGGCATTCGGAAACGTACACGGTGTTTATAAGCCAGGTAACGTGAAATTATCGCCAATCATCTTGAAAAACTCACAGGATTTCATCCAAGAGAAATTCGGAACAGGTAACTTGCCAGTAAACTTCGTATTCCACGGTGGTTCGGGTAGTTCACGTGAAGAAATCAGAGAGGCCATTAAATACGGTGCAGTGAAAATGAATATCGACACTGACGTACAGTGGTCGACTTGGGAAGGTATCTTGAAATATTACAAAGAAAAAGAAGGGTATCTACAAACTCAATTGGGTAATCCAGAAGGCGAAGATTCTCCGAACAAAAAATATTATGACCCACGTGTATGGTTACGTAAAGGCGAAGAAAACATGATTGCTCGTTTGAAAGTAGCTTTCGAAGATTTAGATTGTATCAACCGTAACGAAGGTTTGATTTAATTTAATTCTGAAATTATATTCATTGAAAGAATCCTGTAAGGCGAAACCTTGCAGGATTTTTTTGTTCTTATATATATATATCAACATAAAAAA
>JAFEIL010000327.1 GCA_017495105.1 Emticicia sp. | reverse complement strand
AGATTGTATAAGAGACAGTTGCATGTGTGATAGATTATTATCAATCAATAAATGATGCATGTGAAGCCTATCTGCTTTGAATGGGGATTTACCACGTAAAATTCGGATAGAAAAAACTCTGATTGTATCAAAAATTGGAATAATTAAAATCACAACTGCTATGATTGGAGCACTTACAAATGAAATATCAGCTTCCCAAGCATGCATTACGTTTAAATGAATAAACTTAACAGCTAAAACTGTTATGATATAACCAATAATAAGCGAACCCGTATCGCCCATAAATATCTTTTGACTTTGTGAAAAGTTGAACCTTAGAAATCCGACCAATGACCCTGCTAAACATAAAGCTAAGCAAGCTAATGAATAATGATGATTAACCAAAAACCACATGCCAAAACCAGTACTCGCAATCATCGCAATTCCACCAGCTAAGCCGTCAATGCCGTCAATTAAATTGAAAGAATTTATCATTGCTACGAAAATGAAAATTGTTAGTAGAATACTAATAATGTATGGAATATGACTGATGCCAAAAATGCCAAATAAATCAGATATACGCAGGTCGCTACCAATAACAACAATGGCAGATGCCAATACTTGAACAATCATCTTTTTGGTTGGAGAAAGTGCGTAAAGGTCATCTTTCACACCTAAAAAGAATAATATTACTGTACCTGCAAATACTTTATGAATTAAGATACCCTCATCCCCAAAGTTCCAAATCATATAACCGATTAAGATTCCTGCAAAAATCGCAACACCGCCAAAGGTTGGTGTTGGGGTTTTGTGCGAACTGCGTTTAACTGGATTATCCATTAATCCACGAAGCCCACTAATATTAATAATTACTGGAATCGATCGCAGGCTTATGACCATTGCAATTATGGCTGAGATTAAAATTTGAATTTGCTTATCAGGGATAAGTGATTCGAATGTTGGAAACATCAGAACTATGTTTAATTTATATTAATGGGTTAGTAATTAATCTACAAAATAAATACTTTTTTCAATGTTAAAACTAAAAAAGATAAATCTTTTTGTAGATTTATTTATCAAATGGAAATTTCTCTTTGTCTAACAAGCCGGGCTGGATTACCTTGATAAATGTTATATGCATCCAAAGATTTGGTAGCCACTGAATTGACCGACAAAACTGAATGCGAATGGCAGGTTACACCTCCACATACTATAGATTTTGCAGCAATCCAAACCCCTTCTTCAAGAATTATATTTTTTATGATAAGGTCAAAGCTTACTAGGCTATAATCATGGTTGCCTGATAAAAGCATTGCACCTTGTGATAGACAACAATTATCACCAATTTTAATCTTTCCTAAGCAATCTATCCATAACTCTTCACCTAGCCACACATTATCTCCAATTTCCAAATTCCAAGGGTATTTAATATTGATGTTAGGTTTGAACGTTACGTTTTTACCAATCTTTGCACCAAAAAGTTTCAATAATGACTTTTTTATTGAACTTGGAATCATTATATAAGAGTTGATAAACAGAGCATTTACGATATACCAAATAGCCGATACAAAAAAGCTTCTTGTAAGATTCGACTGTTTGTACCAATCGTTATTATAGTTTGTTAAATCCGTTTTATTCATCTGTAACTAAATTTTATTCGATTTGTCACCAAAATTATTTAAATTTTGATATTTTAAATGTTTTGTAGCTTCGCAATCAATAAACTACTTTTTGTTCGGCCTTCTTCAAGGCGGTCGGACAAATAGATTTTAGTTGCTTCAAAATGCTTTCTATAACTCTCTTTGTCGCCCATTTCAACTATATTTGCCCATTCGTGTACGGCAGTATGAAATGCTAAATCTTCACCTCGGATACTTTTGTCGAACAAGGCTGCTTTGATTGTTTCTTCAAGAAGATTTTCGTTCAAAAAAAGGTATTCAGCCATGCCTACTCGTAACTTAAATGGGGGTGTTTGACAAATCAAACTTTTATACGGATTAGTGCCGAGCTTATGCCAGGTATCAACCATAGCAAGTAAACTTAGATGTGAATTTGGCTTATGCTCAAAGTCTTGATTAAGGCTAAATTCACTCATTATTTTGTCATCTAGCATCAAGTTTCCACTATTATCTTTAAAAACACTATCTCGTGCGGCATATATTCTTTTTCTAAATTTTTTTTCGTTTTCTTCAATCATCATTTCAAAAAGCTCACTCTCTGCTTTTGCGTAGCTACGGACATCTCGTTTTGCATAGGGATTTTGAAGTGCTAAACCAGAATAAACATGGAATTTATAGCTATAAATCCTTAATGTCATTAATAATTTAACATTATCAAGACCATTCGGATGGAGAGAGTTTTCCCATGGATAAACTTTTCGGTGCATAAATGCAGTACCAATGCTTTCATAACCAATGTGTGTAACAGCTTGAATATCAGCCATCATACGGTCGTGAGCATGAAAATCTTCGACTTGGTGAATTGTCGAGCCGATGTCGCTCAGAACGTTTTCAGCTTTTTTGAAAGCTGATTGGTTCGCTCTATGATTTATAACAATCAAAGTTTGACCAATTGGACTAACTGCAGGCCCATAAAGTGCGTGGCAAGTAATAATTTGTGCGTCTTTTGGAAGGTGTTTTTCAAATGCAGCAATTTCTGGCGTTTTGACTGAGGTTTGGCCTGCAACGATTGCACCGTATTTAGTTGAAGGTCCACATTGAGCAACTACTTTTTCAATATTTTCGGCTTCAACAGAATAAAGTATAAAATCACATAGTCGAGAAATTGCGATTCCGTCAGTAAGGATATTTATTTTGTACTCACTTAGTTCTGTTTCTAATGCTTCACGGTTTTGGGGCAGGTCACAACCATAAACTTCATAGCCAGCATTTGCCCATATTCGAGCAAACAATTTGCCCATATCTCCCAAACCAATGATACCTATTTTCATAAAAACACCCCAAACCCCTAAAAGGGAATAAAAAATAC
>JAFEIL010000066.1 GCA_017495105.1 Emticicia sp. | reverse complement strand
ATATGATAGTGGAGAAATTATACTAAAAGGCAATAAAATTAATTTAAAATCACCAAAAGAAGCGATTGAAAAAGGTATTGGATATGTAAGTGAAGACCGAAAGGCATTGGGTTTTATGTCTGAGATGTCAATCAATGAAAATATTAGTTTGTCGAGTTTGGCAAATTATTCAAAAGCTTGGCTTGTCAATTCAACCAATGAGAAGGAAGCAACAGCTCAATTGTCAAATGATTTGAAAATAAAGTCGACGAGTATTAATCAAAAAGTGATGAATTTGAGTGGTGGAAATCAACAAAAAGTTGTGATTGGTAAAGTTTTACTGACCTCGCCAAGTCTTGTTATTTTGGATGAACCCACGCGTGGTATTGATATTGGAGCAAAATTTGAAATTTATAAATTGATTAATCAATTGACTGACAGAGGAATAGCAGTCATTATGATTTCGTCAGAATTACCCGAAATATTGGGAATGAGCGATAGAATTTTGGTTCTTTCAAAAGGAAAGCAATCTGCTTTACTCTCAAAACACGAAGCAACGCAGGAAAAAATTATGCAATATGCAATGGAGTGAAAGGCGATTTTTTGAATGATAATATACGAATTTTAGACTAAAAAACAGCATTTTTAAATTCGTCATTTGTTACTCGTCATTTATAAATGTTATTAGTAAATATGGTTTTAATCAATCGTCTTAGGCAATACGGAATTTTTGTGGTATTTATTATTATTTGCCTCATTCTTTCCCTTATTTCATCCCAATTCTTGACAGTTTCAAATTGGATAATTATTATTACTCAAGCCTCTATCAACGCTTTATTGGCTTTTGGTGTGACTTTTGTTATTATTACTGGTGGAATAGACCTTTCATTGGGTTCGATGGTTGCTGTAACTGGCGTAACTGCCGCAATGTTGGCTCATCCTGATACGTTTCCTGTAGCCTTGCCGATTTTTGCAGGCTTACTGTCTGGGCTTTTGATGGGTGTTTTCAATGGTTTTATTATCACTAAAAGCAAAATTACACCCTTTATTGTTACGCTCGGAACAATGACAATCGGGCGAGGTTTAGCTCTGATTTTAAGTAAAGGTCGCCCAGTTTCAAACCTTTCTGATTCGTTTAACTTTATTGGTGGGGGCAATGTTTTTGGTATTCCATTTCCAATTGTTGTGTTAATTTTAATCTTTGCTATTTGTTCAATAACACTTAAAAAAACATTGCTCGGAAGGTATATTTATGCCGTTGGTGGCAACGAACAGGCAGCAAGAGCATCTGGGATTAATGTGAATCAAGTTAAAATGGCAGTTTATTCGATTTCGGGTTTATTGGCAGGTTTAGCAGGAATTTTATTGACATCAAGAATCACAACTGGTCAACCAAACGCAGGAACTGGTTTTGAATTAGATGCCATTGCGGCGGCAGTTATTGGCGGAACTAGCACATCGGGTGGAACTGGCACAATGACAGGAACTTTAGTTGGGGTTTTATTAATTGGAGTTATTAATAATGGACTTGATTTACTCAATGTGACGTCTTATTATCAGCAAGTTGTGATGGGAATAATAATTATTGGAGCAGTAGTTTTAGATAGTTGGAATCAGAAAAGTAATGGTTAAAATTTGTTTTTTTTAATTGTATCCTATTTTGAATGGTTGTGCAAATTTCAATTTACGACTGCTTTAGTTATTAAAAGTAGTAGAAGTTT
Source organism: Emticicia sp. (assembly GCA_017495105.1). GTDB lineage: Bacteria > Bacteroidota > Bacteroidia > Cytophagales > Spirosomataceae > Emticicia. The sequence continues at coordinate 11,749 of JAFEIL010000066.1, read as the reverse complement.
CAATTGCCATATAAGTAGTAGATTTTTCAATTGCCACCTGCTTTAGCTAGTGGATGGAAGAAATAAAATTCCATATAGGCTTTAGCCAAATTATGCAATGTTTATTTTGGCAAAAGCCGAAAATTTTTCTTTTTATGTTTATCCACCAGCACAAGCAGGTGGTAGTTGATTTTACCAAAATTTAAAAAATGAAACACCTTTATTCAATACTATTCATCTCGATTTTCTTTTTTTTTAGTTGCAGTAAGTCAAATAAAGCTGAAAATGGAAGCGATAAAAAAATTAAAGTTGGTGTAACAATGCTCAGCATGCAAAATGAGTTTATCGTCAATATTAGCGATGAAATGAGCAAAAAAGCCGAAGAGTTGGGAGTTGAATTGATAAGTGTAGATGCAGAACATCAGCCGTTGAAGCAAATCGAACAAGTCGAAAGTTTTATTGCTCAAAAAGTAGATGTTATCATCATGAATCCTTGTGAAGTTGAGGCAAGTTCGCCGGCAATTACAAAGGCTTTGGTAGCTAAAATTCCGATTATCAATGTAAATTCGACTACAAGTACTCAACCAACGGCGTTTGTAGGCTCAAATGATGTAGAATCTGGTAGAATCGCGATGAAATTTATTGCTGAAAAATTGGGTGGAAAAGGAAATATTGTAATGATTCATGGTTTGATGGGGCAGGCCGCTCAGATTCAACGCGAACAAGGTGCAAAAGAGATTTTAAAAGAATATCCTAATTTAAAACTTATTTCTCACCAAACTGGCGAGTGGGATAGAGCCAAAAGTATGGATTTGATGCAAAATTGGATTCAATCTTACGGGACAAAAATAAATGCAGTTTTTGCCCAAAATGATGAAATGGGTTTAGGTGCTTTAAAAGCCCTACAAGATGCTGGTTTGAAAGATAATGTTATTGTCGTTAGCATTGATGCTATAGCTGACGCTTTGCAGGCAGTAAAAAAAGGCACACTTGATGCTACTGTTTTTCAGAATGCTAAGCAACAAGGTGTAGGAGCAATCGAAACTGCTGTAAAAATTGCCAAAGGGCAACCTTACGAAAAAGAATTAATGATACCTTTTCGGTTGGTAACGAAAGAGAATATTGGAGAGTTTTTGAAATAATATTAAGTAGAAAAATAGATTTTAAGCTATAAATAGATAAAAGAAATGAAAAATACGAAAACTTTCAACCATGTTAGCTACTTGTGGGATGAGGAAAAGGCTGCTGAATTGGCGGGTGATGAAGTAGCCTTGTTTATATATCGTTCAAATATTCTCGGTGCTGATTTGAGATTAACAAATTACGGAGGCGGAAATACCTCAGTAAAAATTATAGATAAAGATCCGCTCACAGGTGCTGATGCTGAAGTAATGTGGATTAAAGGCTCTGGAGGCGATATTGGTACGCTCACCAAATCGGGCTGTGCGGCACTTTATATGGAAAGGCTTCTAAACCTTACCAAGGTATATCGTGGAATCGAGTTTGAAGATGAAATGGTAGAACTTTTTAATCATTGTATTTTTGATTTAGCTTCAAAAGCCCCTTCAATCGATACGCCACTGCACGGGTTTTTGCCTTTCAAACATATCGACCATCTTCACCCAGATGCAGCTATTGCGATTGCAGCTGCCAAAGATGGAAAGAAAATTACCGAAGAATTATTCAATGGTGAAGTTGGTTGGGTTGGCTGGCAACGTCCAGGTTTTGATTTAGGTCTACAGCTACAAACTTGTTTGGAAGAAGCCGCTGCTCGTGGAATAAAATTGCGTGGAATCATGCTTGGTTCTCATGGGCTTTTCACTTGGGGAGACACCGCCTACGAAAGTTATATTAATACGCTCGAAGTAATCGAAAAATGTGCGGAATATTTAGAAAGCAATTATAAAAATGTTTTTGGTGGACAGAAAATAGAAAGCCTTCCGACCGATGTACGACAGTTGCAAGCCGCTAAAATTGCTCCAATTTTAAGAGGTTTTTGTTCATCCGAACGAAAAATGATTGGGCATTTTACCGACGATGCACGAGTTTTAGAATTCATTAATTCAAATGATTTGGATAGACTTGCTCCACTTGGAACTTCTTGTCCTGACCATTTTTTACGTACAAAAATATCACCTTTGGTTCTTGAATTAGCTCCAAATCAAGATTTAACTGATGTTTCGGTAATTAAAACTACGCTTACACCTGCATTTGAAGCTTATCGTGCGATGTACACCGAGTATTATAATACTTGCAAACATCCAAATTCGCCTGCTATGCGTGACCCAAATCCTGTCGTAATTTTATACCCAGGTGTTGGAATGTTTACTTTCTCAAAAGATAAAACAACGGCTCGTTTGGCATCAGAATATTATATCAATGCTGTAAATGTAATGAAAGGTGCAGAAGCCGTTTCGGAATACACATCTTTGCCACGTCAAGAGGCATTTAATATCGAATATTGGTTATTGGAAGAAGCAAAATTACAACGTATGCCAAAACCAAAAGCACTTTCAGGACGTATTGCATTGATTACAGGTTCGGCCGGCGGAATTGGTAAAGCAATTGCCAAGAAATTTGCTGAAGAAGGTGCTTGTGTAATCATCAATGATATTAATGAGGAGCGTTTGGAAAGTGCGAAAGCTGAGTTTATCAAAACCTTTGGGCGAGATGCTGTTGCGGCTACTTTGCTTAACGTAACCGACGCCGAAAGCACCGAAAAAGCACTTGATGCTACCTGCTTAGCCTTTGGTGGTGTTGATATTGTGATAAATAATGCAGGAATCAGTATCTCAAAATCAATTGCGGAACATAGTCTCGAAGAATGGGATAGATTATATGATATTTTGGTGAAAGGACAATTCATTGTCTCGAAGGCGGGTATCGAAGTACTGAGAAAACAAGGTTTCGGTGGTGATATTGTGAATATTGTATCGAAAAATGCCGTCGTTGCGGGGCCTAATAATGCAGGTTATGGCTCGGCAAAAGCAGCCCAAGCACACTTAACTCGCCTAATGGCAGCCGAGGTTGGAGCTGATAAAATTCGTGTAAATACTGTAAATCCAGACGCTGTAATTTCTGACTCAAATATCTGGGCAGGCGGTTGGGCTGAAGGCCGTGCAAAAGCCTATGGAATTACTGTTGAAGAATTACCAGCTTATTATGCCAAACGTACATTGCTCAACGAAATTATATTACCTGTTGATATAGCCAATGCTTGTTTTGCCTTTGTCGGCGGACTTTTAAGTAAATCAACCGGCAATGCCATCAATGTTGATGGTGGTGTTGCAATGGGTTTTTATAGATAAAACAATTAAGCCGAGTTGATTCCAAATCGCTCGGCTTTTTTAGTTTTTTTATGAAATTGTAAAAAAAATCGCAAATAAATCACTTTTTTGCGATTATCGATTTAATATTGTTAAGTTTGAATAATTCCTTCTCGTATTATTTCCAAACTATTGCTACTAATCCAATTGGTTTTATTTAATCTTTTAAGGGTTATGATGAGATTAATATATAATATCAACAAAGTCTATTTTTCAAGAGTATTAACGAAAGCATATCCTTCAATTATTAGAAGATTAGTAATGAAAGGCTATCTTCTATGCTAAGTAAAAAGAGATTTAAATACAAATGATTTCGTCATTAACACTTAATTCGATTTTTTTCTCTCATACTCATCATTTTCGGTTTTATTGAAAGTTTTTTGAGAATTCTTCTACAAGATTTTTTGAGCAAATTCTTTATAAAAAGCGTTATTTCATTATAAAAATTTATTTTGATAATCAGCTACAATTTCACGGCCTTCCTACGTTAATACCTTCGAAACCTTTTTAAATTTTCAATTCGCCCATGAATGCTCTTTTTTTTCGACTAAAAGCCAATAGCTTTGTGCGTGCTCTCTTTTTCTCATGCTTAATATTTCAAACCTCTTATCTATTTACGGGATGTTCAAAACTCAACGAAGTTAGCGTAGCCGCACGAAACTTTGAAGATGAAATTCAACTTGCCCAAAACTTAGTTTTTACATTCAACAAAGATTTGGTTTCTGATTCCGACTTAGAAACTTGGCAAGCCGTTGAATACGTAAGAATAGAACCAAAAGTTGAGGGTGTTTTTAAGTGGTCAGCTAAAAACGAATTGGTGTTTTCACCGTCGAATGGTTTCAAAGATGCAACCAACTATAAAGCCGTTCTGACAAAATCTCTTTTGAGTAAATCAGTTACAAAAAATTATGGCCTAGATAACGAATCTTTTGAGTTTCATACGCCATACCTAAAAGCTCAGAAAATAGAAACGTATTGGATGAAGGGTGCTGACAATAAGCCAGTTGCCAAGGTGAAAGTGGATTTTAATTACCCAGTTCAAGAAACCGACGTAAGTAATTTCATAAAAGTGCAACTCGAAGATGCAGATACAAAATTTAATCTTAATAGCACACCCAATGACCAAAAATTGGTTTTGTCTCTCGATAATGTGCCTTCACTAAAAGATGAAAGTTCGCTCAAAACAATTATCGAAAAAGGTGTAAAAATTGTAGGAAGTGCAGGTTCTACTCAAGAAAAACTCGAAATTGAAGGAGTTTTGCCTTCACCATATAATGTGAAAGTTGTTGACATAGAAACTGGTTTCGAGAAAAATCAAGGTTTTGTAAAAGTAATTACGACCCAACAGATTTTAGACGATAATCTCAAAGATGCTTTTAAAATCGAGCCGGCCGTGGAAACTCAAACCGAATTAACCGAAAATGGATTTATAATTAAAGGCTTTTTTAGTGCTTCAGAGGCATATACGCTGACCATTAAAGACAATCTACGAGGCACACTCGGGGCAAAACTCCATGGTGAAGTAACCAAAGATTTGTTTTTTGGAGAAATGCCAGCAAGTATTGAGTTTACGAGCAAAAAAGGATTATATCTATCATCAAAAGGCAGTCGAAATGTAGGAATCCGTATCACGAATATCCCGAAAGTGATACTCAAAATCGTGAAGATTTATGAAAATAATTTGCTCTCGTATGTACGAAATAACCGATACGAAAATTATGATTTTGATGGCGAAGAAAGTAAAGTAAATGGTTTCAATTATGGCACTGACGACCAAGGAATCTATAGCGATGTAATCGTTGACCGAACCATCGAAACGGGTAATTTGTCGAAAGTTCATGGCGTTTCCGTACTGAATATGCCAATGCCTAAGCAAGACAAATTACGTGGCGTTTATTTGGTTAATCTCAACTCAAATGATGAATATTATCAGAATGCTACCAAACTTGTTTCGGTATCTGATTTAGGAATTATCGCCAAGAAATCGGCTGATGGCAACCAACTGATGGTATTTGTAAATTCAATCATTGATGCCGAGCCAATGGGTGATGTCGAGATAAAACTTATTTCGACCAATAATCAAGTCATGGAAACGCAAAAGACTGACAATAAGGGTGTTATTGTTTTTGAAAAACTAAAAGAAAAAGCACCAAACTTCAAGTTGGCCATGATTACAGCTCGCACCGACGACGATTTTAATTACATGCTTTTGGAAGATACAAAGGTAGAAACTTCACGTTTTGAGGTGGAAGGCAAGCGTGCAAATTCAACTGGTTTCGATGCCTTCGTTTATGGCGACCGTGATATTTATCGTCCAGGCGAAACGATTCATTTCAATACCGTTGTGCGTGATGTAAAATGGGCTTCTGCTAGGGAAATTCCTTTGAAAATTAGACTTATTTTACCAAATGGTCGTGAGTTTAAATCTTTCTTGAAAAACACCAATGCACAAGGGGCAATAGAAACTTCGATTCCGCTTGAACGTGCCGCAGTAACTGGTACTTACGCTATTGAAATTCTGAACGGAAATGATGTATTACTGACCTCGAAATCTGTTAATATCGAAGAATTTATGCCCGACCGAATTAAGGTTGATTTAACGGCAAAAGATACTTATAAAACTGGCGAAACCGTAAGTTTGGTGGCAACGGCAACTAATTTATTTGGCCCGCCAGCATCGAGCCGAAATTATGAAATGGATTTTTCTTTGAAAAGAAAAGCCTTTTTTGCAAAAGGTTTTGAAGCATACTCGTTTGATATTCAGAATGATACAAAGCTTGAGGGGGCTGCTTTAAGCCATGATTTGCGTCAAGGTTTAACCGATGAAAATGGAAAGGCTGAACAGGCATTCCAACTCGCCAATAACTATCAAGATATGGGCGTGCTTGAAGGTAAGGTTTTTGTAACGGTTTTTGATGAAACTGGTCGTCCGCTCAATCGAGTAAAAAGTTTTGATGTGTTTACACAAGATACTTTTTATGGCATTGATTTGGTGGATTATTATGTCGGAACGCAAGTGCCAATGAATATTCCGCTCGCTGCCGTTTCGACTGATGGAAAAGCTAAATCTGCTAAAGCCGAAGTTTCGGTATATCGCATTGAATATCAAACGGTTGTCGAGAAAACTGATGGTGTTATTCGTTATAATTCTAAGCGACAAGAAAAGCTCATTCAGACCAAAGAAGTGAATTTTTCTGCAGGAAAATCTTCGATTAAATTCATTCCACAAGTTTCGGGCGAATACGAAGTTCGTATTGCTCAAGCAGGAGCAAAAAGTTACGCTTCGCAAGGGTTTTACGCCTATGGCTACGGAAATACATCGAGCAGTTCGTTTGAAGTAAGCAACGAAGGACAAGTTTTGATGGAATTCGATAAAGAAAAATATGAGGTGGGCGATAAAGCAAAGGTTTTGATGAAAACACCATTTGTAGGAAAAATGCTTATAACAGTTGAAAAAGGAACTGTTTTAGAGCATTTTTATGTAGAAACCGATAAAAAATCAGCCGAAATCGACATAAAAATTACTGAAGAAATGTTACCGAATGTCTATATAACGGCAACGCTCATTCGCCCAATGAGTGGGACATCGCCCGAAGGTACTGATATGCCGCTAACGGTAGCTCATGGTTTTGCTCCGATGAAAGTTGAAAAAATAGCCAATCAATTGCCCGTAGAAATTGTGGCGGTGAAAGAATCTCGCTCGAAACGCAAGCAAAAAATTAGGATAAAAACCAAAGCCAATACCGAACTTACGATTTCGGTGGTTGATGAAGGTATTTTACAAATCAAAAACTTTAAAACGCCTGATATTTATAATTATTTCTATCAAAAACAGGCCCTCGAAGTAAGCAGCCATGATTTGTATAAATTTCTTTTTCCCGAATTATCATTGGCAAGCAGTAGTGTTGGGGGTGATGGGTATAATCTCGAAAAACGAGTAAATCCATTGAGCAACGGACGCACGAAGTTGGTTGCAGTTTGGTCAGGAATCTTGAAAACAGGCATGGGCGGCGAAGCCGAATTTGAATTTGAAATTCCACAGTTTTCAGGAGATTTACGTATCATGGCAGTTGCATACAAAAATGAGGCTTTTGGTTCTGCCAATGCCAACATGAAGGTAAAAGACCCGATTGTGATCAGTACGGGAGTTCCCAAATTTTTGAGTCCAAACGATGAAGTGATGATTCCTGTAACGGTCACTAACACTACTAAAATTGCCGCAACTACTCAAGTTTCGGTTAATCTTACTGGTGGCTTGGCTTTGCAAGGTGCTAATAATCAGACTATTACAGTTCCTGCGGGTAAGGAAGTGCGAACAATGTTTAGCATAAAAGCACCTGTAACTATCGGAACTGGAAGTATTACTGTATTGGTCAATGGTTTTAAAGAGAAGTTTTCGGAGAAAGTTGATTTAGCAATCAGACCTTCAACTTCATTGCTCAAAACCTCGCTATCGGGTATAGTTTTGTCTGGAAAAACGGAAGCTCTTAACCTCGGAAACGATTATATGGCAGGCACGGCACAAGCAAGCTTATTGGTGAGTCGCTCGCCGATGGTGCAGTTTGCCAAGCACTTGGATTATTTGTTGGGTTATCCGCATGGATGTGTTGAGCAGACAATTTCAAAGGCTTTTCCACAATTATATTTTGCTGATTTTACGAAAACGATTGCTAAAAAATCTCGCTCGCTCAAAGTTTCTGGTGAAAATGATTGGAATCCACAATTTAATGTACAAGCTGCGATTCGTAAAGTAGAAAGTATGCAGTTGGCCAATGGAGCAGTGAGCTACTGGCAAGGTGGCGATAGTGAAAGTTGGTGGGGAACGGCTTTTGCAAGTCATTTCTTATTGGAAGCAAAAAAGTCTGATTATGAAGTAAACGAAGCAGTATTGAGTAAAATGTTGGATTATCTGACAACCAAAACTTCGATGCAAGATTTGACCGAAACCGATTATATTTATAATGAAGCTGGTAGCTGGACATCTCGTACAATTGCCAAACATGAAATGATTTATTCACTTTATACGCTCTCAATGGCAGGAAAAGCCAATCAGCCCGTGATGAATTATTATAAGGCAAATCAAACTTTATTGACAACCGATGAGCGATATATGCTCGGTGCAAGTTTTGCTCAAATTGGCGATGAAGGTAGTTTTAAACAACTTTTACCGAAAGATTATTTGATTGAAAACACCCAAAAACAAACGGGTGGAAGTTTTGCTTCGCCTATCAGAAACTTGGCTATTTCTTTGAATAGTTTGGTAGAATCGGATCCCGAAAACTTGCAAGTGCCAAAATTGGCAAGAATACTTTCGCAGGCCATTAAATCGACGCCTTATCTTTCTACGCAAGAATCGGTATTTAGTTTCTTGGCTTTAGGTAAAATTGCCAAACGTACTGGCGAATCGACTGTAACTGCTTCATTATCAGTCGATAATAAGATTTTAGCGAATTTCGTAGGAACAGATTTGAATGTTGAAAAAGGTATTTCAGGAAAATTGGTTAATATTGCAGCCAAAGGAAAGGGGAGCTTATATTATTTCTCGCAACAAGAAGGGCTGAGTGCTATGGGCAACTACACAGAGGAAGATAATTTTTTGAAAGTTCGCCGACAATTTTTAACTCGAAACGGTGAGCCAATAGGAGGGATTCTTAAACAAAATCAGCTTGTAGTTGTAAAAGTAAGTATAAGCAGTACACTCGGTACACCCATTGAAAACGTTGTTGTAACTGATATGCTACCAGCAGCATTTGAGATTGAAAATCCTCGTTTGAACGAAGACCGAAATATGACTTGGATAAAAAATGCATCAACACCGCAATATTTCGATATTCGTGATGATAGAATCAATTTCTACACCACAGCCGATGCTACCGAAAAAACCTTCTATTATTTGGTAAGAGTTGTATCTCGGGGTAAATTTATTCTTGGGCCAGTTTCAGCTGACGCCATGTATAATGGTGATTACCGAAGTTATAGCGGTGGTGGAAATGTGGTAGTGGAGTAAATAAAAAGTCCTCAAAAATTTAAACTTTTGAGGACTTTTTATAAATATTTGTATTATTTCCTTGCTCTAAACTCAACTCTCGTAGAGCCGTGGCATGGACGAGAGTTTGGCAACATACCAGGCTGTGCTTGAAGATGAGCCGGAAATGAAGTTATTTTACCAGTAAAGGTTGTAGCTGTTTTTGAAATCGTTTCTACATTTTCGTTATACCATGATAAATCCTGGCCCGAAAGTAGAGTGCCCGTCCATGAGGCAGTAAAAGTTTCTCCTACATTGAAATACTCTTTATTTAAGATTACATCTCGATTATTTTCGGGACAGTCAATTGGAGCGTCATCGTGTTCGCATGTGCTAGTATAACTTTGATATTCAAAATCCTCATGCCCTTCTTTTGAAACTTTCACTACAAAGTATGCATTGCCATTATTGGGTAGGTTATTCTTCGTTATTAGGGTATTACCATTGAAACTAAATTCAATTTTCGGGTCGAGGTTCTGAACTGAAAATTTGTATTGCCCTAAATCAGTATTTGGCGTAAAAGGCATGAATTTAAATTTCATACCACCTTCACGGCACTCATTATTCACCTTGATTTGGATTGGGTTAGCTTTTATTTCTCCTACGAAATTACAACCCGCTAAATTAAAATCAATAGTTGTTCCTAATTCGCTATCAAAACCAGTGGTTAAATCAACACTTTTATTTGCTCCGTAGTGGACTGATGAATTTTTAGTTACTTTATCTGATGTATCAATACTTTGGGATGCCAGTACTTCTGAATTAACTGCAACCAAATCAACCGAAGTTACAACATCAGCAAGACATGTAAAATTTATTTTCGTAAACCAAATGTCTTTGTTATTCTGAGAACTGTAATGGTTTCCCGTAACATCTCCATCAAATGATTGAGTCGTACCGATACCGATAAAAGCACCTTCGTTGGTTTCAACTATTCCGTTTCCTTCATCATCTGATGAGCCACCGAGTGTTTTTGACCAAATAAAGTCAAAATTATTGCTCACTTTCATTAGTAGCACATCGTATTGCCCATTATTATTTGAAGGGATTCTGTTACGATCACGAATGTCTCCATTATTTGACCTTGTTGACCCAGCAATTGCAAAATTACCATCACGAGTGGCTATTAATTCATTGATAATGTCCCGACCAGCTCCCCCAAACATTTTTTTGCTTTGTGTATCTCCATTTGAATTGAGTTTCATTAACCAGATGTTTTCTTCAAAATTATTAGGAAAAATATCTGACGGCACAAATTGAAAATCATTATCCGAAGAGTTAGAGGTCAGGCCAATAATAATGTCTCCGTTTGATTTTGCCAATACTTTACGAGCTTCATCTCTTTGATTTCCACCAAAAGTTTTTTTCCAAACAACATTGATAGACTCATCAATTTTTACGGCTAAAATATCTTTACCACCTTTATTTGGGCCAAAACCACCGTCGTTTGATGTTGAAGAACCAACAACAATAAAGCCGCCATCTGAGGTCTTTTTCATATCAAAACCCACTTCGTCGCCACTTCCACCAATACATTTTTTTGAAAGTAAAGAACCGTTTTGATCTAATTTAGCAAGCCATAAATCTTGATTAAACCCAGATGGATTTTTTTCAGAATTAGAGATATCACCATTGGAAGAACCCGTATAGGTGAGCAACATCAGATTGCCATCGTTGGTGGGTAATATTTTTATTGGAATATCTTCACCATCACCACCGAAGTTCTTAAACCAAGTCATATTTCCATCAGCATCAAGTTTAGCTATCAAAATATCAGCGTTTCCTTTATTCTGTATTGGAGAAATCTTGAGTGAATTGGAATTACTGAATCGGAGATTAGAATAGTTATTAATTCGGGCTATCAAAATGTAGCTTCCATCAGGATTTTGAATTACATCTTGAGCTCTAAAACCAATGTAGGCATTATCGCCAGATACGGTTGTTTCCCAAATCATATTACCCAAGTAGCCCATTTTTGATACCCATATAACCTCAAGGCCATTTAGACTCTTTTTTCCTATGGCCATATAATTTCCATCTTGGGTCGGAATAATCTTTGTGCCTTCATCGCCATAGTAATCGCTCCAACCATAGCATTTCTGCCATTCAAGGTTAGTTGGAAAACCTTGTCCAACTACGTGCAGACTACCTATCAATAGAAGGATAGACAATATAAACTTTGGGCTGACTTTTTTCCTAAACATATTAAATGAAATAATTGGATGATTGAAAATTACAATCATTTATAAATAGCGAATTGTCTACGTGAAAAAAATCCACAAAATCAGTGCCAAAAGGAGGCCTTACTGATTCTTGATTGATGAATTGACCGAAAAGTACCGTTTGATTGCAATAAAAATCAAAAAGCTTAAAATTGTAAAAACAATTTTAAGCTTTTCATTACTAAAACTATATATAT
>JAFEIL010000269.1 GCA_017495105.1 Emticicia sp. | reverse complement strand
AGATTGAGTGACGTCGCAATGGGTAATTGATAATTGATATTTGATATTTTATTCGTCTTCAATATCATATTGTTTGATTTTTCGGTAAAGAGTACGTTCTGAAATTCCTAAGTCTAAAGCTGCATATTTTCTTTTGAAGTTATTTTTCTTCAAAGCCCGAACAATCATCTCTTTTTCTTGTTTTTCGAGTGAAAATGAACTTTCTTCAGTTTCGTGCGAAATGTCTTCTACATTTATTCTATCGCCTTGAAGACTATCTATTTTGATAATATTCTGGTTATCAACTGGTTGATAGCTTGGATAGTTCGTTTGTTGTGGTGGGTTATAAACCGTTGGGGGCATCAAAGCTACACTATCTTCTTGGTGAATGTCCTCAAATAAGCCTTGGTGTTGTTGCATAATTTCAGCATTCATTGAAACACCTCCAGCTTGCCCTCCTTGCATCAGCGAAAGTACCAATTTTTTTAAATCGGTCATATCCTTTCGCATATCAAATAGTACTTTGTATAATAAATCTCGCTCGGAAAAATTGCTGTCATTGCCACCATTCAAGCCTCTTAATAAAGTCGGAAGTCTGCTTGATTGTTCACGAGGAAGATATTTTGTTAAAATCTCAGCTGAAACAAGGCGTTCAAATTCAAGAATCGTGATTTGCTCGGCAATGTTTTTTAGTTGACGGATGTTTCCTGGAAAACGAAAGTTCATTAACATTTGGGAAGCGTTTTCTGTCAATTCTATTGGGCGAATGTGGTTTTTTTCAGCAAAATCAGTCGAAAATTTTCTAAAAAGTAACTCAATATCATAGCCACGCTCCCGTAGAGCAGGCACATGAAGCGGCACAGTATTTAGTCGGTAATACAAGTCTTCACGGAAACGCCCACGCTCAATGGCTTCCAATAGATTTACGTTAGTTGCGGCCACTACACGCACATCGGTTTTCTTTACTTTCGATGAACCTACGGGAATAAATTCGCCGTTTTCAAGTACACGAAGCAGACGAGCTTGTGTGCCGATTGGCATTTCGGCTATTTCATCTAAGAAAATTGTACCTGTACTTGTTGTTTCAAAATATCCTTTTCGGTCGTCGATTGCTCCAGTAAATGAGCCCTTTACGTGTCCGAAAAGTTCTGAATCAATCGTGCCTTCAGGAATTGCTCCACAGTTGATAGCTATAAAAGGCCCATGTTTACGGGAGCTGAGTGCATGAATTACCTTTGAAAAAGATTCTTTTCCGCTACCACTTTCTCCATTTATAAGCACGGTCAAGTCGGTAGGAGCTACCTGAATTGCCACGCTAAGAGCATGGTTTAAAGTAGGAGCATTTCCGATAATGCCGAAGCGATTTTTGACTGATTGTAATTCTGTATTGTTACTCATTTCGTTTTAGCTTTTGGCTTCGGGCAGCGTTCCGTTTAGTGGCGTTTCGCTTTTTTATTGAATGAAAGAAGTATACTTACCTAAAATGGTTTGCGAAAATTCAGACATTTAATTGTCTCATTATCAGTGTTTTGTGCTTCTCAACCTTTGCAACTCTGTGCCTTTTGAGTAAATATACTTTTTAACTCTAGATTCTTATAATTCCGCCTTATTTATACAGCTTTTCCAATCAAAGTCCCTGACGAACATTCGGTAATCAAAACATTAACATAGTCACCGAGTTTAAAGTTTTCTTTCGGGAAAACTACGATTTTATTTTGGTCATTTTTGCCAGAAAGTTGTTCGTTTGAGCGTTTAGAAAATCCTTCGACTAAAACTTTATAGGTTTTTCCAACACAAAGTTGGTTCCTTTCGAGCGAATGTTCACGTTGGCGAGCAATTATTTCTGCTAATCGACGACTTTTTACTTCTTCTGGAACATCGTCTGTCATTTTCTTAGCGGCTGGTGTATTTGGCCTTTCGGAATACGAAAACATATATCCATAATCATATTTTACGTAATCAAGTAGAGAAAGTGTTTCTTGGTGATCTTCTTCGGTTTCTGTACAGAAGCCCGCAATCATATCTTGTGAAATACCACATTCTTGACCCAAAACTTCACGGATTCGGTTGATTCTGCCAATGTACCATTCACGGTCATAAGTTCGATTCATTAACTCTAAAATACGACTACTACCACTTTGGGCTGGTAAATGAATGTAATTACAAACATTATCGTATTTTTTGATGGTGTAAAGTACATCATCAGTAATATCTTTTGGGTGGGAAGTCGAGAAACGCACTCGTAAATCTGGACTTACTTGTGCGACCATTTCAAGCAAATTGGCGAAGCTCACAATTGAGTCATCAACCGATTTCCATTTATAGCTATCTACATTTTGTCCCAAAAGCGTAACTTCCTTATAGCCTTGATTAAATAAATCGGTTGCTTCTTTTACAATTGATTGTGCATCACGGCTACGTTCGCGTCCACGAGTATAAGGCACAACGCAGAAACTACACATGTTGTCACAGCCACGCATGATACTAATCATGGCTGTAACACCATTAGAATTAAGGCGAATTGGCGTAATATCGGCGTAGGTTTCTTCTCTCGAAAGAAAAACATTTACTGCTTTATGACCATCTTCAACTTCGCTAATCAGATTTGGCAAATCACGGTAGGAGTCAGGCCCAACTACCATATCAACTATTTTTTCTTCTTCTAATAATTTAGTTTTTAAACGCTCGGCCATACAGCCTAAAATGCCTATTTTTACATTCTTGCGTTTGTTTTTCATCGGTACTAGGTGTTGCAAACGGTTTCTGACCTTCTGCTCGGCATTTTCTCTAATCGCACAAGTATTGAGCAAAATAAGTTCGGCTTCTTCGATTTTTGAAGTGGTAGCGAAATTATTTTCTCGTAGAATCGAAGCTACTATCTCGCTATCTGCAAAGTTCATTTGGCAACCGTAACTTTCAATATAAAGCTTTCGAGTAGCTGAACTTTTGTTCGCCAATGGCTCGTCTTCACTTATGCGAGGTAAATCTAAAGCCGCTTTGTCTTCTTCGTTGAGAATATTTAACGAATTGGTAACTAA
>JAFEIL010000032.1 GCA_017495105.1 Emticicia sp. | reverse complement strand
TGATTTTTTGCCTTTTTACACTATTTTTATACTATTTCTGAAACTGGTTAGTTACCTTTTTTTAAATCTATTTTTTTAATTCTATGGTGGATGAAGACTCTTTTACCCGAGCGATTTGTTGCTTTAAATCAGCCACAACAGCTGGATATTTAAAATAAAGATTATTTGACTCTAAAGGGTCTGATATTATGTCATACAACTGACCTTTAGGCATATTTTCTTTAGGTTCAATGTAGGAAGGATTTGTAAATCCACCAGAGCCTAGCATGTCAATATACTTCCATTTGCCTTGTCTTATTGCGAAAAACTTTTGACCAGTGTTGTGAATCATAGAATTCCTAGTTGGTTTAGAGAGGTTTCCATTCAGAACATCATTAAAACTAAAACTATCTTGGCCGCCTATTATTTTTTGATTAGTTAGGTCTGAAAAAGTGGCAAAAAAATCTGTTAAACTAACCAAATGTGAATATTTTTTGGCCTTAGAAATTTTTGTAGGCCATTTTATTATTAAAGGAACATGGTGGCCACCATCCCAAATATCTCCTTTTTGTCCTCGCCTGCCATAGTTTGAATTATGCTTTTGAAGTTTTATCTCTTCCTCAGGCCAATAGCCTCCGTTGTCTGTCGTGAATATTATCATCGTATTATTAGCAATTCCTAGTTTTTGCACTTTTTCATTGATTACTTTCACTACATTGTCTACTGTTAATATAAAGTCTCCGTAAGTGTCAACCGATGATTTTCCTTTAAATTGCTCTTCAGGAACCCAAGGAGTATGTGGCCCAGTGAGTGGTAGATACAAAAAGAATGGGTTCCTTTTTGATGCTTTTTCTTCAATAAATGCAATAGATTCGTTGATTATACTTCCTAGGCATTTTTCAATTCTAAAAGACTTTGACATTTCGCCATCTCGCCACCAAACTCCTTTTTTCCAATAAATATCCCCTGCATCTGTATGTTTTTTGTCCCAAGAATGTTGGGTTGTTTCTAAACTTTTTGGGTAAACATCTGAAGATAAAATCATTTGATTATCAATAGCCAAGCCATTTTTTAAAAACAGATAAGGAGGGATGTCTAAAGATGCTGGGTGAATGAAAGAATAATCAAAACCGTAAGAATTAGGCCCCAATTTAATAGGTTTCGAAAAGTCCACATTTGAATATTTGGTGAGTTTATTTAAGCTAGGATCTTCGCTTGGCTTAAGAGTGGACCAATCAAAGCCTAAATGCCATTTACCAATGCAGGCCGTGTTGTATCCTGCATTTTTTAATAAATGAGCAATGGTTTTTTGTTCTGGAGCCAAAACCGATGCATCAAACCCTCCAACATTACCACCCTTGAGTCTGTTTCTGAATGCATAGCTACCCGTTAAAAGTCCATACCTAGATGGCGTACAAACAGAGGCACTCGAATGAGCTTCAGTAAAAACTAGGCCATTTTCAGCCATTTCATTTATGGCTGGCGTGTGTGTTTTGGCTTCAGGATTTAAAGCAGAAACATCACCATAACCCATGTCATCTGCAAAAATGATAATAATATTGGGGCTTAGGTTTGGTTTACCTTTCTGTGAAGAAGATAAAAGTGCGGTCAAAAGTAATAAACTAAACTGTAAAAAAAATCTTGACTTCATGTTTTTGTATAAGAATTTCTTGTTAAAATTAAAGAAAAAAAACAAAATTAGTAGAAGATGATAGAATTATTTCCAAAATTTTATTTGTTCAATGGCTATTCTAAAATCAATAATCAAAAGAAATACTGATCATCTAAATACTTTAACTATCATTATTGAACTTTTTATTGACAAAAATAAATTGTTGATTTCGAATCCTTTAATTTCTGCTTCATCGCTTAATGTTGAAGATATCTTCAATTGTGTGAAAGCACAAACATAATTGAATTTTACTCCCGGCCGCCTTTTATACCCTCTTGATTCTTTCGGGTTGAAATTTATAAGACTTGTACTTTGGTTTGCATACCTTTTTCATACTATCTTAATATCTACATGATAAAAGCTTTTTATACTGCGTTCAACAATAAACGTATGGGAATTTTAAGTTGGTAAGTTTTAAAGTTAGTAAGTTTTTAAGTTAGTAAGTGTTTGATTGAAAAATAAAATGAAAAATTGATGACTAAGATTTTAGAAACGCAGAGAAATGATTCTTCCTTAGCGTCTTTGACATTTACAGGTAAATTATAAATAATTGAAAATCAAAACTATCAAAATCTTTAATGAAGTTGCTGATTGTAAAAAAAGGTAAAAACAAATATTAATTCAATAATAATTAACAACGCCAAATTAAAAATACGATTATTGAAAAATATACTATTAAAAAAAACATATATTTGATTTTAACTTTCAGCCCTAAATAATGAAAAAAAATACAATTACTTCTATTATTTCAAATATTCTATGGTATTGTTTATGCCCAAAACATGTTTAATGGTTGCCCCATCTTGAAGCATTATGACCAAAGCAAATTGTTGAATATTGCTCTACCAATGGGCAGAATCGGCACGGGGACGGTTTCTTTGGGAGGAAGAGGGGAACTCAAAGCTTGGCAAATTATGAACCGGCCTGGTATGAACTACAGCACCGTGACAGCAGGTAACAACGCACCTTTTTTTTCTATTTATGTAAAACCTGAAAACAAAAAAGCCATAACTAAAGCTTTGATTGGGCCACTGCATCCAAGCGAGTATCAGCATTATGAAGGACGCCCCGTAAACAACCACGGAATGCCTAGGTTTTCATCAGCATCTTTTGATGCTTCCTATCCTTTTGGGCAGGTTAACTTGAAAGATAATCAAATGCCGGTATCAGTAAAAATATTAGGTTTTAATCCATTTATCCCCGGAAATGCCGATGCCAGTAGTATTCCTATGGCCATACTAAAATATGAAGTCACCAATCCTACAAGCACTGCTGTGGAAGTTGCCGTTTGTGGTACCATGCGAAACTTTATCGGTCAAGATGGTAGCTCATTTCGAAAAGATTGGAAAGGCGACATAATACCTACAGG
>JAFEIL010000092.1 GCA_017495105.1 Emticicia sp. | reverse complement strand
GGTTCATTTTATAATTATTATGTAATAAATTGTTTTTATCTAGGCATTTCTTTTGAATTAGTAACTAAACCAAAAAATGCTAGAAGAAAATTTGGCTATATTTAATTGAAGAAAACCTTTGTTAATAATATTAGAATTTGAGTATTTCCACTTGATAACACAGCTGTTTTTTACATTTCTAAATTAACTTTAATTAAATTTCAATTAAAAATAAAGTCTGCGAACAGACTTCAATAGTCGCTAAACGGTTTTATTATTTATAAAAAACGAATCTGTTTTATATTGTTTAAAGTTAACTATCTTGTATTTTTAACTAAAATTTCAAAAACCCTTATCATGCAAAGACAAGTAGGAGTATTATAAAACAGCAATTCTAAATGCAATGCAAACTTCGCCTACAAAAGTACTTTTACTTGAAACAACTAATTTTTAAAAGTTCAAATTGAGAAGGGTAAACAAAACAGAACAAATGAAAGGCAGCATTAATCTGGTTAAAACGCATAGATAAAAAAATAAAATTCAGCATATTCACGCTGTAAAGAACTTGCTTAAGTATTCCTGCAATGCTATTGCTTTTCTTCTTGAAACATTAATTTTTGTTCCATTTTTTAATATGATGGTAAGTTTATTACTATCTTTTGAGATACTATCTATAAAATCAGGATTTAATAAATATGATTTATGTACACGCAAAAACAAATTAAATTGATGCTCCAAATGCGTCTGTTTGAGGGTTTTGGAGGAAATAAACACCTGCCCATTTTGTAAATAAAAAAGGGTATAATTGGAATCTGCCTTTAAATAAATAATGTCCTCTACAAGGGGATAATTTTTGGGTTTCAATTCTTGAAAATTTACAACAGAATTAAATTTTGACTTATTTGGTTATATGTAAATACACTAAACTTCGTGCTTCTCATACAGAACATCTTTAAGCCTATAGCTCCAATAATTTTGGAGTTATATTTTGATTTCAAATCTTCATTCAAATTTAAATGGTCAGGCACATCTATTTCTTTCACTAATACTTCATCTCTACCCTGTCATTATTCTGAAGTCCGTTTGTCAATAAGAAAATTTCATAATATGTTTATCATAAAATAAAAATATAAAGAGGAGTGAATTTTAATTAACTTTTAATGTGAACATCTAAAAAATAACGTTTAACAAAATTCAACTCAACTTTATCATTTTAAAAAAAAAATCTGTGAACAGACTTTAATAATCGCTTAACGGTAAAATATTTATCATTTTGGCAAGAATTCTTAACATTTATTTGGAGTTTTTGTATAAATTTAAAATCTAAACGCCACTTACAGAAATCATAAACTGACGTTCTTGGCTAAACGTAATTCAAAAGTCTTTGGATCAATATTTTGCGAAAGTCTGCGAACAAGCGTCATTGGATATTACTTGAATTTTATACTCAAATAATAGCCATAAAAGTCAAATTCAGCTATAAACTCCTTGAATTTATTTGCTTTTTGGTAAAATCGTCAGTTTTTTGTAAATTTCAGCGGCAAATAATAGTTACAAATAAATCTTGCTTGCGTAGTAGAAGTAAGTAAAAGAAATTTAAGAAATATATTCCAAACACAGGTAGGCTAACTGTAATCTAATCATGAGAGCATTCTTAAAACTTAAAATTGCCACTAATAACATTTTGAATAGCCTAAGTGAACTAAAAAACCTTGGTTTCAAGACTTCTCAAAAGAAAAAATTTTTGGAATATTACAAAATGTTATCCGAAAATGTAGATGACCTTATTTTAGTCGTTGATACTAATCAAAACTTAAAATTTGTAGAAGAGACTTGCCAACAATTTTTTTGCCCAAACGAACTAATCTCATTTAAACATTTTATCCTACAAAATTACACTGCCTATTTCAAACAAATATTTGATGATGCAATCAATAAAGACAACTGGACATGTCCATACATTGAGTTCCCAATCAAAGAAAAAAGCGGAATATTTAGTTGGGTTAGACTTATTTTAAGGATAAACAAAATTCAAAACGAATTAATCATTACGGTAAGAATGAAGGGTATCGATAGCCCGTCTAATAACTTTTATCGTACTAATCAATCAAATATTTGGTTTAATATCATTCAAAATAGTAGTAATGGTGTTTTTGTAGAAGACTCTAATCGTCGAATACTATTTTTGAATAAAGCGTTTTTGATGTGTTTTGATATTAATGACGAACCTTCATCATTCAATGGAAAAGACAGTAGGATATTTATGGACAGCCTAAAAGATTCATTTGTTTATCCTAGTATATTTTCAGAAAATATAGAGCAAAAAATCAGACAAAAAATTAATGTAAGAAGTGAAGTCTTAAAAATGAAAAATGGCAAAACCATAGAAAGAGATTATGAAACGATTCTTAATCCAAATGGGGAATATAGTCATTTTTGGCATTATAAAGATTTAACAAATAGCTTTAACTTTAATGAGAAAGTTAAAGAAAGTGAAGAAAAATACAGGAAAATAATTGAAAATATGCAACTCGGTATTTTAGAAGTTGATAATACTGATACCGTAACCAATGTTTACAGTCATTTTTGCCAATTAACAGGATATACCAGAGAGGAGATAATTGGAAAAAAAGCAAACGAACTTTTCCTAAAACCAGAGCACAGACAGATTGTCAAAATTAATCTTAGTAAAAGAGAACAAGGCATTAGCAGTACTTATGAAGTTCCTCTAGTCAAAAAGGATGGAACAACGGCATGGCTATTGGTTAGTGGAACCCCATTTTTTGATCATAATAATAATTTGATTGGTTCAATCGGCATCCATTATGATATTACCAAACGAAAACAACTCGAACTCGATTTAAAACAAGCAAACGAAATTGCCAATAAAGTAAATGAAAGCGAAAAGCTGTTTTTAGCCAGCATTACGCATGAACTTAAAACGCCAATCAATGCCATATTAGGGATGAGTGATTTGCTAAAACTTACTCAACTTAACCATGAACAAATTGATTATGTAGAAATAATGGAAACATCAACTAAGTTTTTACAAAAGTTGATTTCTGATATCCTTGATATTTCAAAAATAGAAACAGGTCATGTAATTGTGCAAACTCAGTCATTCGATTTGAAGAAAATACTTTCTGAAATTACACGAAGTTTTGAATATAGCTTATCTAAAAAAAATATCATCTTTAAATTTGATTGGAAACTTCAACTTCATAATTATTTAATTGGAGACCAGCTATTTCTTCAGCAAATTATTGTTAATTTATTATCAAACGCTGAAAAATTCACGGATGTAGGTTCAGTTAAATTAATTGTTGAGAAAATTATTGAAACAAATAATCAAATCAAAATCAGATTTACTGTTGAAGATACAGGTATAGGTATAAGTAAAGAATACGAGAATGCTATTTTCGATAAATTCGTCCAATTACCTGCAACCAAACAGCATAAATCTCAAGGAACAGGCCTAGGTTTATCGATAGTAAAATCATTACTTGACATTCAAAATAGTTCAATTCAAGTATCCAGTTCGGAAGGAATAGGTTCTATTTTTACATTTGAACTTGATTATAAGAAAGGCCCTGAAATACCCGAAATACTTGAAAAAATCGAAATCCAAAAAAAGTCTGAAAAGGTTTCGTTTGATGAAATCAAAGTCCTTATTGTTGAAGACAATATCTTAAATCAAGAATACCTAAAAAGACTTTTCCGCAAATGGGCGGTTTATTATGAAATAGCTAGTTCGGGAGAAGAAGCCATTAAAAAGTTTTCGAATACACATTTTGACTGTGTAATGATGGATATACAGCTTCCAGGCATGGATGGTTTTGAATCATCAATAAAACTCAGAACGACTTTTCAGAATCGGTCTTTCTTTATTTTGGCAATGACCGCAGTTGTGTTTCCAGGTATAGAAACCGAAATATTAAAGCATGGCATGAATGATATCATTAAAAAACCATTTACTATTGATGAACTTTATGATAAAATATCAACATGTTTCCAGACAGCTAAGCAAAATAAAGTAACCAAACAATTATTATATTTTAGCAGCGAATTAGACACGGATTTTTTAACACTATTTTATAAAAATGATTTAGACTATGCAATTGATGTATTTGAGCTTTTTTACACAATATATTTGAACGAGTTTGAATTACTCATCCATTATAATAATAACATTTCAATTGAAGACATAAAAAAACAACTTCACGCTATTAAACCTGCATTCAAAATGGTTGGCTTAACCAAGGTAGAATTGATGATTGAAGACGCTATCAAAAACAATGAAATTGATTGTAATAGCCTTAGAGAGATATTTGTAAAAAAAGATATTGAAAAAATCAGATCATTAATTGAAAGTCAAATTGGGGATTTTAAAAAAGTGAAAGAGATGGAAAACCAAGCAGTCTGAAATAGAACATTAAACTCAAAATAGTGTCAATAACTCAATAAACGAAAAAAGAGGTCTCATTTTACTAATGATTCCTCTTTTATCATTTATAGACTGCCAACTTCGCTACATTTTAATCCGGTAAAATATATGGATTTGTGATTAAATTCGTTACAGCAAATTGTTTGTAAAGCTCAATGGCTTTCAAATCATATTTTATAGCCGCCTCTTTTTCGGTAATAAATTTTCCTAAATAATTAAGTTTGCCATCTATTTGGATTGCAGATATAAACTTTCCATTATTTTCATAAACACCTCTATATTTAGAGGTTTTATTAGTAAATTGACATATTCTTATATGAGATTTGGTGTGAAAAGGTATTTGCATTAAGTTTTCTTTCTGGCAATTGAGCGAATTACCATCAATAAACAAAGTTGTATTACCTTTAATTAATCCACCTAAAACTATATGATGCAAATAAATATCTTGTTTTTTAGGATAATAGACAGTTGTTCTGATGTAATTTTTACCCTTTGCATTACATATATTCCATTTATGGCTAACTACATCTTCATAAATCTCATCATCAACTAAAATTTCAATATTATTTTTAAGTTGTATTTTTTTCATTGAGTTATGAATGTTTGATTTTCTTTAAATCAAAAATAACCTCTTAAATCAAAAGTAAAAATATTAATCGGCGAATGGTAGGATATTCTCGTTGAATGAATTTTAATCAAACAAAATAGAATCAAAAAAAACTAAATGAAACACATTTTATTGCAAAACAGCTAGCAAAAATCGGCATTTATTTGTACACGGTTAATATCTGACAAATCCAAAGTAAGATAATAAGCTTATAGACAGACATTTAGCTATTTGCAAATTTGTCGATTAATATTGTCTCATTACTTACCAAAATAGACGACATTTAAGGATTTTTACTCTAATTCTCGCTTGATACTATATTTATCTTGACTAATACTCAGCGGTGGAGCTGGATCCATGTATTTTCTGAAGTAATAATAAAAATCAGATTTATTATAAAACCCAAGTCTTTTTGCTTGTTCTTCAATATTTAATGAATCAAACGCTTTATCATTAGAGAGTTCTAAGTAATAATAAATTCGATAGCGATTAAGGAATTCCGTTAAATCCATATTATAAACATATTTCAGCACTAATATGAGTTTTTGTTTACTGATTTTCAAATCAGAAGCCATTTCGTTAGCACCATAGTTCACTTTAAGGTATGGCATTTTATATGAGATATAATCTTCAATAAGATGATTATAAAAATCGTAGGGTGTTCCTCTTAATGCCCGTGGCAATAAATAGCTTTCGTACACATCTTTTGTTTCAGGAATTACATAAACACAGCCACGCATTTTCTTGACTGTTGTAGGTGAAAAAAGAATATATAAAATCAATGAAATTATTAAAGCATGTTTGCCAATTACGATTGATTCAAGGTATAGAAGGTCTTTATTTAAAAACAATAGTAACTCTGATACCATGAAAAAACCAGTAATAAGTATTACAATTTTCAGCCAAATCAAGATTAGATTATTTGTTTTCTGAAAAACAGCGGATTGTTTATTACTGAATCTTATTATATAAATGAAAGAGGTAATGAAGTACAAAAAGCCAATTATAAATAATAGAATTATAAAACTATCTGTATTTAAACTAGGTATTTGCAATCGTTGAAGAACAAGCAATATATTTTCATCAATTAGGAAATTTTGCATAAATATCCCTCCAGCTGTAAAGATTATCGGAAATACAAAATGCTTCAAATTTTTTAATGAAAATGATTTGACAGGATAAAGCATTTTCTTTAAGTACAATCGCAAGAAAACACCTAAAAATGCAACAAAATAAGCAGTATTAAAAGGTTCAATATGAGTTGAAAAGTAGGCATCAAATAGATTTTTATTTGCATCAACTATCATCAAATAAAAACATACAATTAGGTAAAAAAAGTATTTTGTCGATTCAAAATAACGCATTCTTTTCACCATAAATAGGAGAAAAAAGATACCTAATCCGAAAGTAAATAGATATAGAAAAAATTTTGACCAAAGCATAACACTACCTTTTATAATACACTCAATAAGAAAAGTAACTATTACTCTGAATTTACTTCGTTTTGTAATCAAAGCAATTCAGTCATAATATACATTTGTCGCTAATGTAGAAAATCAAAATTTTATATGCAATTAAACTCGACGGATGGTATTCTATAAACGGTGAGAGAATTTTAACTTAAAGAATAAAGGAAATTTATAGGTGTAGAGACAAAGAATTTGAAAAGAAAAACACTAGACAAAAACTCCACAAAACTGAGGAGTCAAGCTGACAATTATGATAAATATTTAAATTCTTCCCAAATAATTATTTAAAATAGTTTTACAAAACAACTATATCAATACAGTGAGTGAAAAACACAAGGCCATGTCTTTATAGTTATTCACCCAAAAAATGAGAATAAAAAATCTTTCTTTGGGCTCGACTTATCGGTAAATCTAAATCTTCATATCCATCTAAATCAATTTTATTTTCATTAATGGAGATTATTTTATCAATATTTACGATAAAACGTCTGTGAATTTGTACAAACTTATCTGAAGGGAGTTTCTTCATAATATCTCTCAAAGCAATTAAGTGCAAAAATGCATCTTGCTTTATAAATATTTTTATATAATCAGAATAGGATTCTATATAATCTATATCTTTTATCAAAAATCTTGTTAAGGTACCTTTACTTTTAAGTATAAGGGTTTCATTCGAGCCCTTATCTTCATTCATTTTTATTAATTTCTTAACTTTATGAATTGCCTGAAAAAAACGTCGATAAATGAATGGTTTTTTTAGATAATCAACCACATTCATTTCAAACGCCTTTACGGCATAGCTGTCATGAGAAGTTGTCAAGATTATATAAGGCACAATAAATAAATCGGAGATAAAATCAATACCATTCTTACCTGGTAAAACAACATCGACAAAAATTAAATCTACTCTTTTTTCACAATTATTAATATATTCCTCAGCTGATTCTACAGAATCAAAAGCACCCAAAATGTTTAATTCTTCTCCAAACATTTTGCAATACCTAATTACTGTTTGCTGCGATAAAAAATCATCTTCAATAATAATACAGTTCATTGTTTTTAGTTTAATACATAATTTTTCAACTCGAATACTCTTCTTTTTAATGTAAACAGCATTAGAATTTCTAACTTTTAAAATTTAAATAGTATTGGTGTAAACAGTAAATAAAACAAAAACAATTTAAAAATCAATGGAAAAAATCATAATCACAATGATAGATAATACCGATAAATAACATTATTTATCAGTAAATATATTTAGATAACTGTGGAAAGACATAAAATACATCTTTTACAATTTTTTAAATATATTTAATCTTGTTCTTGAATTAGTTTAAAGCCTAATTATGCCTCAACTATAAAATTAAACAATAGCAAAAGTTTGTTTATTATTATATTAAAATTTATTAAATGTAACATTTTAACTTGAATTTCAAAAAGAAATTTTCTGAATTAAATTGCTGATATGCCGTTAAATCAACATATTTTAAAACAAGATGATATTTATATTCTACGAAATCATGCAAATTGTCGGTGAATGATATATTTTATGAGACGAATGACAATTCACTCCTTCCCTATTTCAATCTTTTAAATATTATATAATTCTCTACAAAAACATGTCCAAACTGTGAATTAAAACAATATAAATTTTTATGCTGAAATACCATAAGTATCGAATTTGTAAACATTACTAGGTGACAAAAAGTTATCGAAGCTCATTTTATAGTGCAATAATCAGGTTAAGCGATCAGAAGAGACTTAAAAATATAAAATGAGTTTTAGTACACTTTTTAATTACTTCACAAATTTAATACGAATATTTTAAAGACAAATTCTAATCATCGAATTAAAAACAATTGCAGAACCAAAACTAGGATTAAAAACTATTTGAAGCAATTACTAAAAACCAATCTAATTTTAATAAATCATGGGATTAAATTAAATACATTTTCAAACCCCAAAAAGCAAAAATTGTAAAAAATTTGTTAAAAAAGTACATTTACAGATTTAAAGCGACCATTCGCCGATTAAAATTGTGCACTATTTATTTTTCTTGTTAATTGCGTTATACAGTAAAAATATAAGACAAGGCTGTTTACATTGAGCACCTTTTCATCATTTTTATTTTGGGACTAAATAAGATTAAAAATAGGGAGAATTCTATTTCACCCTATTTTTTTATCCAAAATTTAAAATTTGCACGAATAAGCTAAATAAAAGAGGGTCTAATCAAACAAAAATTTGCTGTAAACAACTTGCCATTTCGTACAAATTTTCAAATTTATCTCAAGGTGTTTCTTTTCTGAAAAGAATACTTCTTATCAAAAAAAACTAAAAAATTCCATTCGTCGATTATTCACCGCCTTTGGTATATTTCCTTCAAAAGTCATAGCAACTATTTTCTGTTTTCAGCGTCAAACTATTTAAATTTATTAATTTTACTTAATTTATTTAATAGCACGGTTGATATTATCGACATTTTTACAAAAAAACCAAATCATTGTTGATACTTATTGCCTTAAAATGCATTTATTGAAAATTGACTGTGGACTCTTATTTAGGAATTATAATATATATATGAAGTTGAAATTGCAAAAAAGCTATCGTAAAACAAAAAACTTTGTTTCCTTTCTTTTCCCAGATCATCAATTTGATGAAACATGTAAACAATTAGAAGCAAGGATTTCAGAATTATTCTGTGTAATTAACAAAAAAGGAAGAGTTAAATTTATTCCAGCTATCGCTGTTAAAATATTGGGTTATGAAATAAACCCTAAATTACAAAAGATGTTTTTTGAAATGTATGGTTCATATATCAAAAATCTTTATGTAGAACAAAACAAAACCCACCAAAAAACTTCCTATGTAGAATTCCCAATTAAAAATAGCAACGGTGTATATATTTGGTTAAGGTTGAATCTTTTCTTAATTAAAGTAAAAAACGAAGATATTGCCATCATTACTGCAAGTGACGCTAGTCAAAAACGAGAAATATATGAAGATTTCGACGTGCAAAATATTTCTTCAAAAATTTTAGCCGAAAATCTCAGAGTTGGATATATAATGGCAGATTCTAATGATGATATAGTTTTAATCAACCAAGTAGGTATAGACACCCTTGGATTTAATCTAAAACCAGAGCAATTAATCGGAAAAAATTGTTTTGAAGTATTAGAGTCAGTTTCAAGTCTGTTGGTTTCACCTGAAGCTATCATAGATTCTACAGTCACAATATTGAATAATAAAACCGAAGTTTTAGGTGAGGTTTTTCATCTAAAAGATGGTAGAGTCCTTGAAAGAAGCTATTTCCCTTTCAAAAACAGCTATGAATCTGATTTCTGTATATGGCAAATTGTGGATATAACTAATGCCTATCGAGCACAAGACCTAATAAAAGAAAGCGAAAAAAAATATCGAGGTATTTTCGAGAATTTAGAATTTGGAGTTGTAGAAGTCGATACCTCAGGATTTATAATTCATCCTTCAGCAAATTTTTGTAAAATGATTGAATATCCTGAAAAACAACTCATTGGGCAATGTATCGATAATTTTATTGTAGCCGATTACAATAAGACTAATCTTTCAAAACTATTGGATCTACCACACGGGCAGAAACATAGCTACGAAATGCAATTAATTAAAAATAATAAAGAACGAAATTGGGTATTAGTAAATATTTCACCAATTCTGAATCAACTTAAACACTCCCAAGGTAGTATCTTGTTTTTTTATGATATAACTGAGCGAAAAGTATTAGAAGAAGCACTTAAATCAGTTAGTTTATACGCAAAAAAAGCCGAAGAAAGCGAAAAGTTTTTCTTGGCAAGTATGACTCATGAATTAAGAACACCAATAAATGCTATACTTGGCATGAGTGATTTGTTAAGAATGACAAAAATTGACAATGAGCAAAAAGAATATGTCGAAATTCTTGAGACCTCAACAAAGTATCTCCAAAAACTTGTTTCTGACATTTTAGATATTTCAAAAATTGAATCTGGAAAAGTTGAAATAATGAAAACAAGTTTCAGATTATTGGATTTTCTCTTAGAAATTGTCAATACATTTGAATACAGTTTAGCCAAAAAAAATATCAAATTTAAAATAGATTTTAACTTTACACCAAATTTAGAAATTGTTGCCGATAAAATTATATTGCAGCAAATTTTGAGTAATTTACTTTCTAATGCAGAGAAATTCACTCATGAAGGAAGCGTCCTTTTGAGTGTAAATCTACAGGAAGAAACTATAGATTCAGTAATACTTACCTTCAAAGTATCTGATACTGGCATTGGTATAGCAGATGAAATGAGAGAGGTTATTTTTGAAAAATTCAAACAGCTGCCTTCGGTAAAGTTTCACAAATCACAAGGATCAGGCTTAGGCCTAAATATTGTCAAACAGTTATTGGTTTTACAAAACAGCAAAATTGAACTAAAAAGTGTAAAAGGTGAGGGCTCTACCTTTTTCTTTGATTTGGTTTTTGAAAAGGGTAAATCTTCGCAGCAAACAATTACAACAAGGCCAAATTTTGCTCTGAATACGCAATTTAATACAATACAAGTTTTAGTTGTTGAAGATAATGACCTAAATCAGCAATATGTAGCAAAAGTTTTGAATAAATGGTCAGTGAACTTTCATATTGTTTCGTCTGGAGAAGAGGCTCTTACTGAATTTCAAGCAAATAAATATGATTTAATTTTGATGGATTTACAGTTGCCTGGTATTTCGGGCTTAGAAACAGCCGCCAAAATTCGTAGTTTATATAATGATGAGGTATTTACGATTATCGCAATGACTGCCGTCGTTACTTCTAATATTGAAAGTGATATTTTGAAACATGGCATGAATGATATTATTAGAAAACCTTTCTCGATTGCTGATTTATATGAGAAAATGCACCTATATTTTGAATTTGACAATCTACAATCAGCAAAAAAGGAAATTATATTTCATAAAAATTTAGATACTGTTTTTCTAAAACAATTTTATGAAAAAGACAAAGAATATGCCTTGAATGTATTTGAATATTTTAAGAATAACTACTTAGAAGAATTTAAAACATTGATTCAAAATGTTGATAGTGTGAATTTTAAAGAGACCAAAATTAAACTACATAGTATTAAGCCTGCCTTTAAAATGGTTGGACTTACATCAATTGAACAGGCTATAGAATTAATACTTTTAAATGAGTCACATAATTTTAATTCAATAAAAGACCTATCAAAACACTGGGATTTATCAGAAATTAGAACGCTTATTGATACACAGATAGAGATGCTAAAAGAATAAATTATTAAAAAAGGTAGGATAAATGATATATCCTACCTTGAATGATAAGCCACGATAAAAAGAATATAAACTCTTTTGTGAGTGAACTCTCCACTTTTAAACTACGAAAAAACTTATAAAACAATACCAATAATCGATGAATGGCATTTAAAAAAAAATGGACGCAAGGCATCCATTTTTTTTATCTACTTGCATTTGATTTGAATTATGAGTTAGCATTTACTATATTTAATGAATAAACTCGCTCTTAAAAATATCAATTTGATTCTATGAAATGATTGATATAGTTTCTAAATAGCCTAAAATACATTTGTAAAATGTATAAAATACTAATATTC
The DNA here is from genome assembly GCA_017495105.1 of Emticicia sp. Lineage (GTDB taxonomy): Bacteria > Bacteroidota > Bacteroidia > Cytophagales > Spirosomataceae > Emticicia. The sequence continues at coordinate 1,614 of JAFEIL010000092.1, read as the reverse complement.
AGCACCTTAATACAATTATTAATACTATTTGAGTAAAAAGGTCAATAAATATTATGCTACAAAGCTAGGATTAAGTAATTATTTATGAAAAAATAATCGGCGAATGGTATCCAATAATCGGTGAACGGTAATTTAATTTCAGAAAAAATCACGCATTAAGTAGCATTTTTAGCCCCCACCCTGCTTTACTCCCATCCTAGTTTATAGACAATCAATCATTCTAGCTACAAAAACCTTATATAAAGATTAAAAACACTAGAAATAAAATTCAAGATTCAAGTTTGTTCACTAAAGCGGTAAAAACTTAATACATTAGTAGCACTAAAAGCCTGCAATCATTACATATTTTATTAATATTGTTCTATTTTCGAATCTATATTTTAAAAAAATATAGATTCTCCTTGCCAAAATGATTCAATTTCAATTAAAACACAGCACAATATTCCATCTGCCGATTATTAACGACCGTTTAACGATTTAATTTTTTTATGAATAATTACATGCCTTCATTTGCAAACTAAAAACAGGAAAAAATAAGTATCGCTTTAGATACAGTTTGTCGTGACAAATAAAGAAGAGAAATTCAAAGTCTAATTACATTTTATTAGAATTTTAATTAACTCCAAATATATTTTAAACTACAAAAAAAAACTCTCATGAAAAAAATTATCTTTTTATTTGCCTCATTAATTGCATTTGGTTCAGCTAAGGCACAGCTTGCAGCAGGACAAGGCAGTCATTCAATTCAATTAACTATACCTTCAGTAGCATTAGTTAAAGTATCAGGAGGAAATCCTTCTTTTGCATTCGGAACACCGGGTACAGCAGGTTTAAACCTAGCAGATGTTACTTCAACTGGTACATCCCTACAGTATACTTCTATAGCTACTGGTACAACAGTTAGAACTATTTACGTAACTGCAACTTCAACTGGTGCTGCTTTAACAGGTGGCCTTAATTTGTCTGTATTGTCAGCTGCAACTCCAGCAGTTAATGGTACTACCTCTAATGGAAATTTAGGACAAGCTGCTGTTGTGCCTTCATATATCACTAAAAGTGCCGCTGCTGCTGTAGCCCGTGCTCAAACAGGTGTTGCGATTGTAGCAGGTGATAATCAAAAACTTATTACAGGTATTACATCTGGTTATACTGGAGTTAATGCTGGTGATGGCCCAGTACTTACTTATACTGCTTCAGTAGGTGGTGTTGCAGGTGCTACTTTGCCTGCTGTAGTTGCAGCTGACTATGAAAAAATAAGATCAGGTGTTTACAGTTTCACTGTTTTCTACACTCTTGCTGATAACTTATAATTCTTATTGTTGGAGTTAATTAAAATAATTATGTTATCCTTAAATATTATTTTTAATATTTAAGGATAACATTTAAATCTATTTAGCTAAAAAAATCTTTTGTTTATTTTTTAAACATTTACAAAATTAAGCTTGGTAGATAATGTGAATCAATTATATAAAAATGAGTTACACATTAATAAAAACAAAAATTATCATGAAAAAAATTATATTTTTTTTCGCTTCGTTAATTGTTTGTGGCACTGCAAATGCACAGCTTGCAGCTGGACAGGGCAGTCATTCAATTCAATTAACTATACCTTCA
>JAFEIL010000228.1 GCA_017495105.1 Emticicia sp. | reverse complement strand
ACTTGAGGTATTACATTTTGTGCACAATTAATATCTATTCCAGGACTTAAAATGGTTACAAATTTTACATCATTTGCAGGAATTTCAACAGGTATATTCGTTTGCCAAATTCCTCTACCATAGGTTGCTGCAATTAATTTAGCGTCTTCTACGTTTATTTCTAAATCGGTGACCGAAACATTAGGTAAGTTTGTATCAAAGGGCTGCCATGAAGTCATAGAATCATCTCTATAATACACTCCTAAAGTTGTTCCAACATATAATGGATTATCTGTATTTCTGCCTTGGTGAGCAATTACATTTTTACCGATACTTGGTAATCCAGTTGAAAAATTTGTAAATGATGAACCGCCGTTTGTAGATTTCAATACCGTACTCGATGACCCTTCGGTAACTAAATAAATTATGTTACTGTCTGAAGAATGAACTTCAATAAAAGTTATATTACCATTTGTTGAATTGTAAACATTTGTAAAATTAATTCCTAAATCGGTACTTTTATATAAAGTTGATCCGTTTGCAACATACATAATATTGTCATTTGATGGATCAATAGCAATCTCTTCTATGTTTCCTGAACCTACAGAATTGCTGTTTTGTTGTACCCAAGCACCTGAAACTAGTTTATATAAATTATTATATCCCGCAAATAAAAGGCCCGCGTTATTAATGGCAAGTGGTGTTACCCAATTTCCAGTTATACCAGTTGGTGCCGGAACTGAGCCGCTTAATCCATTGCCTGCATTATTACTTATATAAAGATTCCCTCCAGACTGTATAAACCCATAATACTGGCTTGGATTATTAGGATTAATTGCAGTATCCATTCCATCTGCGCCATAGTAATTTTTCCATTGACCACTGCTGTATGCATGACCTCCATTATCTTGTAACCCTCCAACCATATTGGCTGCGGATTGCTTTGAAACGGCTATTTTGTAAAATTGACTAATTTGTACTCCTGCTGTTAAATCGGTAAAGTTTGTTCCGCCATTACTTGATACATAAATTCCTCCATCGCTACCGCAAAAAAGTTTATTCCCATGAAATCCTAGATAGTGAATATCGGCATGCGTATATGATGGTGCTGCCGGCGAACTCCAATTGTTCATTTTTGTAACACTTACACCTCCATCTGTAGATTTCCAAACATTTAAACAGCCTGTATAAATTTCATCAGCATTAGTTGAGGATACGGCTAAAGCTAAATCATACCAAGATTGATTGGATTCAAATACATCTGTACCTCCAGATGTTACTGCCCAGTTTGTGCCTCCATTTATAGATCGATAAATTCCTTGGAAAGCATTTCCAGTTGTTGCGCTTAAAATATAAACATATTCAGCATTTGCAGGAGTTACATCTAATAATAATCTACCAGAACTACTTGGTAATCCAGCGGTAACTTGTGTAAAAGTTGATCCTGTATCAATTGAACGAAAAAATCTAGTATTTGAAACTGCATAAATAGTTGAAGGATCACTTGGCTTTAAACGGATATTCCCTTGTGAAAAATCGCCTGATTGAACTTGGCTCCAAGTATTCCCTGCGTTTGTTGTTTTATAGATACCATTATTAGTAGCACACCATAAAATTTGATTATTGGTTGGGTGAATTACAATGTCTCCAGCTCTTGAATTTATGCCTGTAAATGTTAAACCTGTCGGTCCCCAGGTTAGTCCACCATCTGTTGATTTATAAACACCAACTGAATAAGAATCGTCTGCATCTTTGTCTCCTGTTGCTATATAAATTACATTTGAATTAGAATAATCAACAGCAATTCCAGAAACACCAATTTGTGGTAATTCATCGGTAAGTGGAGTCCAAGTTGAACCATTATTAATTGATTTCCAAATCCCTCCAGCTGGCGCACCTAAATAAATAGTATTTGAGTTCGATGGATCTACATGAACGATATTTACCCTTCCTTGTCCAGAAGACCATGAACCCGTATTGGTGTGTGTAAAAGGACCTACAGGTTGCCAGTTACTCACTGGTAATGAAGAATTATTTCTATTCGTTCTGGATTGATTTTTTTGGCGCCAAACATTCCAAAAATCTTCAGAAGACATAATATAACCTTGTTCATTAGCATAATTTCTCCAATGATATTCCCAACGCATAAACGGTTTGTACCCCGATCCTTTTGCATTTTTGTCTCTTGTTGACCAATATTGGTTAAATGAAGTTACCAATTCATCTATTGTTGCTTCATTACGAGATGTAGAGGAGTTAGTCATCCAAGGGGCTTTGGAATTAAATTGTGAAAACCCAAAAAAGGAACACAATAAACTAACAATCAAGCAATTTTTTATCATTTTAGTAGTGTTTTGTAGTATTAATTCACAAATATAACAAAGAAAACGAACTTATTATAACTTTAACAATGGTTAAAACGTCTTTAAATCTAAATATGTTTATTTTTGTAAAAAAAATTAATGCTTACTCAATTAAAACCATACAGAACATTTTTATTTATTTTTTTGATGGTATCAATAGCTGTTTTTTTAGGCATTTATGTTTTGCAAACGCCCGAAAAAATGTTGCCTATTTATTCTCCAAGGGATATCAATCCTGAATTAGTTGACTCAACGGTGCAGCACATTGGCAGTGATCATAAGATTGCAAATTTTTCGTTTACCAATCAAAACGGAAAATTAATATCCCAAAAAGAGTATGAAAACACCATTTATGTGGCTGATTTCTTTTTTACTACTTGTCCAACTATTTGTCCTAAAATGACCAATAACATGGTTTGGTTACAAAATCAATTAAAAAAATATCCCAATGTAAAATTATTGTCATTTTCGGTTACACCTGATAATGATACACCTGAAGTATTAAAAAAATACGCACAAGAAAAAGGTGTCGATGATACACGATGGAATTTAGTAACCAGAGATAAAAAAGAAATTTATTATTTGGCTCGAAAATCATATTTAGCAGTAAAAACCGGGAAACCAGAAGAAATGTATGACATGGTGCATACCGAAAATTTTATTTTAGTAGATAAAAATAAAAG
>JAFEIL010000381.1 GCA_017495105.1 Emticicia sp. | reverse complement strand
TGATTTGCCTTCTCAAAATAAATGAATGTTTAATTGATATTTATTACTTTTTCAATAAGTTTTGTATTTGGTATTTTCATAAATTTTTATTTTTGGTAGAATATATATTATCTTACATTTGCTACAAAAATTTCTAATTGTAGAAGCCATTTTAAGGTTAAAATTTAATCATTATTCTAATAAAAACTAATGTTATCAAAAACGACTTTTGCTCTTGTCTAAAAATCTTGATGAAGCTATTTAAAGTGTCTACTACCAACCCTACAAATACAAAGAAGATCATAAAACAGAACCATTTTATAAGTAATTCATGATTATTTTTGTCCTTTTTCATCAGATTTAATGCTATGATTTTTTCACCTCTTGAATTCGCCAAATTTGTAAAGTATTGAAGCATTTTTCTTCAATAACTCTACCTTTCAGGTTAATCCAAACTGTTACTTCTTGACCTTCTGCAAAAGAATCAAGAACAGTAACTTTATCTCCCTGAAATTCTAACGCTATCGTTTGAGGGAATTTTTCACTGTGAATTTGTAACCAAAATTCTCTTTTTTGAAAATCTCTTCCACTTTCATTTTTTGCAGATATAATCCGATGCGTCGGTCGCTCAATATTTTTGATTTTTACTATTGTTCCTGTTAGTTCCATTTTTTTAAAGTTTGTAAAATAGCCCTACAAATGCAGGGCTATTAGATTTATTGAGAAAAACACAGCATTTTTTACTTAAAAGGACTATAAATCATTGAAACTCGAAAGGTATTTGATAAAACCTGATTCGGGCGGCGTTCCGCACTATTATTTGGAATCAGATAAGCCAAATCAAGTCCAAAATCCTTAAACTTTCCACCCAAACCTAGGGTAAAGTAATGTATCTCTCCTTTTCGCTTATTTTGGGTATAATAGCCAGCACGAGCGTAGAAATGCGGAACGCCGCCCACTCGAAACTGAAATTCAGTACCGAATGAATAAGAAATTTCTCTCATTGTTTCTCGAAAACCATCGGGTGCAGTATGCCATGATTGAAAAATTGTGCCGATTCCTGTGATATTTTCTTCGTTTCGTCCTTCAATTACTTCGTTGTTAATATTACGAACCGATGGTGTTGGCACGAGCAATTTGTTAGCATCAATTGTAAACATCAAAACATTTTTTTTCTTCCCCAAAATAAAGTTTTGTGCAGCTCCGAGTTTTAAAAGCGTTGATTGAAAAGTTCTTTTTTTATAATCTCCATAAGAAACTTTACCGCCGATATTTGTCAATGAAGCTCCGTAATTTAACCATTGATTCTTCGTATTTCTTCCATCATGGTAAAAATACAAATCGCCAGCAACGGTATTGACTGGTTTTGTGGTGGTGTTTTTGGTAGTTGAACGAGCCGATAAATTAGAATAAATATATTTCAAACCAGCTGAAATGCTATTATTATGACGAAGTTTGAGGCTATAAAAGCCATTAATTGAGAACTCTTTTGATTTAAAGTTTTTGATATACTTCCTATTATCACCATATATTTCTATACTCCCAGCATCAAAGTATTTTACTCCAAGTCCGAAGGCAGTCTTTTCTTTGGCTTGAAATAGATTCAAAGCATACAAATTCATTCCTTGAATGAGGTTTCTGTAATAAGGTGTGTAATGCAATGATGCACCAACGTTTTTTGCCTTTTTAGTGCTATCTTGATTTAGAAACACCAATTTCGCAGGGTTCAACAAAGCACTATTGGCATCGGGAGAAATCGCAATTCCTGCTTCTCCCAATGCTGCACTTCGAGCATCATAAGTGAAGTTTTGAAAAGGAAAAGCACCGACTAAAATCCTTTGCGGGTTTACTGGAGTATAGGCCTGTGCTATACTTTGAAGACTTACCAAAAATAGCAAGGTAATCATTTTTAAATTTCTCATCTGATTTTATGATTAAATTCCTTGCCAGAATGTCTGACAAGGAATTAGTGGAAGTTTTAGTTATTTACTTTTACAATGCGTTTCTTCAAGGTAACTGGTTTGTTTCCATCTGTGCCTACAATATACAGTATGTATGTTTCCGACGGTAAGTTGAATAAGTCGAGTACTATGCTATCCAAATAGCGTTCTTGTCCACCACCTTCGTAGAGTATTTCTCCTCGTTGACTATAAAGAATGAGTTTTACCCCATCAATACATCCTTTCGATTTTATATATAATTTACCAGAAGTTGGGTTTGGGTAAGCAATCGCATCATTGATATTATAATCCAAAACTGTAATGGTTACCGTTGATTCATCTGACTTTTCATTATCAGCATTGATGCAGTATAAACTATACTTTTGCGTTTCAACCTTCGTGCCTGTTACTTCAATCCTGTCACCACTTTGGCCGTTTGACCATACAATTGTGCCATTACATTGCGTGAGAGCAGACAGAATTAGTTGCTTATTCAAACAAACTGTATCGGTTATGGAATAACCTTGAATACCGTTAGTCGTTTCAATCTCAATCGGGCGAGGTCTAACTCGAACTTTGACTGAGGCAGTATCAGATATACATTTCCAAATGCCACAAGTGACAGAGTAAACCGTATTTTTCTCAGGTCTAACCAAAATGCTTTGCGATTTCTCTCCTGTATTCCAAAGTAAACTTTCTTCGCAGCCACTGGCGGTTAATGTGGTTTTCTCACCGTCAAGGATGATTAAATTGCCACTAATGATTGGCTTTTTAGGAGTTTGGTAAACTTTGATAAAAAAGTTGGTAGTATCAGAAACTAATTGTTGACCCTCCATTGAGTCAAGACTCACACAAATAGCTTTGTAGGTAATATCTGATTGGGGCGAAACAGTAAATGAGCGTTCTTTTAAATCTCGATTATCTAACCAAACTAACTTACCGCCATCTTCACAGTTTTTTGCGGTAATAGTTGTTGAAGAACCGATACACAAAGTGTCTAAGCTGGCACTTATTATGGGCATTTTGGGTCTTACATAAACCTTAAATTGACTCCATTCGCTGTAACAACCATCTACAAAATATCGAGACTGATAAGTAGTCGTTTGTAAGGGTTTCACTTGAATTCGGGCGGCGTTCTGCTTATTTAAAGTATCACCCAGTAAAACACCTCCTCCTTTCCATTCGGTATGATTACAAGCATTTGCAAATAATTCAATCGTTTCGCCTTTGACAATCATTGCAGTTTTTTCGACGCCTTTGGCTGTAATTATTGGTGGAGCTATTTGTGCTTTGACAGTAACTTTAATAGCCACCGCTTCACTCCAACCAGTTTCAGCATCATAACACGATACCGCATACGTATTTGATTCTATCAATCGTTCTTGAAATCCTTCTGGCACTTCTACTCGATTTGGAATATCCGTCCAATTTTTTGTCCAATGAGCTTCTGTATCCTTCATGCAGCCACTCACCAATTTTATAGTATCGCCATAACAAATTGTTTGGTCTTTGACCGTTGGTGGAGGTGTTTTCATTGTAATTTCAATCTCGTTTGAGTTTGTACAACCAAAGCCACCCACGCAAGTAACAGTATATTTTGTGCTTCGTCTTGGCTTAACTTCAATAGTATTAACATCATTTTCACCATTTGACCATCTAATAGAACCATTACATCCACCAGTACCAATTCTTACAGTTTCGCCTAGGTAGTAAGTCGTTCTTTCACTGCCGATGTCAGGTTTGTTAGGTAATGGAATTGGCTCTATCGTTATATCTCCAGTACCCTCACCAACTGGAGTTGAACACATCACTCTGAAATTTGTTTTCTGAGTAATTGGGTATGAATTGGGATTATCAATAGGTTTGGCATCTGAAAAATCATCCTTATGCCAAACGACCCAATAAAATGCTGTAGAACAACCACTTTGACCAAGTGTAGCCGTAGAACCCCAACAAACATCTTTTCCAGTAGCTTGAATTATAGGAGGTTTTACCTCAATAGTTATTTTACCTTTTCCACCACAAGCGTTTGAACTTAAACATTCTGCAACATATACCGTAAATTTGTTCGTTGGCCAAACCGTGATTGGATTACCTGCTGCCTGTCCATTTTGCCAACTGACAATACCATCGCAACCAGTTGTACTTAGAACGGTTGATTCTCCTAAAATTACTTGATTTTTTGAAGCTGTGATTTGAAAATCCTGTGGCAGTCTAATGTTTACACCTATGGTTTCGGTAGCTTCACCTGCCGAAGTTACACAATGTCCTGTAAAAGAAACTGCTTGAACTATTCCATTAAACACTGGGGAAACTTCATCTCTTCGACCAAATTCTGGAGAAGTCCAGTAAATGTCACTATTGGGGCAACCTATCATACTCAAAGTGGTTAAACCTCCAATACAAACTACATTTGGTGATGCATTTACTGTAATTTTTGGAGCAACTACCTCAAGCAATATTTTGCCATTGCCACCAATACACCCTCCATTGGCGGTGCAAGTGGCAGAATATTCGGTGCTTACTTTCGGAGTTACAGAAATATTACTTGTGTGTTCACCCATACTCCAAGTAATAATTCCGTTACAATTTGAAATACTTAATGTAGCTGTTTCTCCTAAAACTAATGGATTTTTTGAAGCTAAGATTACAGGAGTTGTACCGTTTGAATTAACGATTAACTTGACTAAAATTCTTGCATTACTTATGCAGTTATTGGTGGTATTTCTTGCTTGAACGTAAAAAAGACCATTGTTTGAAGTTTCTGAATTGGGTGTGAAATTTAAACCAGTTGCTAATAAATTTCCACCAATGGGAGCATCATACCATTCTGCAACTTCATTACTTCCAACACTAACTGATAAAGTCGGAATTGCTTTACCTGCACAAATGGTTTTATCACCACCACTGATAGGAACATTGATAGTTGGACAAGTACAAGAGGGTGAATTTACTGTTTGCGTGGCAATACAACCTGCACTACTTGTAGCAGTTAGTCTAACATTTGTACCCGTTGGAATGCCTGAAATCATATTCTCTGATACTTTGCCAGCAGAGCTGGTAATCGTACTATTACTCGTAAAAGTTACTGAATAAGTCAATAAATCTACCGAACAAGTGGGTATTCCTACGCTTAAAGTAGGTAAAGCATTAATGGATAAACTTATAGGTGCCCGTGTTGCACTAACACAATTATTTTGCAGATTTCGAGCTTGGGCATAGTATGTGCCAGACGTTTTAGGCGTATAATTTAATGTACTACTTGCAACTAATATTAGATTGGCATCATACCAATCGGCGGTAGTATTTTCTCCAACATTTACAGTAAGAGCGGGTATCGTTTGCCCTTGACAAATACTTTTATTACCACCACTCACTGGTGCATTAATAATTGGGCAAGTACAGTTTGGTGAATTTACGGTTTTAGTTATAGCACAACCTGCACTATTGGTAGCTGTCAATTGAATATCTAATCCTGCGGGAATATTGATTATCGTATTTCCCGAAACTGTGCCAGCCGTACTTGTAATTACGCCTTTGCCTGTAAAGTTGACTGTATAAGTCAGTAAATCTGCACTACAAGTTGTTCCACTAATGTTAAGTGTTGGTAATACGTTTAACGTAACTATTCCCGAAGCTGTGCTTGTGGCATCGAGGCAAGGTAGAGTTGCCAATATCTTACAAGTGGCGGTGTACGTTCCACTTGCATTCACAGTTGTACTCGACCCGACAATTCCATTACTCCAATTAATTGTTCCATTGGTACAGCCTGTGGCAGTAAGCGTACCAATTTCACCTTGACATAATGATAGACTATTCACTGTAATAATTGGTGCGACGGCATTACTACAACATGGTGTTACATTCATAACTACACTTTGCTCTGACTGGGTTTGTCCTACATTTTTGGCAATAACATAATAACTGCCGCCCGCTGATAAGTTTAAACCCGTGAATGTCCCTTGTCCATTAAAAGTATTTCCTACTTGTGAAATAGTTGTGCTTGAAATCGGGCTCGGATTACCAAGTTTATACAACTCTAATATGCCTGACTGTTGGAAAGCAATATCAAATGTGACACTGTTTGCACCACAATTCAACGCACCTGATAAAATTGGTGTTACGATTTTATCGTATTGTAAAGTTACTTCCACATCAAGGGCAGTATCATCGCAGTAAGTACTGCCATCATCCCCTTTATCAACGATAAAATAAATATAACTACCTGCACTCACATTAATTGCTGGTACATTATAAGTAGTCGGACTATTGGAGGTTGTTATAATTGTTCGAGGAAATATGCTTAAATTATCGGTTTTTATAGAATAACCGATATTCTCTCCACAGCCAAAAGTAGGTCGTTGAAGAGCATTGGTAATGCCTAGAATATGTACGTTATTTGGGACAGATAATCGCACAACTGACGGTGTTTCGCCAGGGTGAAGGAAAACCCCAAATGGTGGAAATGGTTGTGGCGTTACTTCGGCGGCGTTCAATTGTTCATAAGCCAAAAATGGGTAACTTTCTTGACCTAAATTAAATGTCCATCCTTTTTGTGAAATATTAACGCCTGCACCAGTTCCATCTTCTCCGTAAGAGGGAAATAATTGAAAAGCACCATTATCTATTGTACCGTAACTAAACAGACCATTAGAACTTGGATTTTGTTGTCCCACCACGCTTTTAAGTTTGAAAGTGATTTGGGCTGAAATTGGTAGCACCACTATTGCCATTAAGAATAGCAATAAAAGACAAAATTTGTTTTTCATTTTCTGAATTGAGTTTAATTATACAAGTTCAAACACTTATATTTTTGGGTTTAAGGGTATTAACTTGAGTGATAAATTGATTTAAAAATTTCATTATAATTGTATAATATATATGTTATTGAAAACAAAAGTATAAATAAAGTTTTCTATAACAATAATAATATAGTTTATTATTGAAAATATATTTACACAATATATTCTAAAAATGTATCTTGACCAATGTGAATGTCAATAGTTTTTCGTAGTAAATCAACGTAGTTTTCTTCTATCCAATGATAGAAAAAGGTGCTGGGAAGCTGTAAAGTCAATTTGTTATTTTCCAATTTTAATGGAAGGATTGGCAGAAACCAAGTCTGAAAAGCATTTTCATCCACATTTGAGCCAATAAATTCTAAACACTTTGCCCAAACTTTCATTGCATTTTTATTGATACGTTCGTCTACTATTTCTGACTGATTGCTATTATCGGTGAGTAGCTTTTCTTCGTAAAAACATCTTTTCATGTAAGTTTCTTTATAAATATCAATTCTGCCACGAGAAGGGTATTTGCTGTACAAATGAGCAATGTGTTTGGCAAATTCTTGCTTCGTCATTTTATTCCATGTAAAATCATTGAGTTCATCTTGCTCTAAACTTCTTGGCTTGGACACGCCAATTGCTTCGGTTTTACCCACTCGCATCAATTCGTAGTACAGATTAAGTCTTGATTTTACTTGAAAATTTTCAAGCAAATAATCAAATACTTCGTAGGATAAAATATTATTGGTAGGGTGAAACATTCGCAGAATCAAACGTTCTTCGTTATCATCGTTGAAGATTCGCCAAAACTCAATCATTGTGGCAGGACTGTACGTTTTACCGTTTAATTGGTCATGCTTTCTAAAAAAACAATTATTTCGCCCGACAAAACGCTCAATCATTGATAAGAGCAGGTATTCTTTGTCTTGTGGTTCAGCAAAGTGTTTTTTCTTACTGTAATACGTATTCGGATGCGAAAATCCTTCTCGATACATGAGCATTTTGTAACTCGAATTAATCAAGTCTAACTCCGCATTCAGGAAGTTTTCTGACTTTTTGGGGTAAGATGGTTGGGGCAGGTTTTTCGGATAGGTATTCATGTTTAAGATTTAATTTTTAGAAAAACTTATCCACATTTTTTTTCGTTTTTTTACAGTTTCCGTTAAAGAAAAAATAATTTATAAAATTAAGTTCTAAGTTTCCTTTTTAAGTTCATAGTTCTAAAAGTTCATAGTTTCTACTTTTGGAAACTGAGGAAACTTCAAAAAAATGTGGAAAAATCGACATTTTGGACAATAAAAAGCTGTTCGGCAAAAAGTCGTCGCTTTTTCCGTTACTGATTTTCATGTAAATCATTGCACGAATAGGCCTCTTGTGCTGATTTGCATGTTCCTTTATGATTGGAAGGAAATTTCAAGGTGGTTCTTTGGCATGAAGCCCTTCCAAAATCCTTATTGGGAGCATTAAAGCGAAATTTATTTGCATATTTTTAATATTATAAATAAAAATGGGTTGGTATTTTTGTTACTTATTTTATGAGTTCAAAATGTCCCTTAATGATGCTTTGATAGCTTTAAAAGCAGCTTTTTGAAATTTAAAATGCAACATACTTTCACGGTAGAATTGAAATATTTCTCTCAATAAATGAGTATCAATCTCGACAAAATTACCCTGTTTAAAATGAGTAGTTATTGGGACATAATAAAGGGCTAACGAAGCCATTTGGATATGGTCACTTTCGCCCGATTTTTCCATTTTCTTGGTATCTTCAACCGAAATAACACCCTTATTTTGTTTAAAAGCTAAATACATTTCATAATTTTCAAAAGCAGAATCAATAAGAATTTGCTCCATTTCATTTGTTTTTTCCACCAAATCTGCCAGTTTTTGCTTTAATACAGGCAAATAAACTAATAAATCAGCGGTGGTTTTTTGATTTTGAGACTCCATTGTTTTTTAAATTTAATTTTAATAGTCCTAAATATTAAAGGTGTCTTCCCTTCATTTGAATTAGGATTTGGTTGAGAATTATTTTTTCCCTTTTGAATCATTATTTAATAAAAACCTGTACTTCGTTTGTTAAGGAATTCAGATACAAATAAGCAAATTGTGTAAGATTTACTCGGTGATTAGTTAGTTTTCAACCATTCGACTAGTTCACTGCGAAAGAAAATATTATGATTGCCATTTTTATGAAACGGAATTTTCCCTGAAGAGCAATAGCTGTAAATAGTCTGTTTTTTCTTGTGAATTAATTCAGCTGCTTGGTCGATGGTCAGTGGTTCGTCTTTGTTTTCGATTATTTTGCGGGAAATAATTCTGTCCACCACACTTTCTAAAAGTGGTTCAGAAACATTCATTAGAGCCTTCTCGACGGCTTGCTGTATGAGAAAGTCGAACGAGCCTTCGATGGGCGAAGTAGGCGTACTTTTTACTTGATTGGGAAATTGTTTATTCATCTTTGCAGATAATTAGGTGCTGATTAATTCTGCTGCAAATCAAGGGGAAGGAAATTTAGTAATCTTTGTTTGAAATGAAATGTTTTTAAATATTTCATTTCAAATAAGAAAACAGCTTATTTTGTGGTGATTTTACTCAGAGAAGCGGTAATAAGTTGCTGAAAACGTATGATTTTTTCGTCGGTAGGACGATTGTTTTTAGAAGCCGCATTGGAAAAAAAGGAAGGGTTTGACTTTACTCCGAACGTTTTGCTCAAAATTTCGATTTTTTCTTTTAAGTTGAGCGATTCCCAAGCCTCACTATTGAAGAAAGACAAACCAGCTAATATTTCGGGCAAAAACGTAATCATTATTGGGCTTGGGAATGGATTTCTACCCCCGACTTTTGTGATGAATTTCCCATCTTGCGAACAAATTTGATGTTCGATGAAACAGGCTATCATTGTTTGAAATGAAATATTAGTTAAAAAACTTTCAAACAAAGGCAGTTCCTCATGTTTTTTGGACAGAATAATTTTTGTTTGTTGGATTCCTTGTGGGTTTGATTCTTTGATAAATTCTAATCGCTTAATCAGTAAACATTGAAGATTTGATAAATGCGTTAGATTTCCTTTTTGAGTAATTATTCGTTCGTTCAAAACCATTAATGCGTAATTGATTTCATTAGAACTCAGCCGTTCGAGTTTACTAAAATCCAACATTAGTTTATTCAACCATATCTCATTAATGGCATTCAGAAAATAATTAGCATACTCTTTTGTGGTACTTGAAAATATCCGATTAGTGAGACCACCGAGAACGAACAAAACATCATTTGTGTAGTCAACAAATTTAATCAAATCGGTAGGAATTGCTTTTCTGAAAGTATTAATTACGACTTTCCATTCCGAAAGAAGCTCCACGATTGTTTTGAGTATATCATCCAGATTGATTTTTCGAGTATCAAATGTAATGAGTTCGTGGCAAACAAATTCTTCGATAAATGAATTGGAAAAAGGATAAATCTCAAAAAGCCCATGCACACTTGCTAACAGCTTGACTTCTTCGAGATAAACGTTAGGTTCAAATGCTTTTTGGTAGAAGTTTGATTGATACATATTAAGAGAATTGAGAAAGGCGGTTGGTGATTTTTTTGATTCTATCATCTTCGATACTACCAACATACCCCTCAGTCGTAGTGATGGATGTATGCCCTGTCATCTCTTTTGCATCAAGTAGGGAGCCACCTTCAGCTAAAAATTTAGTTACAAAACTGTGTCGTGCCACGTATGTTGTGATGTGTTTATCAATTTGGAGTTTTTCGCCAATTCTCCCAATATATTTATTGATTTGTTTTCCAAACTGAGATACAGCTTTTTTGACTTCGAGTGGTGTCATTTTATCTTGCAATATAGGAAAAATATAATTATTGGGTTTATTAGGATTACCCCATTGGTTTATAATTTTTTGATTTTGTTCGTGTAAGAAAACGATTATTTCAGTAGTTTCCCGATTGGTTCTTTTAGTCTTTTCTCGTCTGAAAACAATTCTATCTTTTTCAATATTCGCATATTTAAGATTTGCCATGTCTATAGGATTCATTCCATTACCCAAGTACATAAATAACCAGTAATCCAAATATTTTGCTTCTGGCGAATTAGGCTCAGGTTTATAGTTAATGATTTTCTTTAAATCTTGGTTTGATAGAGCTTTTTTGGAATTCTTTTTGGTCGGAATCACATACTTCTTTGGGCCAAAAGGGTATTCCTCCAATTTAGTTCTATCGCTGTCGATTAGTTCGTTGATAATTGCACGAAGGTTTCGTAGATAAAAGCCTATTGTAGTAACCGAATTGCCTTTTTCAAGCATCCAGTTTTCATACTTTTCAAGAAATTTGACTGAGATACTATTCAAGGAAAGTACTTTCATCCTGTGAAATACCTGTAAACTTTTCAACGCATTGCGATAAGTTATGGCAGTTCCTATTCTGCCTTCTTTTTCTAAAAGTTCAATTTTTTGTTGGAACGCTTCAAAGACATTATCAGATTCAACAGTATGTTCATCTTTCTTTTGCTCGTAAGTATCAAAATTAAAAACCTTGAGATTATCTATAACTTTTTGGGCATCAGCGAGATAATTGTTTAAAAGACTATTGATTTTTGCCAATTGTGCATACTCTTTTGTTCCAATAATTTTATTTGCTCGAAGAGTGTCAGAATCTCTTTGCCGAATAAATTCATCTTCGGTCATATTGAATTCTGTTGGATAGTATTTTGCCTCTCGCTTGTAAGTTATGCGTAATTTCACTGGAAATTTACCATCTTTTTTTGCGTAGCGTTTATCAAGAAATATAGAAAGTTTTGGAGTATCAAGTTTCATTACTTAGTATTTTGTAAATAAAAATTTGCAAACAATTTGCAAACATTATATACAAATATAAGAAAACTGATGTAAATAAACCAATAAAAAGGCCTTATTTTTGTAAAAAAATAGCAGTTTATATTGATTTATCTATTGATATTTATTAAACGTTACTGACTCATAATCAGTAGGTGCTTGGTTCGATTCCAAGTGGGCCCACTTTTTAAAAGCCTGATAATCAAATGATTGTCAGGCTTTTTTGTTTTTTATACTTTTCCTGATTTTGCAATATGCAATACAATATGCAATACACAATTGAAGTTGACTATAAAAGATGCGAACATTGTATGGGTTTTATATACTGTTCAAGTAAGAAATACATATCACAAACAGGTTCTTCGTCAATTTTGGTGAAAGATTAATTTAAGGTTAACTCCAAGAATTTTTATCGCTATAAAACGCCGTTTAATTAGGTTAAACGTATATCATTTCATTTTTTGAATCTTCTATTTTTACTTACCACAAGTGTTTCACCAAAATTAACGAAGAACGTATGCTGCTAAAATAGTTTGACAGTTTTAGCTCAAAGGCATATCCGACGAGCAAAATTCGCTGGTCTTTCAAATTATCAAACGCATCAGCTTCGGCGGACAAGACAGTACTTTGGCAGTTTTTTTAATTTTTCTAGTCTCATAATGGGTCTTCGATAATTTGTTCATGAGACCATTCTTCTTCTAACTTGGCTCGAACTTGTTTTTCAAGTTCTCCAGTAATTTTGAATGGTTTTTTGAATCGTCTTTTTTCTCTTAGTTCTTGAGCTTGTTTGATTTGGTAGCCAGCTCTTGAGCGTGAATTATGCTTCAATTCTCAGCTAACAGTTGTCTCAGAAACACCTATTTGCTCGGCAATTTGTTCCTGATTTAAAGGGATTTGATGAATTAATTAATGCATCAATTTTATATCTTTGCTCTTGGGTTAATTGGTTAAATTTTACGATGTTATTTGCTGAATTCGACACTTAAAAATAACACTTTTACTAACCCCTTTTTTTAATCTATTAAGGTAATAGATTGCATTTGGAACTTGAATTTACAAGAGTAAAAAAATATAAATGTTGGTAAGTAATAAAACAGATATAATCGACAATTTTGCACACTGCTAAATACTTGTTTTAAACTCGTTAACTTGATATGGATTTGTTGAATATTGACCTTGGACTATTTAGAATGAAAATCTGTTGTACTAAGCCAGCATTAATGACTTTTATTTTAATTTTGGGTGTCAAGATATTATGTGCTCAAAATTTAATTTTGACCCAGGCCCAATATACCAATTACTGTGTTGGCACTACGATTTCTGTTCAAGGATATATTGCAAATGGTAGTTTTAACTCAAATAATGTTTTCAGGGCAAGTTTTCGACAATCATATAATGACTCAATCCACTATGACATACCAGCAAGGTTTGAAAATGGGGCATTTAAGGTAGAAATACCAGCCAAATATGCTTCTGATGAGAATCTTAATTATCTAAATGTTAGTATTTATTCATCTAGCCCATACAAAGTAAGTAATGAAATCACGGTATTGATTAAGCAATTACCACGAGTAAGATTTGACGGCTTTTATCAATATGTACCAGCTCAATATTCTGAGTATGTCAAAACAAATTACACAGTTCCAAATCGACCTCTATCTATAAGAATCAAGGCTAATGGTTATAATTTTAGTTCAAACAGCATAAAAGTAATCTTCAATTCAGGTGCAATTATTCAGCCCTCGTATGGCAATCTATACTTTAATCCTAAACAAGAAAGTTATACATACAAGGTTGATTCTGTAAGAAACGAATGTGGTTATGGACTAATTGAGCCATCAGAACACACTTTAAACGTGATGCCGTATGGTTTAGAAATTACCAATTTTTCAAGCATGGATATATGTAAGGGGCAGAAAATTTACTTAAACTACAATTCAAGCTATAAATTTGATGATCATACGAACTGGAAACTGGAAATACTAAACAATGAAGGAAGTAATGTAAAAACGCTTGATTTGACCTACGAAAATGCACAATTATCTGCAATTATTCCTACAGATATTACACCAAACGGATATTTCGCCAGAATATTAACTTCTACACCAAACATTTATAGTAATATTTTTGGTAAATTAAATATCTATGAGCAATCAGATATACAAATATTTACACCAAATATAGAAGTATATCCACAAGAAAAAGTACACCTTGTATACAACTATAT
>JAFEIL010000387.1 GCA_017495105.1 Emticicia sp. | reverse complement strand
AAGAAAGACGGTACAGATATCCTTTCGATGGTCGCTCCAAACGAATGGGGAAGGAAGTTTTCATTCAATCAATTTTTGGCAAAAGTATTCCTTTTGGCAGACCATACTTGGAAAGTTGAGTTTTTTGAAGAAAACGACCGAACAGATACGATTGATTTAGATTGAAAGAAATCATATTTTCCCACTACAAAAAATGGCGAGCTGAAATTCAGCTCGCCATATCTATTAGCAATAATTGTAATCAAATGATTAGTTTCCACGCAATGCACGAGGAATTGAAATAAAGGCAACTGGATTACTCGCAGATTCCATTATTGTTACTCCGTCGATTTCTGCAATAGCACTAACTTTTACTGATTTACCTAAATCCAAATCTTTAATATCAACATTGATATAATCAGGAATATTTTTAGCTGGTCCTTGAACACGGATTTTTTGCATTTTCTGAACCAATTTACCCCCTTTCTTTTGACCTTCTGACGGGCCATGTAATTTTACTGGAACTGCAACTTTAATAACTTTCTCAGGCGTTATTTCTAAGAAATCGGCGTGAATAATACTATCAGTAGTTGGATGGTACTGAGAATCCTGTAAAATTCCTGTATAAATTGTTCCTTCAATATTGATTGTTACTTCATAAACATCTGGAGTAAACAACAACGGACGGAATAAATACTGTGGAACATAAAAAGATATCTGACTACTTCCTCCGTATAATACACACGGAATCATTCCTTGACCACGTAACTCTTGCGATGCTGTACGACCGAGATTCGCTCTGTTATACCCTACAATCTCTGCTTTTTTCATATTGTTTTGTCTCCTTACTCTCAAATCGGAGTTTTTTTAGTGTTTGTTATACCTTGAGAGTTCAATTAAAGGCATAATTTTTAGGCATTAAAGACCTAAAATTTGTTGGTTATTTATAAACAATGTGCTAATAGACCCATTATCACGAATTCTCCCGATTGCTTTACCGAATAATTCGGCAACCGAAAGAACTTTAATTTTTTCGTTTACTTGCCGTAGCGGAATCGAATCTGTTACTACTAATTCTGTCAAGACCGAATTTGAAATATTTTCATTGGCCTTACCTGATAAAACCGGGTGTGTACAAAACGCTCTAACCGACTTTGCACCTTTTGCCAAAATCAATTCAGCAGCTTTACAAATCGTACCACCGGTATCAATCAAATCATCGACAAGAATTACATCAGAACCTTCAACATCACCAATCAACTGCATTGAAGCGATTTCGTTGGCTTTTTTGCGATGTTTGTCACAAATCACAATATCCGCATCAAAATAAGAAGCAAATTTACGACAACGAGAAACACCACCAACGTCAGGAGATGCAAATTTGATATTCGTCAAGTCTTGAGCTTTGAGGTAAGGTACAAATACCGAAATACCTTCAAGATGATCAACTGGAATATCAAAAAAACCTTGAATTTGACCAGCGTGCAAATCCATTGTCATTACTCGATCAGCACCTGCTGCTGTGAGCATATTTGCAATTAATTTTGCAGCAATACCAACCCTTGGTTTATCTTTTCGGTCTTGTCGAGCATAACCAAAATAAGGTATAACCGCACAAACGTAATGAGCCGAAGCTCTTCGAGCTGCATCAATGAGCATTAGTAGCTCCATGATATTATCGCTCGGTGGAAAAGTAGATTGAACAATGAATACATCACAGCCACGAACGGACTCGTCAAAACTCACTGAAATCTCACTATCAGCAAAACGGTTGATGCTCACACCTCCCAAATCTTTACCGTAATAATCTGCAACTCGGCTCGCCAAATATTTGGATGACGTACCTGAAAATATCTTAACTTCTGCCATGTTATTGGTTATGTCTCGAAAAGAAAGTGCAAAGGTACGGCTTTTGCTCAAAATTTCACAGTTAGGATTAATTATTTTCTAAAATTTTACATAAATTTGCAATACTCATGAATTAAATTGTTGAGAGCCATAAACAACAAAAGATTTAAATTAATGCAATTGTCGCTAGTGGACGAAGTCCCGGAGTTAAATAAAATTTTCTTTTTAGATGTTTTTGCTAAATCTTTTTTCGATTCCGGCAGAAAACGTATGCGATTAAATACAATTAATGGGCAAAGCGTACCCCAAGATTTGAAAGTGAGTTGCCCTTCAAAATTAGTAGCTCATTATCCAGAAGGAACAATTTTCAAATTAGATGCCCGCCTGATTCGTCGTGGAAATGGTAGTCATCCTTATTTTGTTGCTGTCAATCGAAGCAACTTACAGAGAGCCATTGAATTTTTTGATTTAAATTTAAAAGTACAAAACGGTTTAAATTATGAATTCCCAAAAAAGAGGGAAAAGAAAGATAAGCTTTAAAAACAAATTCACTTCTCAGCATTGTAAATTAAAAAACGATTGAAATTCAATCAACCAAATAAGCCATCCCTAAAAAACAAATGTCATCAACTTTTAGCTGGGGGCCTTTTTGTTATATTCTTAATAAATTCGATTGGTTGTTTTATCTTTTTTGAAATAAAAAGAAAAAGTATTCGGCACGAAATCAAACATGGTATTCTACATAAACTTCCTGATAGTCAACTTGTTAGAATTATCAATGACGACTACAATGATAAAGATGAATTTGAGATAAACGGCATTATGTACGATATCATGAGAAAAGAAGTGCATGATGGTCAAGTAATTCTTTGGTGTTTCGAGGATAAGAAAGAAACAGAATTAAATCGTTCTATCGAATCATTGGTCAAAAAAGATACAGCCAATAGTCCAATCAAAAAAACACAAAAAATACTCATCAATTTCCTAAAAACGCCGCTTAATATTCTAGAAAAACCGTTCTTCATTTTTCAATTAAAAATAAATTCGCACATAAAAATAATGTTTAAATTATTACTTTCGACGATTTACCAATCGGTGTCTTCTCCACCGCCTGATTTAATTTAACACATAAAACCTTAATAAAAAACACTTCGAAATTCATTGAAGTGCCTATTTTCCTATTCACAAGTTTGTGTAATAG
>JAFEIL010000276.1 GCA_017495105.1 Emticicia sp. | reverse complement strand
GATAAAACCATAATTGCGTCTTCTTGCCCATTGTAAGATAAACCCAAATAATAAAACCAACGCAACAGGCAAACCAATATTGAGAATCTGCCAAAAAGTTCGCTCATCACGGGTACGAAGTTTGTCGAGCGGGCGTAATTTCACTTCTTTTCCTTTTGCTTGAATAACTCCATCTTCGTCTATTAAATAGTCAATTGCGTTCATTACAAAGTCTTTATTGCCGAACGTATGCTGTGTGGTTTTGTCATAACCGAGGGGGAAAGGATTACCGGTTTTCTGACTAACTTCGTTTACAATTAAATCACCATCCGAGCAAACAATAATTTTTGTTGGTAAACTTTCTGCCTTAAAATCGGCAAATTTTGGGTCATTGGGTAATAACCGATTCTTGTATAATGATTGAAATTTCCCTTCGAGCAAATATGCAATCGTTTTTACGCCACCTTGATATTCGGCCTGTTCGGTATCGGTTTGGGCATCGTTGAAAGTCACGAAAACGGGAGCATTCAGAACTTTGGTATAAGGCGAAGTCATTAACAGTGGTGTTTTGGTCACTCCATCGGCCCGAACTGTATCAATCGAAGCAACATATCGACTAAATACTAAATCCAAATTGTTGGTAATAAGGCTTTTACCGAAATTATTAATCAAAGGAAAATATCGGTAAGGAACCGGCTGAATATTGGGTTTATCGCCTAAATCTCCCACCACCAAAGGAATAAGTGCACAACTTGCTCCATCTTTGATGATATTTGAGTTGACTCTTACGCCATATTTAAAAAACAAATCGGTTAGATTGAGTTCTAAAGGTTGAGCAAAATTGCCTTCTAAACTCACCGAATCGACTTTCAAACCATCAACGAAAAACAATGCACTTCCGCCACCCATCACAAACTGATCGATTTTATATTTTGTGCTATCATCAACAGGAAAATCGGGCTTGGGTAAAATCAAAGCATCGAGCCCCTGAAAGCTTGGTGAACTTTTAGCATCAATAAAAAATAAATCATAACGTTCTTGCAGTGAGGCAATTAAGTCGGAAAAATTAAGCGGTTTTAGCTTGGTAAACTCGGCCAATAAACCAATTTTTTTGCGTTCTTTCAAAGTAAGTTTACGAATCGTCGTTGCTAATTCATATTCTACATTTTCGTTCGATTGATTAAGTTTTTCTTCGGCAGTTTTGCCTTGTGTGCCTTTTAGCAATAAAACTGGAACTTCGTACCCACCCGCACTCACGAGAGCGTAAGGAAAAATGATATTTTCGATTTGACGACCATTTTTTGTATCAACCACACGAGTGGGATTCATGCCTTTTTTTGCCAATTCTACATAAAACTCTTCCCGTTTCTTTTTATCGGTTTCGGCATTTGGATTGATAAACTTATAGTTGATATTTGTGCCGCCATAAACCTTAAACTCTTCGAGGGTTTCGGTAACAGCACGTTTTAGGCGTTCAAACCCACCTGGAAGCTCTTCTCCATCTAAATAAACTTTCACAAAAATATCGGTTGAGTCTTTAGCAGAAAGGTTTTCTAGCAAGCTTTGGGTAGCATCCGACAACGAATAACGTTTTTCTTCGGTGAGGTCAAGTCGAAAGAAAACAAAAGAAGCAGCAATATTGAGTAAAACGATTCCGCCAATAATCAGCAGAGCAACGACAAATTTATTTTTCATTATTTAATTATTTAGGCACACAGGTACTCAATGTCAAAGGCACATAGAAAAAAATAGATACCTAATTTATCTGAAAAGTATCTACTTTGTAAACACCTCTGTATCTTTATGCCTTTATAAGTCTGTCTATGTAACTTTGTTACTCTGTGTACCTTGTAAAAGAAATTTTACTCAAAAATAAAACATTCATTCTTTAATTCCTGCTTTTTCTATGTTTCCTGCCAAATATTGGGTCGAAAAATTAAAAATGCAAAGCCATCCTGAAGGTGGTTTTTTTGCTGAAACTTATCGTTCGACCGAAACGATTGACAAAAACTCTCTTTCTAAACGATTTTCGGGTGATAGAAATTTCAGCACTGGCATTTATTTTTTGTTGGAAAGTCATCATTTTTCGGCATTTCACCGCATACAATCTGACGAAATGTGGCATTTTTACGCTGGCAATGCCCTAAATGTATATTACATTGATAATGAAGAAAATATGCAAATCATAAAACTTGGCAATAACCCCGAAAACGGGGAAGTTTTTCAGGCAATTGTTCCTGCGGGAGTTTGGTTTGGTAGCAAACCAGCTGTCGAAAACTCTTATTCTTTGGTTGGTTGTACGGTTTCTCCAGGTTTCGATTTTGCAGATTTTGAAATGCCCAACCGACAAACACTTTTACAAGAATTTCCACAGCATGAAACCATTATCAAAATGCTGACACATGATTGATTTGACAACTTTTTAGAAAGTTGTCAAATCTGTCGTATTTTTGCAGAATATTTTCAAAAAAACAAATTATTTATCAAGATGTTACAACGTCCTCAATCATTTTTATTATTACTTGTCGCTGTTTGCATGGTTTTCTTTTTGGGAACAGAAACTTGGCACAAAACCGTAGGTACAGAATCAATATCGTTGAATGCTTACAATCTTTCTTATGTAAAAGCTGGCTCTATCGTAAAAAATACGCCTGTATATTATTTAGCAGTTTTGGCCGTGCTTTCGGCAGGACTTTCGATTTTTACAATTTTTCAATACAAAAATCGTGTACGTCAAATGTTGTTGGTTTCACTTAATTCACTTGTTGGAGCGGGTTTATTAGGGGCAACCGTTTATCAAATCCAAATGGATTCTAATAAAATTTTCGCTCCCGAAAATCAAGGTGAGTTTAGTTTTAGTTTTTGGGCAGCATTTGTAGCTTTAGCCTTGAATTGGGTAGCCAATCGCCTAATTCGTCGTGATGAGAACATAGTGAAAGATGCTGATAGAATGAGATGATTAGTGCAGTGACAACAGTTAATTGCCAATAAATCCCTTCTTTTCTTCGTCCAAAGTTTGAAACATTGGACGAAGAAAAGCGTTAAGTCTTGAACTTAAATTCCTTCCTCAACAAATCAACTTAAAACCTTCGCCATGCATATTCATTATTTGCAACGACGAATCTTCTTTGAGGTGTTTTCTTAGTTTCGTTATATAAACATCCATACTTCGGGCATTGAAATAGCTATCATCGCCCCAAATAAGTTTTAAGGCAAAACTTCTACTCACTGACTGGTTTTTGTTTTGACAAAGCAATTTCAGAAGCTCTGATTCTTTGGTAGTAAGTTTATTTTGCGAATCATTGATAATTAAATAATTGGTTTGGGAATCAAAATCATAAGCACCAATTTTGAAGTTATTAACTTGAATATCAGGCTCTTGCTTGTTTATTCTTCGTAAAATCGCCTTCATTCGCATCAATAATTCTTCCATGCTAAATGGTTTTGTGATATAATCATCTGCCCCAAGTTTAAAGCCTTGAATCGTATCTTCCTTCATTGATTTGGCCGTCAGAAATATTATTGGCACATCTTTATCCTTCATTCTGATTTCTTTCGCCAGCGAAAAACCATCTTTTTTTGGCATCATCACATCAAAAATACACATATCGTAACCGCCCTTTTCTAAGAAAAATTTGAGCCCTTCTTCGCCATTTTTAGCCAAATCGGTCGTAAAACCTTTGGCTTGTAGGTATTCTTGCAACAACATGCCCAAATTTGGGTCATCTTCGGTTAAAAGGATTTTTGCCATAATTTTAGTTTTTTCGCAATTAGGGCATATGTGTTACGCCCCTACCTGTAAATATAATTTCAAACTTGCTACCTTCGCCCAACTTACTTTCAACAAATATTTGTCCGTTGTGCAGTTCTACCATTTTCTTGACATAACTAAGCCCCAAACCAAAACCTTTCACATCGTGCAAATTGCCAGTTGGAACTCGGTAAAAGCGTTCAAAAATGCGAGCCACTTGGTCTTTTGTCATACCTATTCCTTTATCAGAAATGCTGATTTTCAAAAGGTTACCTAGATTTTCAGTACGAATCGTTATCTCTGGATTTTCTAGCGAATATTTATTAGCGTTATCGAGTAAATTATAAATAATGTTGGTCAAATGCACTTCATCGGCCACAATTTCTGAATTATCGGCTTCTAATTCGAGATTTACAATGCCGTTTTTTTGCTCAATTTGAACACTTAAATTTGTCAGCACTTGTTCGATAGTTTCGTGAATATCAACGCTATCCAGCCTTAGTTTTACTTCACCTTTATCGAGTAGAGCCATTTGAAGCACTTTCTCTACCTGTGTACCCAATCGGCGATTTTCATCTTGAATAATATTTAGGTAACGGTTCATTTTACCGTTATCTTTTTTTACATCGCTGTCTTTCATTACCTCCACCGCCAACGAAATCGTTGATATTGGCGTCTTAAATTCATGCGTCATGTTGTTGATGAAATCATTCTTAATCTCGGCCAATTTTTTCTGTTTAAACATCGTACTTATCGAACTGTAAAATACGCCTCCAACTACCAAAAACAAAAGTAAAGAACTCAAAAACACCGACCACATATTACGTAAGATAAAACCCTGTGTATCAGGAAAGTAAACATACAGAAAATGATTTTGTGGCTGTAAATCATTCGGAAAAAGTAAAACTTTATAGGCTTTTTTGAGCAATTCTGGCGTATAATTGACTGCAAACGATGAAAAAATCATATTTGAACTATTCTTCACACCATATTGGTAGGGAATAGAAATTCCTCGACTTTTGAGTTCTTTTTTCAGTAAAGTATCGAGCGTTTGCCGGTCGAGACGCTCATAAATATCACGACTTCCATGAATCACATCGGTCAAGACATTTCTCACGAGTTCGGCTTTATTTTGGGTTCGCTCAAAGTTGGTATGAAAATCTTTTTCTTGACTTTTTTTCTTAATTTCAATCGGTCTATCAACTTTATTTGCCATTTTTCGAGAAAAACTCAAAGAATCAGTCGCTTGTGAGTTATCGTAATAATACTTATAAGTAACTACTCCTTGTTGATTTTCGATATTTACTCTTAGGTTTTTAGGCTCTCGATTTCGTTCGTTCCGACTCAATTGAATCACTTGACGATTGATTTCTCCAACTAAATCTTCTACACTTCGCTGACGCATCAGCAATGACCGAGTAGGTTGTGTAAGTTCTTCCCAAGCCAAATTTTGCTCTTCGAGCATGTCTTTTATTAAGCCCATTTGTCGTTCAGGAATCTCGAATGTTGGTTCTGCCCAAAAAATATCCGATGGGGCAATCGTAATTGTATGATTGCTCATGCCTTTTGGCAAAAGTATCACTTTATGGTTTTCTTTTTCAGGATTTTCAACATTCATCGCAAGCTCTTCATTTTGCGAATGAATTTCTTGATCCGCAGGTTTGGACTTTCTTTGCCTACGAATTTTGTGCTGCGTAATGGCCAAGAGTTTTTGTTGTTCTTGGGCTTTCATTTGCTGATTTGCCAAGAAAATCACCTCTTGCTTTTCAATTTTCTTGACAGTCGCAACCATGGCATCATTCACGTCACGGTCGAACTGTTCTTTTTTTACGGCAATCGCATTTTCAATCCAATACCACTGAAAGGCCATCAGACCTATCAAAGCAAGCAACATGACGATGATAATATTTCGGAAATTCATGACAGGATTAAGGCAGTTTTTTAGATTCCAAGATTTAGTATCGCAGCAAGTCTTGATTTTTGATAATTTGCTCACTGTTGACTGAAAACTGTTGACTTTTATTCTTCCACGAAATTAACGCCATAAAATCAAAATTATGGTTTATTTAACACTTTTTAACACCAAACAATTTACTAACTTTACATAAATCTCAACAAAACCTAAACTATCAAATGCCTATTCTCATTATGATTCTTTGTATCGCCTTAACTCTTGGGCTTATTTACGCTTGGTTATACCGAAAAGTATCGAAGCATATTCCCGAAAACTATCCAAATCCTCAAAACCGCCAACAAATAGATGCTTCAAAAAAAGTATTGGTTTGCTTTGGTGATAGCAACACACACGGCAATGTGAGTTACAATTGGGTAAATGATTTGAGTTCTCAACTAACTGACTATCAGATTTTTAATGCTGGAATTAACTCTGATTTAACTTATACTTTGCTCCAACGTATTGATGATGTAATTGCATGTAAACCAAATTTTATTACAATTTTAATTGGAACAAACGATGTAAATTCAACAATGGGAAAGATAATGGAAAAACGCTACCAAGATTTAGGAAGAGTAAGCAAAGATACATCGCCCAATTTTGAAGATTTTAAGAAAAATTATATTGAAATTATTCGTCAGTTAAAGGCAAAAACTCAGGCAAAAATCGCAGTAATGTCATTGCCTGTTTTAGGTGAAGATTTAGTCCACGAAGCTAATCAGAAAGCCGATAAATACAGTGAATTTGTGAAACAACTCGCCACCGATGAGCAACTTATTTATTTACCAGTTAGAGAAAAACAAAAGGAGTTTTTGCAGAATAATCCGCAGCTATTGAAGCATAAATTTGAAGAAACCTACAAACTGCTGAACTTTTCAGTAATCAATTATTATTTACTTGGTAAAAACTGGGATGAGATTTCGACTAAGCACGGCTTTCAACTAACGCCCGATAATTTACACCAAAACTCAATCGCCGGCGGAATGATAAGAGATTTGGTGAAAGATGCGATTGCTTAATTTTTTTATAAACCCTAAAAAATATACTATTTTACACTCAAACTGCTATGAAACAAGTGTGTATCATCGGAGCTGGTTCTTCTGGAATTACTGCTGCAAAAGCCCTAAAAGAAAAAGGAATTTCGTTCGATTGCTTTGAAAAAGGCTCAAATATTGGAGGAGTTTGGCGATTCAACAATGACAATGGGCTGTCGTCGGCTTACAGAAGTTTGCATATCAATACCAACCGTGTGGTGATGGCCTATTCCGACTTCCCGATGCCCGATGATTATCCGATGTTTCCGCACCATTCTGACATTATTGAGTATTTTGAAAATTATGTTGAGCATTTCAAATTACGTGAACATATTACTTTTAATACCTCAGTTACTGACGTAATAAGAAATTCAGACGGCAGCTACAATATCACACTCGACAATCGCCAATCTTTTGATTATCAGCATGTTATAGTCGCAAACGGTCACCATTGGAATCCACGTTTTCCAACTCCTGCTTTTAAGGGAGAATTTACTGGTGAAATCCTTCATTCACATTATTACCGTGAAGCGGAACAAGTGCAAGATAAAGACGTGTTGGTCGTAGGCATTGGCAATTCGGCCGTTGATATAGCTTGCGAAGCTGCTCGACAGCACACAGGAAAGGTTGTAATTTCGACTCGAAGTGGTGCTTATATTACACCTAACTGGATTTGGAGTATGCCTTTTGATAATTTGGCAAATCCGTTGACTGCAAAACTACCACTTTGGCTGCAACGTTTTTTGCTCAATACTACCTTGTGGCTGGCTCGTGGCAAACAAGAAGATTACGGAGTACCAAAACCTAATCGACCTGTTTTGAGCGAACACCCAACACTTTCACAAGATTTATTGAACCTTTCGGGGCGTGGTTTGATAAAATTCAAGCCCAATATTAAGGAATTTAGAGGAAAAACCGTGGTTTTTGAAGACGGAACAGTGCAAGATTTCGACTTGATTATTTATGCAACGGGCTATAAAGTCACGTTTCCATTTTTGAAGCATTACGTTGAATTTGACATAGAAGAAACCAACGATATTCGACTTTATAAAAAGGTCATTCACCCCGATTATAAAAATTTATTCTTTTTAGCCTTGATTCAGCCTTTGGGAGCAATAATGCCATTGGCCGAAATTCAATCCAAATGGATTGCCAAAATTATCAAAGGAGAAAGCAAATTGCCATCAAAAGAAACAATGCTGAAAACTATCGAAGAAGACAAACAAAAACTCGCTCAACGCTATAAACAAACTCCTAGGCATACGCTACAGGTTGATTTTTTTACTTATAAACGAATTATTGAAAAAGAAATGAAGCGATGAATTGCTTGTCTCAAAAACCACAAACGCCTCTTTTCTGCTTGAAAAGAGGCGTTTATAAAAAAATGACCTTAAAATCACAGGCCTTTACCAGTAGCTGCCCAGTATATACCTCCATACAAATGGTCAAGGAAAGTTTGGTCACTATAAACCAAAGGAATATGACCTAAAGCTGTATAAAAAGCACGACCACCGTCATAATTATGATACCAAGAAATCGGATGAAAACCCATCCCTTTTCCTTCGTTTTCACCCCATTTTGTGCCTGGATTATATGATTTTTCATCAATCGAAACCAAAACTTTTAAATCATTTGCAGGTGAAGGTGTCTTAAATTCGTACCACTCATCTGTCCAAAGCATTTTTTTAGGGAAACGCTCCATTCCTGGAAAATTACTGTCTTCTACTTTTAAATAAGCCGTTTGTTGTTGTGGGTGAATCTTGAAATAATTTCCAACCAATTTGCCATACCACGGCCAATCGTATTCGGTATCACTCGCACTATGAATACCTACAAAACCTTTTCCAGCTTTGATAAATTTCTCGAAAGCTGCTTGTTGTTCATCGTTCAAGATATTTCCAGTTGTATTCAAGAAAATAACTGCTTGGTATCTTTCTAATGCTTTATCATTAAATACCGAAGCATTTTCTTGCCAATCAACGCTAAACGTGTGTCGTTCTGCCAATTTTTTAATAGCCGTCACGCCATCGTTGATAGATTCGTGGTGAAAACCATCGGTTTTAGAAAAAAGTAAAACCCTGAATTGTCCTTGGGCGAATGACGAAATAGAGAAAACCAATGCCATCAAGAAGAGCATTAAGTTTCGTGCGAAAACCTGTTTCATAGTTCTAGATTATAAAAGATTGAATAAAGAAGAAAACTTTAGTGTCAAAAAAACACTTATTGAAAGCAAATGTATGATTTTGAAATCAAAAAACAAAGAAGGGAGATTTAAACTACCAAAGTAGCTTTAATCTCCCTTTATCTATTGCCTCTTTCCTGTAATTAGGATATTTTAACTCAACAACTCATAAATCCCCGCAACACCTTGGCCACCGCCAACACATGCAGTTACCATTCCATATTTTTTGTTTTGGCGGCGAAGTTCGTTCAAAACCTGAACAGTCAGACGTCCTCCAGTTGAACCAAGAGCATGACCGAGAGCAATTGCACCCCCATTTGGATTAATCTTGCTTGTATCTA
Organism: Emticicia sp.; assembly: GCA_017495105.1. GTDB lineage: Bacteria > Bacteroidota > Bacteroidia > Cytophagales > Spirosomataceae > Emticicia. The sequence goes on along the minus strand of JAFEIL010000276.1, from coordinate 4,555 downwards.
AGCCAAGTTCTTTAATAACTGCCAAAGATTGAGCTGCAAATGCTTCATTTAATTCAATAATATCAATATCATCTTGTTTTAAACCTGCTTGTTTCAAGGCAATCGGAATAGCTGCAACTGGACCAATTCCCATAATACGTGGCTCAACTCCTGCTGTTGCATAAGCCATCATGCGAGCGATTGGTTTTAAGCCCAGTTCATTCACCATTCTTTCCGACATCACGATTACGAAAGCCGCACCGTCAGAAGTTTGAGAAGAATTTCCTGCCGTTACGCTTCCCCCCATCGCAAAAACTGGGCGAAGTTTTGATAAAGCCTCAACACTTGTTCCTTCACGCGGACCTTCATCTTTTGTTACAACGTATTCTTTGTTTTTCTTTTTGCCCGTAGCTTCGTCGAAATATGTTTCTTTTACTGTAATCGGCACAATTTCAGCATCAAATTTGCCTTCTGCTTGGGCGGCCAATGCTTTTACGTGAGAATTATACGAGAAAATATCTTGCTCTTCACGAGTAACATTGAATTGTTGAGCCACTTGTTCGGCAGTAAGACCCATTCCGATATAATAATCAGGATGGTGGGAAGCCAAACCATAGTTTAATGCCATTTTCCAACCAGTTGTTGGTACCATCGACATTGATTCTGTGCCACCCGCTACGATACAATCGGCCATTCCTGCACTAATTTTTGCAGCAGCCATTGCGATTGTTTCAACGCCCGAACCACAATAACGGTTTACGGTTACGCCCGCTACGCTCTTGCCCAACGACAAAAGTGATATATAACGAGCCATTTGCATTCCTTGCTCGGCTTCGGGAACGGCATTTCCTACGATGAGGTCATCGACACGAGCAGGGTCGAGGTTTGGCACTTGTGCCATGAGGTGCTTGATTACATCAGCCGCCAAATCGTCGGGGCGAGTAAAGCGAAAAACTCCTTTGGGTGCTTTGCCGACTGCACTGCGGTAGCCAGCTACTATATATGCGTTCATGTTTTTGTCTTTTGTTTTTTTACCACGGAGGCACTTTAGAACACAGAGTTACACTAAGGTTATTCTTTAGGTAATTTTGCAAATTCTTCTGTTACCAACGAGACTATTTGTTCTTTTAACAATACACTATTGAAATTTATTAAAAGACCTTTTGGCTTTTGACTTAATTTCAGATAAGAGAGTGTTTGAGCTTTAAAAATTGGTATTAATTGCTCAACCGCTTTTAATTCGACTACAACTAAATCATTCACTAAAATGTCTAATCTCAATTCACTTTTTAATACTTTATCACGATAAATCAAAGGCACTTTTTGTTGTGAACTCACCGATAATCCATTGATTCTCAATTCTTCCAATAAACACTCTTCATAAACCGATTCTAATAAACCTGGTCTAAGAACTTTATGTACTTCAATCGCACAGCCAACTATTCGATAAGCAATTTGATTAACATATTTTTGTGTAATCATCTTAGTGCAACTCAGTGTTTCTTAGTGACTTCGTGGTAAAAACTTATTAATCTTAATTTCTCGGCGGTTTTCCTCCACTAAGCAATCCTTGCAAACGCTCCAATGTTTTCTTTTCAGCACAAAGCGATAAAAATGCCTCACGCTCCAAATCCAATAAATATTGCTCAGAAACCATTTGTGGATAACTCAAATCTCCGCCCGAAATTACGTAGGCCAATTTATCGGCAATTTTTGCATCATGTTCGGTGATGTATTTGCCCATCAACATACCCGTGATACCCGCCTTGAAAAGTGCAATTCCTGCTTTTCCTTGAACCTTAATATCGGTGCGTTGCTTTGGTTGCGTATAGCCATCTTCGGCCAATTTGATAGCTTCTTCCTTCGCCTCAGCAATCAATCTGCTACGATTCAATACAATTTTATCTTTATCGGTTTTCAAATAACCCATATCAAAAGCCTCTTGTGCCGAAGTCGAAACTTTAGCTTGAGCGATATTCATAAAGGCATTTTGAAGAATATTTAATTCTGGGTCGCCAGTTTGGTATAAATCTGAGCAACGTAAAGCCATTTCTTTCGTTCCACCGCCTGCTGGAATTAAACCAACACCTAATTCAACTAAACCCATATAGGTTTCGGCGTGAGCAACAACTTTATCGGCATGAAGATTCAACTCGCAACCACCACCTAAAGCTAAACTATGAGCAGCCGTAACAACTGGAATTGATGAATATCTCGCACGCATCATCGTCTGCTGAAACTGTGCAATCATCATATTTATTTCGTCGTATTCTTGCTCGATTGCAAACATAAACAACATTGCCAAGTTTGCACCTGCCGAAAACGCCTCGTTTGAATCATTTCCAACCACTAAACCTCTAAAATCTTTCTCTGCAATGCCATAGGCTCTATTCAATCCTTCAACCACTTCCGCTCCGAATGTATTCATTTTTGAGTGGAATTCTACGCCCGCAATACCATCGCCCAAATCAAAGATTGTTGAACCTGCATTTTTCCAAATAACGTTGGTTTGACGAAGATTATCCAAAATAATAAATGACTCAGTTCCCGGAATTACTTTGTACGATTTGCTCGGAATATCGTAATATTTACGTTTTCCTGCTTCTACTTTATAGAAAGTTTCATTGCCCGATTCTAGCATTTCATAAACCCAAGCGGCTGGTTTGAGGTCTAAGTCTTCCATGATTTTTGTCATCGGACGAACCCCAATGGCATCCCAAGTTTCAAACATACCCATTTGCCAGCCAAAACCTGCACAAATAGCGGCATCAATTCTATATAATTCGTCCGAAATTTCTGGAATACGATTCGTTGCGTAGCGGAAACCATCAGCGAAAGTTTTGCGGTAAAATTCACCAGCTTTGTCTTTTCCTGCCAAAAGAACCGAGAAACGTTTTTTCAAATCGTCGATACTTTTGGTGCTTTCGAGTGTAGCAAATTTTACTTTTTCCGAAGGTTTATATTCAAAACTCTTCAAATCTAAAGCAAGAATAAGCGTTTTACCTTTTTCGTCTTTCGATTTTTTGTAGAAACCTTGTCCTGTTTTATCACCGAGCCATTTGTTTTCCATTAATTTTGCCATTGTTGGCGGTAAAATAAAGGCATCTTTCGATTCGTCGTTTACTAAAACATTGATTAGGTTATTACAAACATTAACGGTTGTATCTAAACCAACTACATCTGAAAGTCGGAAAGTACCCGATTTTGGGCGTCCAACGACTGTACTTGTAAGCTTGTCAACTTCTTCAACCGTTAAGCCCATTTCTTCGGCCACTCTGATGGTTTGAACCATTGCATAAATTCCCAAACGATTGGCAATAAATGCAGGTGAATCTTTACACAAAACGGTTGTTTTTCCAAGATATAGGTCGCCGTAGTGCATCAAGAAATCAAGCACCGATTTATCGGTTTTGTCGGTTGGAATGATTTCCAATAAACGCAAATAACGTGGCGGATTAAAAAAGTGAGTTCCGCAGAAATGCTTTTGGAAGTCTTCTGAGCGGCCTTCTGCCATCAAATGAATCGGAATACCCGACGTATTTGATGTTACTAAAGTTCCTGCTTTACGGAATTTTTCTACTTTTTCGTAGATAATTTTCTTGATGTCGAGGCGTTCTACGACTACTTCGATAATCCAATCATAAGTAGCGATTTTAGGCATATCATCATCGAAATTGCCCAATTTTACTCTACTTAATGATTTTTGATTATAAATCGGCGAAGGACTTGCCTTTACAGCCGCTTGAAATAACTCGCCAACAATTCGATTACGAACGGCTGGATGAGTGGTGTCGAGTCCTTTTGCTTTTTCGGCATCGTTTGGCTCTTTCGGAACCATGTCGAGGAGTAGCACCTCCACTCCGATATTAGCAAAGTGCAATGCAATACGGCTTCCCATAATGCCCGCACCCAAAACAACTACTTTTTTGATACTACGATTCATGGTTTTGTGTTTGATTTTTTTACTCAAAATCTCTTTTAAATATTTGAAGTATGGAACGCGGATGATTATGATTTTTATGATTATTGATGATGAAAATTTTAATAAATCATCACAATCTGCTCAATCTGCGTTCTATTTGTTTCTTGAAATCATCTGACTCTGTAATCTTTTCACAAGCATAGTGATTATTCTTCGATTTAACTCTGTTTCCATCAAAATATAATCTTTATACTGTTCGGCTGAAAGTTTCCCGATTATCATTCCAACAAAATAATTACGTATTTGTGCGTCCTTTTTGATGGTATTTTCTATATAATTGGCTTGGTCCTCGGGCGAATATCTTTCAAATAGAACCTTATGTTTGACCAAATATTGCTTAAAAACTGCAATCAATAACTCATTTTGTTCTTTCAAAATTGGTCTTAAAAACTCATTCTGAAAACTCTCTTCCGCTGAAATCATATTTTTATTTCTTCTTCAAAATCCACGCCCAAATCATTTCTGTTATAACCACTTCTTCTTCCGTTTCGTCGGTCACTTTTACCGATACATTCACTTCGCCTTTGTCGGTTTCTCTGATTTGCTTTATTTGCTCATCAGTTAGAATCGCAACGGCACGTTGTTGCCCCTGAC
>JAFEIL010000428.1 GCA_017495105.1 Emticicia sp. | reverse complement strand
GTGGTGATGCGGTTAGTTATCAAGGCAGGAAGGCTTGTAATACAACAAATGCTTTGTTTTTATCTGATAATCAGGGGGTTATACTTGGAATGTCAACTCCTCAAGAGGGACGGCATGGCACGGGCCACCCCGCATGACTTATTTGAAATAGAAACATTATTTAAAGAGATTTGCGACCTTATGAAAAAGGCAAGCATAAATTTGAAAGGATTGTTTCTAAATGCTGACCCTGGTTTTGACAGTGAAAATTTTCGTAAAGCGTGTGAAAGTGAAGATATAACTCTTAATGTAAATCGGACTGCCGACGCAGCCAATCAACGAAATTTTTCAGAGGAAAAAAGGCTTGCACCTTATGAAAATGGGATACATATTTTTGACGAAGAATTATACAAGGATAGGTCGGTAATTGAACATTCAAATGCATGGCTTGATGGATTTAAAGCTTTATTAGTGAGGTTTGAATTTTCGGTAAAAATTGGGTTTCGTTACATTTTATCTCATTCTCAGTCATTTTCTTACGTAAAATCAATAAAAAAATAAAAGTTTAAACAGCTTCAGGAAAAAAAGTGTCAATATTATAAAAGCTTCACCATTTTCAAGCTTAATATCTTCAATGCAAAGACCTTGTGTTTTTAAAAGCCTAAACAGTGTTTCAATATGTGATATAGCATAATTCTAGTTTATGATTTTGCAAGCATCAGAAAAAATTTTGACTTCGTTCGTTGTTAAAATAGAGTACATAAATAATCTGTGTGAAGTAAAATTTAACTAAAAAAGTTAAAATTACAACTTGAATGCAGCTTGTTCAAAAAACAGAATAATTTAATTTTGAAGATTTCAAACAAGAAGCCATCAAAGGCATTTATGCAGATAAACCATTTAATGGATAGATGGATATTTTTGGACCTCTTGTGAAGCATTTTTCAGAGTCAGAATTTCCAAGCACTATTCACATCGGGCGAAATCACAATTGCTGTTTCACCCAATTCCGCACTTCGAGCATAGTAAGTAAAGTTTTGAAAAGGAAAAGCATCTACTAAAATTCAATGCGGGATGTATCCCTTTTGATTTGTGGGCGTATATCCTTGTGAAATACTTCGAAAATTAACAAACCAATCATTTTTAAATTGATTTGAAGCAATCTAAAATCAACATTCCCAGAGATTTAATCCAGTTTCATCAATGCCTATTGCAAGCTTGCAAAAATTCGTCTACACGTATTTTCAAATACTACTTTTGTACCATCAACCTAAATGCAGGGCGAGTAAAAAAATGCACTTTTGGTAAAATATATAGAAATGTTATGGGCAAATAGAACAAACATAGCGGTTCATGGTATCCGGAACACCTAAAGTGAAAGACAAAAAAGTTGAGATAAGAAAACAACTCTAAAAATAGCGAGGATTCTGAAAATCGATAAGAGTAGGAAAAGAACTTAATAAATAACAAAATGAAAAATTTATTGATTTTAGCAACTATGCTGTTTACGTTCGGTTCTGCAAACGCTCAATCAGATTGGAAAAATTTTGGTATGGGCTGGTTAAAAAGTGATATTTATTACATAAATAAAATCGCAAGCTCAGACATTAAAAATCTTGGTACTGGAATATTAAAAAGCGATACTTATTACATTAACAAAATCGCAAGCTCAGACCTTAAAAATCTTGGTACTGGGATATTGAAAAGTGATATTTATTACATAAATAAAATCGTAAGCTCAGACCTTAAAAATCTTGGTATAGGGATATTAAAAAGCGATATTTATTACTTTAACAAAATCGCAAGCTCAGACCTTAAAAATCTTGGAACAGGGATATTAAAAAGCGACATTTATTATATTAATAAAATACAATAACCCGCTCACAAAAGGCATTTGGCAAAAAGCGGGTTTAGTGGTTAATTGAACATTCTACTTTTTATCAACTTTTGTGCTGGGTTGACAGTTTGTTGCTTCGAAATCCGCTTCTTCGCCAAGTGCCAAAATGTTAGGTTAAACTTTTATGTTTCCTTTTGCTTTGCTCCTGTGCGAGTATAACCTTTGGCTTTACAAAACACGCAATTCGAAATTCCTTTTTCGTTGAGTTCAATAATAATCAAACAAAATAACATATGAGATTAAAATACGATAATAATAGCCGTGGAATATTTGATTATATGAGAGACTTGAAAAACGGAAAAATACACATGGTTTTTGTTGCTGTTAATTCATTAACAAATTTTAATGCATTTGCCGTTGAAGATCGTGATCAAGAAACGGAAAAAGGAATTAGTTCAGAGCAAGCGACAAAATTATGTAATGTTGCAAATGAAAAAAATGAAACTGGCACGTTGTACCCTAAATTAAATATTACGATACTTCCTCTTACAAAATACGAAAATCGTGATGATTGGGAAAATGAAGATACTATGGAAAAAAATATAAACGATGCCTTTAAAGCAAATTCGCTCTACATTAAATCTAATGAAATAGTATTTGCATTAGAGAAACGTGATGATTTCAATAAAGTACTCGCTATAAGAGTGCTAGAAAAAATTGCAAGAGTACATCCGGAAGGTGGAATTCTAAAAAATATTTATCACATCTGGTGAAAAAATGTAACTTAATTAACGCTACTAAATCAACACAAATTAAAGTCCGAAGCCATTAAAAGTATATTAAACTTTATCTTAACACCTCAAAAAAGATTTAACCGAAAAACCTATAAATCATGAAAATAACAAAAAATGTATTAGCAATTTTATTTCTGTTCTTATCCTCATCAAAAGTATTTGCGGATTCACCACTAACTTCAACAGAGTTTTATAAAGCATATTCGACCGAAATAATTATAAAGGAGGCTGCCAAAAGCAATGGTATACTTACTAGTAAACTTAAGATTTATTTAGCCGATCCACTTCAATCAATCGATGTTAAAATGGCATTAATTAACCGGCTTGGGTGGAAGGCCAAGGGAAAGAAGAATTCTAAAATCTTTATGAGATACCTAAAAAAAATACGTGGTTTCAAAACCGATGAGAGCCTGATTAATTCAATG
>JAFEIL010000051.1 GCA_017495105.1 Emticicia sp. | reverse complement strand
ATGCGGCATTAGACTTAGAAGTTGATGTTGCCTCAGATGGTACAAAATTTGGTGTTGCAACTGGCAATACCAAAATAGGTAAAGATAAGTATTCTTATACTGAAATGGTATTTTATATCGAAAGTACTAAGACTTATGACCTAAGTGGTACGAAATATTACATACTTCAATCAACCTACAAAATTGAAGAAAACCCTGATTACGACTATACTTCTAATAATAAGAAAAGTATTTTTGGAACAGGTACAGGTGGAACAGGCACAGGTGGCGATGGAAATGGATTTAATAAATTCATTGATTTGATAAGTGGCATTTTTGGTATTGCACAAGCAAATAAAAACAAAGAAGACCAAAATTCTACGGAAGATACCAACAATGGAGATGAAAGAGAAAGAACCTCCAATAATGGTGATGATAATGAATCATGGTTTCAAAAAAATAGGTTTACCGTTATTATAGGTTCACTTGTTTTGCTAATTATCGGTATTACGGTTTTTATAGCAGGAAAAAACAAAAAGAAAAAAGCAATGACTGTTTCTCAAACAACATTGCCAACTGCTGCCGTATGAAACAATTTTTCGGAATAACGATGATTTTAATTCTTTGGCTAATTACCGCAAATTTAGTGCGAGAATATCCATTTGAGTTAAAACTTCCATCAATGATTTTAATGGGATTTTTAACCCTATTTATAGCTTATTTCACCAATTTAACTGATAAGAAAAATGCAAAAAGTAGCAATAACAGATACAACTGGTAAAATACCATTTGCCGTACTGCAATCGGCTACTGCTGCATTTCAAAAGCAGGTTACTGAGCATCTTGCACCTGTTTGGTTGCTTGAGCCAACTGTAATTAAGGCATATCAGTATCAGTCCGAAATACCATCTGACGAATGGCAAGTACTCATTAAAGAAAGCCTAAGTATTGATGTTTATGGCTATCATGCCGTAGATAATACTGGAAAGCCATTTGCAGTACTAAAGTACGTAGAAAACTGGACACACGTTGCAAGCCATGAACTAATGGAAATGCTCGTTGACCCTTACGGTGACAGGGTTTTATCTGGTGAAATATTTGCACAATCAGAGGGCGAAGAAAATATTTTGGTTGAAGTTGCTGACCCAAGCCAAAATGTAACCTTTGGCTATATGCTTGATGGTATTATGGTTTCAGATTTTTATTTTCCATCATATTTTGAGCCATATAAAATAGCAGGAAAACAATATTCATTTACTCGTGCTATTCAAGAGCCACGATCAATAGTAATCGGTGGATATGTATCATTTAAAGACCGTATTGGAGACTGGTGGCAAGCATTTAATATTGACAATGAAATTGTTTATAGAAAACTATCATCTGGTGAAGAACTAACCACATCACAAAAAGGAAGGCTTGAGCGTGGAATTGCCATTTCTTTATTTTTGTTGGGTGCAATTTCATTTGCCATAGGAATTATTTTAAGACTAAAAAAACAACGAAACAATGACTAATTTACCAACAAAAATTGGAGAAAGTATATACGCCAGTGCAAATGGTGTACAGGTATATACAGAGCCAGATATTAACTCAGATAAACAAAGAACAGGAGACGATGGCGGTGTTAAATCATACAATAAAGATGATTTAATTGGCACATATACTGGTAAAATAATCAATGGGTTTTATGAAGTTGATGCTATAATTCGGTACAAAGATGGGATTTTTAACTTCAGAGTAAAAAACAGAAGTTTTACTGTTTATGTACTCGATAATCAAATTACTTCCACATCACAACAAGACCTTAATGATGCCAAAAAAGCAAAGGATGATGCCGAATACCAAAAACAACTTGAAGCAGCTTTAGGAAATGGTATTGATGGCAGAACAACAGGAAGCGGTGGTAATACAACTGGCCAAAACAATACTTTTATTTATATTTTTGGTGGTTTGGCATTGATTTTAGGTGGAGCATACTTATATAATAATCGTAAAAAGAAGCCAACCGTAGCGGCTATTAATCCTTCAATTATTAAATCTTTAAAAAAGTAAAGTTATGGGCTTATTTCAATCAAAAAACGCAAGTACTAAAAAAATACCTACTCGAAAGATTACAAGTGGGCTTAATGTACAAAATGAGGAAAGTGGACTTAATTCACAAAATGAGGAAACTGGGCTTAATTCACAAAATGAAGAATCAAATAAAACAAAAGATCCAATGGCAGCAGCAGCAATATTAGGAGTAATCAGCGGTGCAATATCAGGTGTGTCAAGCATTTGGTCTTCATCAAATAATTTAAAGTCAAAAAGATCAGAAGCTGATTTATTAGCTAAGGAAATTGACTTAGAATCAGAAAAGGGTAAAAGTGCAACACTCTTGGCAGCTTTAGAGGTCAAAAAAGAGGAAGTTCAGCGACTTGAAGCACAAGAGAAAGCAAATGCCAATATCAGAGGTATTATCTATGCAGGTGCATTCCTTTTGGTTGGATTTGTAGCCTACTTAATGTTTGGCCCCAAAAAACAACAAAAGACAGCCGTAATTGCTTAATTTAACAATCATAAAACCTAAAAAAAATGGCATTATTTGGATTAGCATTCACAGAAAAAAAAGTAAATAAATTGATTGAAAATGCCTTAAATGGTGTTAAATCAGATATTTTATCAATTAAAACAAAAGTTTCAAATATTGAAACGAATGTTACCTACTTGATGAAATCAAGAAATGAGACTGATTTGTTTGAAATCAATAAAGAAATCAATTTAGTAAAATCTCAATTAGATAGCTTGCAAAAAGTATTCGGCACAATTGATGTCGATGATGTCAGTATCGAAGTTGATGCTAAACGCAACAATGTTGCATTTAGAATTGGCGATTTTGAGTTTAGTTCAAATATCAATCTCGTAAAATAAACTTTTTTCAAATCACACAACTTAAAGAAAATGGCAAATAAATCAGATAAAGAAAAAGAGAACGATAGAAAAATAATATTACCTTTTGGCATTTTTCTTGGAGCATCTGTACTTGCAGTTGCCTTGTATTTACTAAATAGAAGGAAAAAAAATGGTGATGGATTAAATTCTACTGTTTCAAATGGCTCAATTACTGCATCAAATATTGTTTATAGCGGTGGTGGTGGTGGTGGTGGTACTGTAAGCAGTATTGTTGCTCAAAACCAAACATTAAATTCTGCAAATGCAGGTACAAATGGTATCAGTATCTCGCTTTCAGCATTGACAGCTACTAATTGTGCCGAAACTGCCAACAGAACAATCACAGAAATTGGTTCTGGTATTAGTCTAAAAAAGAATGGAACTGCAATGGCCGTAAATAGTACTTTTATTGCTACTGATATTCTGACGTATGATGTAGCAAGTACAGTTGCAGCTACTACTGGAAAAACTATTTTTAGGTATAAAGCAAATGGTGTTTGTGGAGATAGCAATGTAGCTACTATTACCGCCAACATTACTTCAAGTACTACAAATTCGTTGACTGCATTTCCTTTCAAAGATGCGTATTTGAATGGTTCAACTTATGTAAATTATGCAAGTTTGGTTGATGGTAGAGATAAAAACTACGAAAACTCAGGTTTTACAAACCGTACAGCCACGGTATATACTACTGCAATGGAAACTGGCAATATTGCCTATTCTGATGCAGCAGGAACAACTCTTTACCCTGCAGGAAATTATTTTGATGATGTAGAATTTAGATTCTTTTCCATCAATGCACAGGGTGTAATGTATTTGTTTAGCGATACCGAAAAAACAGGACTAAGCGAATTTATCATCAGTCAAGGTTATAACTAAAATAATCAATAAAGTCATTACGGTAATCGTTACCGTAATGACTTCATAATCCACAAATTAAACATAGAATGAAAAATCTAACACAAAAGTTACAATCATTTTTTGTTGCATTGCTAATGCTTATTTCGAGCTTTAGTATTGCTCAAACAAAGTTTTCAAGCCTAAATGATGCTTGCACTCGTAGAACTTCCGAATCTACACGCTCAATTTATGCACCTTCATTTGCAGTTGGGCAATATGCTTATCTGAATAATTCGAGCAAAAACTTTCGACGTTTGGCTTCGGGATATTATTATAATCCATCATTAAATTCAGCATTTCAAACCAATCTTTCAGGCACAATAACAGCCATACAAACTTGTGCAGTCGCAAATGGATCATTGCAAATAAAAGAAACCTACACAAAAGGTCTTTCGGGTGATAGCAATTTTCAAGTCGATGAACAGGGAAGTTTGTGGTATTATAGAGATGGTGGAAATTATAAGCCCGAAAACGCATGGTCACAAATGTCGGTAAATTATAACGCATCCACTGGAAAAATTGACGTAATATTAGACCTCCGTGGTTGGGGAGATGGTGATATAGCAGGTTCATACCGTAGATTTAAGGTGGAAGTATCTTCGGCTTGGCTTACTGAGGCTGAAATCGAAGCAATAGATTTTAGAAACCAAGCAGGAAAAGATATTTCGATTGTCGGGGCTAATTTTAGGTCAAACGGTGAAATCATGGATTCTAAGCAAACGATACTTCATATTGCAGGAAATAGCACAACTGATGTGCCTACATTCTTTAAAAGGCCAGCAAATATGCGTATTGGTTCACCATCGTATTTTCCAACTTTTGCAACAGTGGTAGGAAAGAAAAATATGATGTCGTATGGCTCACTCGATGCTTCATTTAATTACGAAAATCAACAATATCTAACAAAAGGCTACGATATTGTTGCAAAAAAAGGCAATGCAGCAATTGCAAATACCAACACCATCGTAACAGATTATGACAGATGGGCAGTTGAAGGCGGTTCGCCCGATTCTCACGGGGGCTTTAATAATCAAGCAAACACGGTTCTTTGGCTACAAAATACCACAATGAGTAATTTGTTTCAATCTTTTCAACAAGTTATTTCCACTGGTTCGCAGACTGCTTGCGTATTTTTAGATTTTGAACTCTGGGGATATGAAGTACTAAACAACCAAACTGCTTGCAATAGATTAGCGAGTTTATTTCGTGAATTTAGGAGAGTAAATCCAAACTGTTTGCTTACCTCTTATATCAATGCAAAGCCGATTGATATAAGTTTTGGTAAAAATATTAGTAGTTCAGCTATGGCTGCTGAAAATGCAAAATACAATCAAAGCTATCAGCAACTCATGGCAGGATTTTACGGCAAACAGATTCAATATGTAAATCTTAGCACAGGTGCAGCAATAAACGGAGATACAGGGTATATGGGTGACTATATGAGCGTAGGCATTGCAGGTGATTATTTACATACCTACAATGAGAGTAATTTCTATGCTTTTATTCAGGAGATGGAACTATTCAAAAAACTTGCACCAACGCAAAAAATAGTCTCGCTTTATTGGTCATATATCGAAACCTTACCAAACCAAAGCACAAGCGATATAAATACAGTTCGACGATACTATAAAAAAAGCAACAACTTCTTTTATTTTTCTGACTATAAAATGGCATCTCCAATGAGTGATATTTATAATCGTGGAATGTGGTCAAACTTTATCGGTGATGGTCAATTAATCTGGGCAGACCCCCATAATGCAGTTAATAGTTTTGACTATCATGGTGGTAACGCAAAAGACATTTTCTCAGAAACTTATATAAAAGATGCTCAGCCAAACCAATTTGTAAATACCACTAATCTTGGCCAAATGGAAATCAGTACAACGATTGGATATGACTATAACCAATTGGCATTATACGAGCTTAGTTTAAACAACGATATTATTCCATCAGCTACTCAAACAGTTGATTTCTCGATAGACGGCGGAGCAACTTATTACACAGGTGAAGACTTGAAACCAGCATCCGCAGAGTTTAAAAAATTGCCAATTGTTAGAATCAAAAAGCACCCAACGCTCAACGAATGGTTAGTATTGGCAATGAACAAAAACTTAGAGCATTATCAGAACCAAACCGTAAAAGTAAGAATCAACGGAAAAACAGTAGATATAGTTCTTAAAGGGCAATTTAGTACCTTAAAAAGATTAAAATTGATTTGAAATATCAATAATATTTTGTAAATTATAGTACCGAAATCACACACACACACTTATAATGACAAAAGACTTCTTAGAAATCCCAGTCAAAGATACGCCTAAAACGGCACGAATGATTGCAACAACGCTTATTCCGAAATGGAGTAAGCAAGTTGCTTCAATCGTGCCGTTTGTGTTTAAAAAAGATAACAAAAAAAATACTTTTGAAAATCTGTGGAAGTATTGCCGTGAAAACTACAATTATCACGAAGACCCATCTGGTAAAGAATTAATCCGATCACCGTTTCAATCAAAGAAAGATGCAACTTATGGCATTGATTGTGAGGACTTTGCCATCATTGTTTCGTGCGTTCTTCTCAATTTGGGGCATAAACCAGCACTACGCATTGTGGATTTTGGTAACGGTTGGCAACATATCTACGTCATGTGTGATGGTATAGCGATTGACCCAGTGAATGATACATTTAATTTACAAGAAAAATTTGTGAGAAAAATGGATTTTCAGGTAGGTCAAATTGGCATGAGTGGTTTGCCAAGTAAAAATGAAAAAAAATCTACGAAGGTATTATGGGGAGTAAAAAAAGGGGAAGCCGACTACATGGAGCAAATAATTACTGACAAAGAAGAAAATTTTGTAAATGCAAAAAAATGGGCTTCTGATAATGGTTTCGATAGATTTAGAATAACTGAAATTTCAAACCAATTTCCTGATTTTGCGGAAACTGTTAAGCCTATTTCCAAACCACAAAGCACAATGAAAAGTATTGATAAAGAAGCTGATTTCACGAAAACAATTGTTGAAAAGCTAAAAAGAGATGAAAAACTAAACAAAGTTAGCATCACAAAAATTGCTAATTCGTTTGGTATAACCAATAACACGGAAATTAAGGAGCTTACCGAGTATGCAATTGTGCTTGTGTGCCGAGATATTGTATCAAATGACTATTCGTACAAAGATACGTATGATGACTTGAAGAAATTCTACAAGTCGCAACCAAATCTTTCGCTACGAACCTCAAATTCTATTCTGTTGCAGCAGTATTCTACACCGTCACCAATCGCTTATTTGATGGGTATTTACTGCCGTTTGTTCGATAAAAAAGTGACAGCATTTGAGCCGTCGGCAGGTAACGGACTATTGACCATCGCCAGCACGAATCTAAGAAATATTACTGTAAATGAAATTGACCCACAAAGAAACCAAAATTTGCAAAAACAAGATTTTCGCAAAGTAATAAGCATTGATGGAAGTCAAGATTTTGACAAAAATAAAACCTATGGTGATTTTTTTCAAAAAATGGAGTTTGATGCTATCCTTACAAATCCTCCTTTTGGTGCATTAAATGGAAAAGATAGAGCCACATTTAATGGTTTTGAGATTAAAGTTCTTGATCATTTGATGGCTATTAGGGCATTAAACAAAATGCAAGATGATGGTAAAGCAGCAATCATTGTCGGTGGCCATACCGAATGGGACGAGCTTGGGCGTGTTCAAGCAGGTAAAAACCGTATCTTCTTAAATTATCTCTACAAGCATTATAACGTCGATGATATTATACTTATCAATGGTGATTTATATTCTCGCCAAGGCACTTCGTTTGACATTCGTTTGATATTGATCAATGGCAGAAAAGAAACCCCATCGGGAGTAGCACCACTAAAAAACGACAATGATGCAACCGTAGAAAATACTTTTGAAAGCCTATTCGATAGGGTAATGGATATTATTGAATTTGATAAAAAACCAACAGTTATGAGCAAGGAAAAACAACCCCAACCAAAATTTAAAGTAGGGGATTATGTGAAATTCATTGATGACTTGCCCGAATATGGAGACTATTCAGCCAAAATTTTATCAATAGAATTTGATGAAAAACCAGCGTTTAAAAAACCAAATGGAAGGTTTTGGTACACAATTTATTTTCCATATAAATATTCACAAAAAGGTACAGGGATTTTTGAAGAAGATAATTTTTCAGCATCAAACGAAGAAGAATATAACAACTGGACTAAGTTCTATAAACTTAGAAAACAGAAAAAAGTAATAGATGCAGGTAGTTATAAAGGAATGATGCAGTTACTTAAATCATTCGAAGGAACAACCCAACCAACAGCAAATATTAAGATTCTAAAATTAAAAGGACTGGCCGCCAAAGCGAAGTTAAAATTAGCAATGATATGAAACCAAAACAATTAAAAATACAATTTAAAAACGGACTTGGTAAACTACCAACAAGTTTAATATCTGACCGTGAGCGTTTTACACTCACGCTTTGGGCTTATTTTGTTGAGAATGGAGCATCATATATGCTTGAAAACAAACGACGTGATTTCTCAGATGAATACTCAAAAGGATATACAAACGATTTGCCAAAAAATATTACTGACCTAAACGAATTAGTGAGATTATTACGTAGCAATTTGTTTGGAGTAGATGCCGAGCTTATAGCAGGAAAAGAAATACAGGAACAATATGGTAGAATAGAAAAAAGAAAAAAAATACAAAAACCCGATACCATCAAAGTATCATTAGGCAAACAAACATTTAGTTTTGACCCTTATTACCTCGCTGATAGTGTTTTTCGTGCCTATGGCGTTGAAGGTTTAGCACCAAAAAAGAAAGCCGTTAAATATAGCGAATATTCATTAACGAAAGATAATGATCAGTTGATGAAGTTGATGAGCAACTTCGTATCAACAGACGATTTAAGAGAATCATTGCAAGGAGTAAATTTTGATGAAAATGGCGTAGCTGCAAGCGATGGTTTTAAAGTTTTTTGGATAAAAGGAAAAGCCTTGGACAACGGCTTATATAATCCAAAAACATCACAAAAAATCGACCGAAGATTTCCTCAATACTTGTCTATTTTTCCAGAAAAACAACTCCTTTCGTTTACGGTAGATACCAAAGAATTTACCAAAACACTTTTGAGTTTAGAACCAAGCTACAAAGAAGTAGTAAAAAAACGTTTTAAAATCAAACAAGTAGTGTGTGTGTTAAATGATGGAATATTAGAATTGATACATGACAACGAAGATTATTCTATTGATATTCGATTAAAAGTAAAAACTGATTATTCAGGCCCTAAATTCGTTTTTGGTTTTGATTTAGTACACATAAAAGGCTTTTTAAATTCAGTTGTAAAGCTAACAAACCCAAAATCACTTACGATTCAGTTTACACAAGCTGACAGAGGTTTTACGGTAAATTTGCCTACACCTTTTGGAGATTCTGTTTTCCTTTTAATGCCAATTATTCTTGTTGGAAAATACTATCAAAGTAAAGGTGAATTTGCAATGGCGGTAAATGAGTATTTAAAAAAAGAAACCGAAAGCAATGCCCCAGCAAAACCAACAGCAAATATTAAGATTCTAAAATTAAAAGGATTGGCAGCCAAAGCAAAACTAAAATTAGCATTAATATAATATGAAATCCACACAACAAAAAAACAAGAAAAGTATAAGAAAAGGACTGGGAGATACTTATCGACCATCGTCTAAGGGAAATTCGCTTATGGTTGAAACTCCCGATAGTATGACATTTGAGATTCACCAAGCACTCGAACGCTTACAAAATGAAGTAGGTGACGTTGACCAGTATGTAATGCGTAAACTTGCATACAAAAGCATGGCTGAACTCACCAAATCACTATCAGCAGAGCAAATTGATGCAGTAGCACTTGCCATATATAATATTGAAGCCAAAAACGAATCAATTATTATCGGTGATCAAACAGGTATTGGCAAAGGCAGAATAGCTGCTGCAATGATTAGATATGGCATAGAAAACGGAAATAAGCCAATATTTATGACTGAAAAGGCAAACTTGTTTTCAGACCTTTACCGTGACTTAAAGGCAATTGGAGCTGACAAATACCGTCCTTACATTGTAAATGCAAAGGAGGATAAAAGCCTTGTAAAAGACGAAGATGGAGTTGTAGTATTTGAACCACTCGACCCAAAAACCCAAGACAACGTAATGAAGGCAGGAAAATTGCCAAAACAATATGATTACGCAATGGTCACATATAGTCAAATTAATAAAGGCGAATATGACAAAAAAGGCAATTTTACAGGCACTCCATTAAAATTGTCTTTTTTGAGAAGTATATCAGAGGGTACAACAATGATTTTGGACGAAAGCCATAATGCTTCGGGCGATAGTAACATTGGAAAAAACCTCGAAAGTGTTATTGTTAATACTAAAGGTGTTACTTTTCTTAGTGCGACGTTTGCAAAAAGCCCTAAAAATATGCCTATTTACGCCATGAAAACAGCCATGCGTGAAGCAAATCTAACACCAGAGGGCTTGATTGAATCAATCACTAAAGGCGGTGTAGCATTGCAAGAGGTTATTTCAGCACAATTAGTGCAGGTTGGGCAAATGATTAGGCGTGAACGTACCTACAAAGGCATTGAGGTTAATTATATAACTACCGATGAGAGAGCCGACGAGCAAAGAGCTATTTCTGATTCCATTACGCAAATCATGCGAGATATTATTGAATTTCAAGAGAATTACATAAATCCTGAAATCAATCAAATGGATAAGGTTGCAGCAGCAAGTGGAAAGGAAGCAAAAAAGCGTGAAGGAACTGACAAAGCAGGGGTTGATAATACTCCTTATTTCTCGAAAGTTTTTCAAGCAATTAATCAAATGTTATTTGCCATCAAAGCCGATTCAGTTGCCGACCGTGCCATCATGCGTTTGAAAGAAGGAAAAAAGCCTGTTATCGCATTTGCAAGCACGATGGGTAGCTTTATTAATAGCTTAGAAGATGCCAACGGCAGACCAATAAGAGAAGGAGATAAAATTCAAGCAGATTTCGCCACAGTACTTGTTAGAGCTTTAGAAGGTATCTTGCGTTATACGGTAGTTGATGAAACTGGACAAACAACTCCAGAAAAGTTTGACATTAAGGAGTTTAGCCAAGAAGCACAACTTTCTTACAATTCGATTTTAGATAAGATATACAAGTCAACGACTGGTATAACCATTAGCCCGATTGACCAAATCAAACAAAAGTTACAACGTGCTGGCTATACAGTAGCAGAAGTAACTGGCCGTCAGTATCAGTTAATGCTTGAAGAAAAGATGATTACAAACGAAGAACTTAGGGAAATGACACCTACTTCTTCTGATAAAAATACAACAAATATTCCAAAAGTTGTCAAAGACTTTATGCCTGAAATACAGCAGAAAATTGTTCGTAATTCGGGAGAGTTTGGTAAAGTAGTAAAGGACTTAGAAGCTCAGATAAAATCATTGCCTGATATTTACGATACTGAAAAAATGTTAATGTCAGAAATAAAAAAGACTGGCAATAAAAACCTAAAACCAGCAGATTTTATAAAGTTTCCAATTAGATACTTTTTAGGTCAAACTCAGTTCTTTATTTCAGAATGGAACGGTGAAGATGAAGTTTATTGCTACGTGGTTTTAAACAATGATTGGCAAAATGCTGAGTTAGGGTATAACTCACTATCAGAGATAAAGTCTTTGAAAATGACGAAAGGCTTCCCCCAGCCGATTGAGTTAGATTTCTATTGGACACCAAAAACTTTGAACCAAATAAAAGCCGAAAATGGACTTGGAAAAGCTAAGGGAATGGGTAGGATAGAGAAGGCAACCCAAAAAAGAATCATTGGAACGCTCCAAGTGCGTAAAAAAGAGAACGTAAGCGATGCTTTCAGACGATTTAATGATAATGAAGTAGATGTATTAATGATTAATCAGTCAGGTTCGACTGGTGCATCAGCTCACGCTATTACTACTTCAAAAGTACCAGCAAGTCAAGTAAAACAACGTGTGATGATTGTTTTGCAAGCCGAACTCGATATTAATACTGAGGTGCAGAAAAGAGGTAGAATAAACCGAACTGGTCAAATCTTGCCTCCTATTTATGACTATGTGACTTGTGCCGTTCCAGCCGAAAAACGTTTGATGATGATGCTCCAAAAGAAACTAAAATCTTTGGATGCCAACACTGCTTCAAATCAAAAAAATAGTGAATCATTATTAAAATCAGATGATTTCCTAAATAAATATGGCGATGATGTAGTGATGGATTACTTGAAAGAAAACAAAACTTTCAATACTTCAATTGGTGATCCATTTGATCTAAATAAATCAAAAGCAGATTCGGGTAAAGAAAAAACTGTAACTGAGGATGCTGCCAAAATAGTTTCGGGGCGTGTGGCAGTTTTACCATGCAAAAAACAAGAGGAATTTTATTCTGATATTATCAACAATTATCAGCAATATGTAAACCTTTTGATTGAGCAAGGCGAATACGATTTAGAGGTAGAAGTTCAAAACCTAAAAGCTAAAACCCTTGACCGGTCTATTTTAGTGGCTAATAACGCAGGAAGTTCGCCATTTTCAGAAAACACCTACTTAGAAAAGTGTGAGGTCGATACGCTAAAAAAACCTTATAATGTCAGAGAAATTGACGAAAAAATTAAAGCAGTTTTAAACGGAACAACGGCCCAGAAATACGCTGATGATTTGGTTAGTAATGCAAAAGAAACCATTACGGCTCGTTTGGCTGAACTTGTAAAAGAAAAACAACAAGACTACGCAAAGAAAATAAAGAATATAACACAAGAAACAGCGTATTCAAAACTGTCTTCGGCAGAAGATAAGAGAAATTATGTATTTGACCGTACAGCCGAACTCGAAGAAGCTCGACAATTAGACATTGACAAACTCAATGAAAAATACAATAATCAATTTGAAACTTTGAGCGATTTCTTTAAGTTCTTTTTGGTTGGTCGACAGCTAAAATACAGACAAGATGCCAACAACGAATCTTCTGGCTCATCATTGGCAGTTAGCTTAGGTTTTAAACTTGGAAGCAACAAAAAGAATAAGTTTACACCGTCTAATATCAGCTTGCAAATTGCTGTGGCAAGTTCTACCAAACAATTAACTATTCCTTTGGCTGGAAAGTCAGAAGCATTGGTATTTCAGCTAAAAGGTTCTTCTGATTCGTGGGTGAGAAGTTATGAAAATATGCTTGAAAATTGGACAAATTCCATTAAAGAAAGCAGTAAAGACCGCATGGTTAGATATATTGCTACTGGAAATTTACTTCAATTCTTTGGACAGCCAGAAGTGCCAAGAGCAAAATTGATTCAGTTTTCAACGCTTGATGGTAAGGTACGCAAAGGTGCATTATTGCCTGAAAGTTACTCGCCAACTGGATCTAATTTTTCGGGAAGCGATGCTCAAAAAATAGTCGTTCCAGTAAATAAATGTGCAAGAATAGTCCTAAACTTGGGTTATATGAGAAGTCTTGATTGTAGCAATAACTTGAAAATATTATTCGATAATAATGGATATAAATTTCTATTGCCTACTTCTCGTGATAAAGGTGGATATGTTTATTTAGATAAAGATGTTTTAAAGTATATTCAAGGTAACAATTTTACTTCTATTTCTAATAAGATGGTAGGATATTGTACCAGCAATGAAAATCTACAAAAATTATTAGATATTTTAGGTAAAAAACTAAGAATCAGTTGCGAGTTAACTCAAGAGCAATTTAAGCTAATTGAAAATGAGTTTAAAGTTACTGAAAATCTAAACGATGAAGTAAGACCTTTAGAAAAGACTGAGCCAACACCAGTAAAACCAACAGCAAATGTTAAGATTTTAAAATTAAAAGCATTGGCCGCTAAAGCGAAGTATAAACTTGCATTTTTATAGAAAAATCATTAAATTAGTAAAATCAATTATTTCAATCACACAAATAAATTTAAGTAAACACATGACTATCA
>JAFEIL010000226.1 GCA_017495105.1 Emticicia sp. | reverse complement strand
CAAAAAGTAGCATAAAATAAAAGCTGCCCCAAAATTACTTTTGAGACAGCCTCTTGTTTTTTCCATTCAGCAGGAATTTAGTCCTGTTTTCAGAAGCTAAGAAGACTAATATTTAAAGGTCTTTTACAAGTTTTTTTATACGAGCCATTTGCTCCATTATAGCTTTTTTAACATAAAGCCTTATTTCTATACTAGTCCTTTGGTCAATTTCTACAAAAAATGAGTTTTTGCTTTTTGAAAACACTCCAAGTTTAACTTTCAATCTTCATCAACCCCTCCAGCCAATTTTGCAGGATATTTCTTTTTTCCTTTTACAGAAAACCAAAGGATTTTATTCAAAATATCGTCATGTCCTTTGTCAATTTCTTGGAAGGCATATTTAATCGATTGGTCATGAAACTTGAGTGCCGCTCCTGACAGTTTCGTTCTGATAGGATTCATCTCATCAAGTGGAATAAGGTTTTGGCGGGGCTTATATTTAAAAGAAAAATCAGGCGTTTTGCTAAAACAATCAAACATTGGCAAAGCAGTGGCGTCAATAACGTTCATTGGCGGTAAACCCAAAATCTGTTCCATTGTACGAAGCATCGAAGTTTGATTATATTGAGTACTAACAGTTTTTTGAAGTCTATTATACGGACTAATGACAAAACCGGTGGTTCGGTAGGAAGAAATATGATCCCAGCCCGCTTGTGAGTCGTCTTCTGAAACAAAAATTACCGTGTTTTCAGCAAATTTACTGTTGTTTATTGCTTCCACTATTCTGCCTAATGCCAAGTCGTTATCGGCCACCATCGCTCTGGGCGTTGGAAACAAGGGATTTGTTCCTGCGGTATGGTCGTTTGGTAAGGCCATCACCATCAAGTTGGGCAATTCACCTCCATTTGCCTCGGTTTCTTTTAATTCCCTTATAAAATCATCCGCACGCATTTGGTCCGATACGGTTTCATTATCTCCTCCAGGAAAAGTTTGTGATAAAAACGGACGAATTCTTGAAATAGTGGTGGTGCTATGGTATTTGAAATCCGCCAAATCGTTGTTTTTACGTTTGTCAAAAAGTGTTTTCCAATCGTATTTTTTTTCACCGTCAATATGAAAATCACAAGCCTCGCCATAAATTCGTACAGTTTTGCCATGATCTAGGGCATTGTTCCAAATTAAACCGTTTTTGTTATACACCATCGCATCGTATAGCACGTGTGGGTAGCTGCGAAACCAAGCTCGCACCGACTTTTCGGTATAGTCAGTCACCATACCCGCCGAAGCCCAGTGATGACCTTCGGCTGAACCCTTACCCGACACATAATAATTGTCTAATAACAAATAATCTTTTGCCAATTTATGCTGGTTTGGGGTAATAGAATCGCCAAAAATACAAAGCGGTTTCATTCCACGACCTTGCGGTAAATCCCCCATGACTTGGTCATAAGTACGATTTTCTTTGATAATATACAACACATGTTTGAACACCGAAGGCTCACCAATCCGCTCAGGAACGGGCACGGGAGCTACATTTGGTCTTGGTGCACGGGAGGTTAATTCCATGCGGTAGGACAAATTTAGTTTTTGAACTTTTTCTGTAAATACATTCAATTCGCTTTGATTTGGAATATCAATAAACGAAATTGAAGCCATTTGTTTATGGGCATTAAAAGCCTTTATTTTCTTCTTTGGATTTTTGCCTTCATCATCAAAATCTGTATCGTTTAAAGCCCTCGCCCCTGTTGATTCCAAATTACAAACAACCATGCTATTTTCATGCAGCACGATGGAAGAAGGATACGCTTCGGTAGGAATATATCCCTTAATCTTATAGTTGTTTTTATCAGATCTGTTCTTTAAATCAACCACACAAATAGCATTATCCAATCCATTGGCCACATACAAAACCGAGCCATCGTTGTTGATAGCCAAGCCGTTTGGAGAAGAGCCTACATATTCTTTTCTATTCCTAAAAAGTCCCACATCTATTGAATCAATTACAATTCCTTGTTGGGCGTTTATCACAGAAATATAATCGCTATTTCCATTGGCTACATAAATAAAATTTTTATCGGGGCTTGAAATAATCGCACTGGGGTGCAAACCTACTTTTATTTCTTTCAAAACAATGCCCGAATTAGTATTCAAAATCGATACGGACCCTTGGTTCATCGCACCTGTTTTTGGGTCAATATAAGCTTTCCCCCACGGAATGCCCGCTGTTTCTAAACCATTAGTAGAATCAGGCAAAGGACCAGCCCAGTTAGTTACAAATGCTTTTTCGCCAATAATTTCGATTCCGTACGGTGCTACCCCAGTGGGTACTTCGTATATTTTCTTACCATCGGCTACTCGCACTTTTGCCATTTTATTATTACCATTCAATACCGTATAAATGTACAATTGCCCATTTTCTACTTTAGGAATCACTTGATTTGGCAAGGCAATAGTAGCAGGTGCAATAGGTGTAAAAGGAAATACATTCATCAATTTTGCTTTTTTGCCATCCCAATATGCCTGCATCACAAAAGAATTGGCTTTGCCAATATTGCCACCGCCTAAGAATATATCTCGCCCGCCTGCTCCCCAAAAAATAAAAGTAGAATCGTGGTGAACGATGGTGCTTATTCCCGAAAACGTGCTCATTGTTCCCTTGAATTTTGCATCCGAATTATAGCTGTATCTTTCTATTAATTTTTTAGTATTTATGTCAAAAAAAGCAATGCCAAAACGATCTTCCACGACCAATGTTCGATTGTCGGATAGTTTTACGGCGTCCAAACTATGGTTTTCAAAAGTACCATCGCCAAATTCAACCGATTCGCCCGCTGCATCTAAAATTCGGTTATAGGGCATAATGAAAGGTGCTTCTGTTGCAAAAAGCGTGCGGTCGTCATTTTCATTTCGGTATTCGTTCCCTGATTTTTTGCTAATTTGGTTGGTTTTGCAAGCCCAAAAAACTAGGAAAGTCAATAAAAAAGCAAAAACAAGTTTAAAATTATTTTTCATCTGTTTCATTTTATGTTTGAGATTAAAATATCTTTGAAAGTTTATTAATTTATATACATTAAAGCAAAATTACAATTTTTCTCCTAATAGTTTACCTCTCAAAAAGTTAGAGGTATTTTCAACGATTAGAAGCATAAACACAATCATAGTGATGAGTGCAGTGGCGTCTTGATAATGCAAAACTCGCATGGCCATATAAAGTTTATAACCAATGCCGCCGCCTCCAAAAATACCTAAGCCGATGGCAGCACGCATATTTAAATCAAAAACATATAATAAATTAGAAATAAATGCTGGCAAAACTTGTGGAATAATGGAATAGCGGATTACTTGTAAATGTGATGCTCCAGCACAATAGATTGACTCAGAAGGGGCTTCTTCGGCATTTTCTAAGACCTCAGTAAATAGCTTTCCAAAAACTCCGATGGTGGTGATAATTAACGTTAAAACTCCTGCAAATGAACCCGGACCCACGGCAATCACAAAAATTAGAATTACCACCAAACTTGGAATTACCCTAATCATTGCCAAAAATGACTTTGAAAAATTTCTCAAAAATGGTATTTGAAAAATATTGTTTGCCGCAAAAAATGATAAAATAAAACCGATAAATCCTCCAAAAATAGTTCCTAAAAAAGCCATGGACAGTGTTTGTAAAATGGACTGCCCTACCCCTTCATTTTCGTAAAATAAACCATAATTTGGCGGAAACATTTCAACAAAAAATTCTTGCAAGAAATGAAATTCTGTAAAAATCACCAATGGATTAAACTTTATATACGAACAAATAAAAGTCACCAAAAGAATAACAATGCTTGTGAGTGTTGCCTTATTCTTAAATTTTGCGGAAGGTAAATCAATTTTAAAATCGCTCATTTCAAAACTATTGCATTTTTTAATTTATTTCTAAAAAAAGAAGATAAACGCTCAATACTAAAAACCAAAACTAACACAATAATCAAGGCTGAAAAAGCACGGTGATATTCTAATAAACTAAAAGAATTTTCGAGTTCATAACCAATTCCACCTGCCCCAATGGCCCCTAAAAGTACCGAAAGGCGAATATTTACCTCAAATCGAAATAAGGCATAAGAGATTAAATTCGGTATAATTTCGGGCATCACCGCGAAAGCAATAATTTGAATTTTGTTTGCTCCAATAGAAGCCACAGAATCCATCAGCGTGGGTGGAATATCCTCAATTGTATCGGCCAATAACTTGCCCAGCATGCCCACACAACCCAAAGCAATGGCTATAATGGCTGGTACGGCTCCCAAACCAAACGCAGTAATGAGAATCAACAAAATAAAAAGTTCTGGAATAGATCGCTCAATGCTAATCAAAGATCGTGTGATGTTGCGAACCCAAGGATTGCTTAGATTAGCAGCTGCGAAAAATGCGATAAATAGTGAAAGTATCGTGCCAAAAAATGTACCTAAAAGTGCGAGCAAAATAGTGTCGAAAGTAGGTTGGAGCATTTCTGGGAAAGCAGCCCAGTCGGGAGGAAACATCTTGGCAATAAAAAAAGTACCATTTACTATCCCTTCACCAAAGTCTGAAAAATCAATTTTACAAGATTTTGAGGCTAGAAAAGTTAAGAAAATCAGTCCTCCTAATGGAAGAACGATATTTTTATATCGAGAAATTTTAAATTCAGCTATTTTCATTTTGCTTGTAATGCCAGCGTTGATAATTCTTCCCCATAAATTTCTGAGAGTTGGTCTTCGCTCAAATTTGGCTTGCCATCATAAATAATTTTTCCTTCTTTAATGGCAATCACTCTTGTGCAATATTTTGCCGTCATTTCTGGTTGATGAAAAACTCCAATCACCGGAATCTCTTCAGAAAGAGGCTTTATCAATTTCATAATTAATTTAGCGTTTTTAGGGTCTAAATTGGAGATAGGTTCATCGGCCAAAAGCAAGTTGGGTTTTTGAAAAATTGCTCTTGCGATGCCTACCCGCTGTTTTTCACCACCGCTGAGACTTGAAACTTTATTATTAGCCAAGTGTTCCATGTTTACTTTTTCCAAAGCTCCCATGGCTTCGTGTGCTTCGGCGTCTGTAAATCCGTAAAAAATACTTCTAAAAGTAGTTATGCTCCCGAGACGGCCAATCATCACGTTTTCCAACACACTCAGCCTTTGCACCAAGTGATAACCTTGAAAAATTACCCCAATTTTTTGCCTTACTTTTCTGAGTTTTTTATTGGAAAGTGTACAAATATTAACTTTTTCACCTAATTCATTTTTAAAAATGACTGAGCCTGAATCTGGCTTTAACAATCCATTTAAACTCCTCAAAGTCAATGTTTTACCAGCACCTGAGGCTCCCAAAATGCCAACAAATTCTCCTTTTTTTACCTTGAAGGAAATATTGTCCAAAAGCTTTTTGCCATTGGGTAGCGTCTTGGAAATATTGATTACTTCTATCATTTTATTTGAATAAATTTATGTCTTTAATGCCTCTCGCTATTTTTCGAATGCCATTGTAAAGTGAATCGTTCACCGGGAAATAAGCCATTTTATCAGCATCGGCGTAGAAAACCTTTATATAGGAAGTAAAAACTTCTGGGTCATCTTTTGCCAAATTCAAATAAATGCTTTTTATTTTTTCGATATATTCC
The DNA here is from genome assembly GCA_017495105.1 of Emticicia sp. Classification (GTDB taxonomy): domain Bacteria; phylum Bacteroidota; class Bacteroidia; order Cytophagales; family Spirosomataceae; genus Emticicia. The sequence continues at coordinate 8,199 of JAFEIL010000226.1, read as the reverse complement.
TGATTTATATCACTACGAATACAAATTGGGCTAGCAACAATTGGGTCTGAAGTCCACAGAACTCTTACATCATCTTTTTTAATAATCCCTTCTTTTACCATTTTTTGCAAACCAAATTCGGCCGTGGTACAACCAATATCAACCTTACCAGACGTTACGGTCAGCACCGAAGCGGGATGAGTACCGGCGAAAAGAGTTTCTTTAAAAGCATTATCTGGACTTAAACCAATACTTTCAAGGTAGGCTCTTGGCACCAAATGTCCAGAAGCTGAAGCTGGGTCAACAAAGCACAAGTTTAAGGATTTTGCTCGTTTTTTGACGTCTTCAATACTTTTAATACTTGATTTACTACTCGTAAAAATTATACTACTATACATCCGTGGTTCGCCATTCATTCCCACCGCAACCAAAGGGGTTACATTTTTCTTTTGTGCAGCCAAAATGTAAGAAAATGGACTCAAATAAGCAATATGTGCCTTTTTTGAATTGATCGCTTCTATCACCGAAGTGTAGTCGGTTGTAATATAAAGTTCAACTTCTTTATCTAGCTTTTTGGATAAATAATCTTTAAATTTTTCTCGAGCTTTTATTAATGAACCGGTATTATCTCCCGAATTGTTGAAAACGACTACAATTTTTTTGGGAATATTGTTTTCGTCAAGATCGGAGGTTTTGCCACATGAAAAAAGCAATAGACTAATGAGAAAAATTAGGACATTTTTCATTATTTTAGTTCTTTAATATTGGCGGCTACTTTTCTTAAACTGTTATACATGGAGTCTGAAACAGGTATAAACTGACGATTACGAGCATCGGGATAAAACCTAAAAATAGATTTACTAAAGGCATTAAAATCTTTCTTATGTACCTCTAAATATGCCTTTTTTATTTTCTCAATAAGCTTTTTATCTAAATCAATGCTGGCGGAAAAGGTGTCATTAATGATGTCGTCGGATGTCCATAGTATATTAAAATCTGACTGTTTTGCTACTCCTTCTCTTATCAACCTGTCCAAGGCAAGGTCACTTGAGGAGCATCCGATATCTATTTTTTTGGATTTTATACTTAAAATTGTAGCGGCATGAGTCCCTGTAAACACAACTTGTTTAAAACTACTATCAGGTTCTAAACCAATGGATTTCAAATAAGCTCTGGGAAGTAAATGACCCGATGTAGAAGCAGGATCACCAAAACAAAGGGTGATATTTTTTGCATATTTTTGAAGATCAGCCATATTTTTAATAGCAGATTGACTATTTGAAAAAATGATACTGTGATAACTTGATGGTTTATTGTTTAGCCCAAAAGTAACTAAAGGAACCAAACAGGGCTTTCGGGTGGCGAGTACATAAGAAAAAGGTGAAAGTTGTACAACATGCAGTTTTTTTCTTTGGATTCCTTCCACTAACGTAGTATAATCCGATGTGAAAATATATTCAACTTCTTTACCCAATTCTTTCTCCAAATATTTCTGAAAAAACACAATGTTTTCTTTAGTTTGGTTCGGATTATCGCCAGCATAAATCCCGATAATTAATTTATCAGGATTATTGAATGAATCAGTTTTGGAACCGCTACATGATAAAATAAATATACACAAAAGGCTCAGTAAAAAGTTTTTCATTATATGTGTTTTGCTAAAAATGTATCAACTACAAAAAGGTCTTTAAAATTTACTTCAAGAGATTCTCTGCTCCAATTCCACCACTCACTTATCAATAATTTATCAATTATTTCGTCAGAAAACCGCTTTTTTATCACTTTGGCAGGAACACCAACTGCGACTTCATAAGGACCAACATCTTTTGTAACGACAGCTCCCGTACCAATGATTGCCCCCGTTCCAATTTTTACCCCAGGCATTATGGAAGCCCCGTGACCAATCCAAACATCGTGGCCGATTATACATTTATGATCACGCCGCCATTGAAAAAAATCATGGTCGTCTTCTTCTGCCAGTCCGTATTGCACAGGTCTATAAGTCATGTGGTGTTGCGAAACCCGCCAATGAGCATGATTACCCGGATTTATGCGAACACTATTGGCGATGGAACAGTATTTCCCGATTTCGGCATAGATAATTTGCACATCACCCGCCGTATAACTGTAATCTCCAAAACTTGATTCGACCAACATTGTATTTTTCATTAATTGCGTATAAGCACCCACGTAAGAATCACGAATAATGCAAGTTGGGTCAATGGTTGGCTTTTCAGTCAATAAAAATGGTGCGGTTGTTTCTATTTTTGGTGGAAAATGCTCGAAATATTCCATACTTAAATTAAAATTTTAGGGTAATTTTCTTCTGTTAAAAATTCGGCTAAATGATGATATCTTCTTAGCGAAGTTGAGTTGAGGTAGAAGATATTTTCCTCTTCCCCTAATTTTTGATTAATCTCATTAATCACCGTTCCCAAATTCTCCTTTTCTGAATCATTAAATTCAGCCTCAAAATAAGTCAATGTGATGTGTCCTATGAATGGTCGGGTCATTTTTATATCCAAATCTGCTAAAATATCTTGGTTATAAATACTATTCCTGATATCAGTAATTCTTTGGTAGTCACCTTCATGAACAAAAGTACCAAGCATAGCAACACATGTTCCAAACACCGATAGTCCAATCATCTTCATCGCTATTGGCTGGAAATACTCTTCTTCATCACATCCTTCAAAGGCTTCTTTTACAATATTTGGGAAATCATTGAGCAAATCACGATCCACAATATTTTGCTGAAATCGTTCGTTTGAAAGCAAATTCGCAACCGTTTGGTGATAGCTTGCGGCGGGCAATTGAAAATATTTCGATAATATATCTCCATTCTTTGCTGCCAATTTTAAATCAAACTCTTTTTGTATTTCCTGTAATCTTAAAATAAATAATTCATTTTGGGGGTGATCTCCCACCATCGTTATCACGCCAAAACCTTCGTAACTATTTGGTTTCCAGTCATTTTCAACCCACTCAAAATTGTTCGCCTTTTTTATCGTGGCTAATTTCTCTACTATGCAACCAGTTGTAATTTCAAACAACTGTCGTTGAAGATAATTATCATAGGAATAGTCGTTCATTGTATTAAAAATGTTTAGGGACGGATTTATTTTACGCTTAAAGAAATCTCAGAACATGCGAAAAGCAATCCTTTATCAAGCAAAACTCAATTCATTATAAGTTATTTCCTGAGGAATTTGGACAACAATTTTACCTTTTACAATCGTATTGGTGACCATCGGTAAATCATCAATTAGTTTTACTAATATCAAATCTGCATCTTTTCCTTTTTCTATTGAGCCAGTATCGCTATCAATTCCAACGGCTTTAGCAGGATTTAAGGTTGCTAAATTCACGGCTTCGGAAAGGCCAAGTCCATGTTTTTGGTGTAATTTAAAAATCGAATGAATGATTGCTGATGGGTAATAATCTGAACACAAGCTGTCGATTGCACCTTCCAAAACGGCGTCGGTCATATTCAAATTCCCCGTGAGAGAGCCGCCTCTTAAAATGTTTGAAGCTCCGCCAATTACATATTGCCCAAGAGAAGTTGCATATTTTGCCACTTCCATTGTAATCGGGAATTCACAAATATCAACCCCCATTTTAATCATATAATCCACTTTTTCGATGGTATGGTCGTCGTGCGAGGCAACCGCTAACCCTTTTTCCTTGGCCAGATTAATCATTTTTTTCAATTCGTCCCCATCAATGAGCGGTCGGTTTAACCTTTCATTGAGTTCTTCAAGGCCTTGCTCTTCGGTTTTTCCGTTGGCCATTACCATCTTCATAAACCATTCTACAGTATGTTGGCCACGCCCAGGTGTGTGATCCATAATTGAAAGCATCTGAATAAAGCCTTTTTCTATATATTCAAGGCATTCTTGGTAGGCTTCCACACCTGTCAGTTCAAAACGTAAGTGAATTTTATTATTAATTAAAGTATTCCCTTTGGAAGCATTATGTATCGTTTCAAAAACTTCACTGCGTTTATATTTACTACGAGAATTGTATTCTGCCGAACGATAACCTAAGTGCATAGAATGGTAAACAGTAGTAAAACCACATCCACTCATTTTTCTTTCCAATTCTCTGAAGGCAATTTCTATTGGGAAATCTGCACCGGGTCTCGGGATGATTTCTCCATCTAAGGCATCCGTGTGAATATCAATAATTCCGGGCATTAATATCGAGCCTTTTGCATCAATAATTTGCTCATTTTCATCCGCTAAAAGATCTCCAAAATCTTCTATCTTTCCCTCTTTTATTCTTAAATGACCTCTTTCAATTACATTTTTAGGCTCAATAATTCTTGCATTTTTAATAAATAATGAACTCATAAAAAAGATTTAGTTTAATTAATTTAAGTTTAAAATTTCGCCCATATGAAGATTTATTCTCCTATCTACTAATTTTTCAATCGTGTATTCGTCATGTGAAATACAGAGGATAGATGTCCCTTGTTTCTTTAAATCCAAAAGCATATCAACAACAACATCTTTGGTTTTTGGGTCAAGCGAGGCAGTTGGTTCATCAATTAATAAAAATCTCGGAGAAGTAATAATTGCCCTCGCTACGTTGATACGCTGCTGTTCACCGCCTGAAAATGTCACAGGAAAAGCGTCCCAAAGTTCTTCTGGCAGGCCCAATTGTTTTAACATTCCTTTGGCTTTATAGCGGGCAGCCTCTTTGTTTGTATTTACTTTGAATAAATTTTCACAAACGACATCAACGGCCGAAACTCTTGGAATCACACTCAAAAACTGCGAGCAATACGTAATTTCGTTTTTGCGTAATTCAATTACTTCATGGTCAGTGGCTTTTACCAAATCCACCATTCCATTGATAGATCTGTAATTTATTTGTCCCCCAGAGGCTAAATAGGTGCGATAAATACATTTCATCAAACTCGATTTACCCGAGCCAGACTTGCCAGTTAACCCAATAATTTCTCCTTCTTCAACAGTAAAATTGATTGACTTTAATGCCTCTAACTTTTTATTGTTGAGAATATGAAGGTTAAAAACCTTACTCAGGTCGTTTATTTCGAGAATATTCATTTTCAGTGATTATAAAAGTGAGCTAACCAAAAGTTGAGAATACTCATGCTGTGGATCTTGCAAAATTTGGTCGGTAAGCCCACGTTCTACTATTCTGCCGTTTTTCATCACGATTGTTCTATCCGTCAGCATTCTGATCACAGACAAATCATGCGAAACCACAATCATGGCAATGCCCAAATCTTGTTGTAATTCCCGAATTAAATCCAATACTTTTGCCTGCACCGAAACGTCTAATCCAGTCGTAACTTCGTCCAAAAACAGCAAGGGCGGGTTATTGGCAATGGCTTTTGAAATTTGAACCCTTTGTTGCATACCACCCGAAAATGAAGCTGGTTTATCATCCATCCTTAAAACAGGAACTTCGGTTTTTTCCAATAAATCTGTGGCACGATTACGAATATTACCCACATGAAAATTACCTCCCATAATCAGTTTTTCAGCGATATTTCCACCCGAAGAAAACTTAAAATTGAGTCCATCACGAGGGTTTTGATAGACCATTCCCATCAAATAGTTACGAATCCAACGTTTTTTCTGATTAGACTCTTCCAAAATATTAGATAAACCATCGAGATGCGGCATTAAAAAAGCAGAACCCAAGCTTTGCTCCATATCAAAATAGAGTAATTTCACGACGGTACTTTTGCCAGAACCAGACTCCCCCACAATTCCTAAAACCTCACCTGGATACAGTTCAAAATTTATATCGGCACAAGCCACAATACTTCCAGTCTCTGGGCAAATATTTGAGTTAAATTCAGGACCCGTATTTTTAATGGAATTTTCAGTATAATCGCCGTATATTTTGGTCAAATTATTAACTTTCAATAACCAATTGTCTTCTGTATTACTCATTCTTCTATCTGATTGATATATTTATTTTCGTGCTGAATAGGTTCTTCTTTTTCAGATAATTTATCCAAAAAATTACTATCATTTATGACAAAATTGGTGCTACCATCGTCGTAATACATTTCATCCAAAAATGCTTTTTTATAACCTGTTTTGGAACAAGCACTGCCTTTAAAATCTTCGATATGAAACTTAATGTCCTCAAATTCAAGGGGTTCTACCTTTGTGAAAGGAGGAATTGCATATAACCTTTTTTCTCGACCCGCTCCAAACAAATGCAATGCTTTTGACAGATTTAGGTTTGGAATATCCCATCTAGGAATCGGCGATGGAGCCATGATGTATCGATTATTTACTTTGACCGGATAGCCCGCTCCCAACATGATATCGCCATGACTCACAAACTGTTCGTAAAGTGAAACCCACATTTTTGCGTAATCTGCCTCGCCGTGCATTTGGCGAGTTTTGTTTTCGTATCTTTCAACCGACCGCAAAGGCTCAGGCTGAGGAACTTGATAAACAAATATTTGATTTTCATTTAATTCTTCTTCCGTTATTCGGTGTCTTGTTTGTATAATCGTAGCTTCCGAAGTATCAAAAGTAGTTTTTACGCCCGTCATGGACTGAACAAAATTTCGCAAATTGCAGGCATTCACCGAAGCATCGCTGCCCTGATCTATTATTTTGAAAATATCTTTTTTGCCAATAATAGCTAAAGTTACGTGTAATCCTCCCGTGCCCCAACCTCGTGCAATGGGCATTTCTGGCGATGAATATGGCACTTGATAACCAGGAATAGCCACCGCTTTTAACAATTTTCTCCTGATTTCCTTCTTAGTGGATTCGTCTATAAAAGCAAAATTGTACTTATTGATATATTTGTTATTTTCTACCATTTTTCATTAAATTAGGCGGTTGCCACTTCCTTTTTACGCTCTACTTCTTCTCTAACGTTTTTCAAACTACTTTGAAAAGTAACGTAATGAGGCAGTTTCAAATGGTTTGTAAAACCCATTGACTCAATGCCTTCGGTATGATACAGTACAAACTCTTGATCATTGGCCGGCTGATTGGAATCGGGATTACGCATGGTCGTATCCAAAATACCCATGCAAATCGCTTTGGTGTCATTTTGTCCAAAGCATAAACCGTAACCAATGGTGTATAAAGCAGCTTCAGATTTTTTATTGGAAGAAGTTCCGTTTATCATTTCGGCCTCCGTTACCTCAATTTTACCAATATATCTGAGTTTTCCAGAGGGGTCTTTTACTGTCACTGGCACCGAACCGTATCGCAATTCCCCAACTGTTGGGTGTACCGAACCAAAACCTCGCATACTGGCATAACCCATAGCCATGAGTCCACCGGTCTCGGCTCGAGCCAACATTTGTAACCTCGCAGAGCGTGCGGCAGGAAATTTGATTGCTTCCCTTGTAATATCCAATAGCTGTTTATTTTCTTTTTTGTCGATGGGTTTCAACAATCCTTGCTCTCTGAGTAAATCTATTACTTTGGCGTAAGTTTTTATACTTTTCAAGGTATTTTTGTCAATTTTCGACTCAAACTGTTGCAAGAAATTTTGAATGTCAGAAGTACTTTCCGATGCCTTTTTGGTGTCCATAATTCTCTGTGAATAGTCACGAGTAGGTCCCAATATTTGTCCTCCCGGAATCTCTCTAAATGAAGCAGAAATTTTCCTTTTCACAAACATTTCACGTGTATTAATGGTCTCAGAATAAAACCTGCGTTGGAGTGTCGTGCGAAAAGCTCGCAAAATGAAAGCTGCCTCAAAAACCTCACCTTCGGCCTGCTTAAGGGCAATTGCGGCATAGTCAGGGGTAAAAAGTCCGCCTTCACCCATCACTTTATCTACCGCCAATCGTAACTGGGATTTAATTTGTTCAATTTCGATAGGAGTTATTGAGTTCCTTATCCGATAAAACTCTACTAATTCGAGCGAGTTTTCGATGGCGTCAGATCCTCCTTTTACGGCTACATATCCCATTTTATTCGTTTTATTTTTAAGGATTAGTTTAGCGATTCTACACTTTAAAATCAAAATTGTTGGATCTTGGTAAGCCCACAATTTGATTATTTTTATCACAAAAAATCAAATCAATACCCAAAGGAAACTCAAAATTAATTTCTTTGACAGTTTCCAAAAATTCGCTATTTAAGCCTTGAAAGAATACCCTGTTTTCAAATTCTACCCCTGGTCCTCTGAAAACAATTTCTGTGGAACCATCTAAGTGAAATTTACTTATTTCTTCTACGTCAATTAATACAGTTGCAG
>JAFEIL010000512.1 GCA_017495105.1 Emticicia sp. | reverse complement strand
CATATATATTTTATGGTTTTATTATTCTTCTATTACTAGCGACTATATTCTTAGCAACTGAAATCAAAGGATCAAGGTCTTGGATAAAATTGGGAAGTACGTTTTCACTACAACCCGCTGAGTTTTCTAAAATCTTTACGGCTTTGGCATTGTCGAGGTATCTAAGTACGCAAGGGGTAAATATTTCGAAAGTTCGAGATGCCATCGTTGCAGGCTTATTTGTTTTTGTGCCACCAATCATCATTATTTTACAGAAAGAAACAGGTTCTGCCTTAACTTTTGCCGCTTTTATTGCGGTTTTTTACCGTGAAGGTTTACCCGGGATTTATCCTGCTCTTGGTATTGCTTTGGCAATCCTTTTTGTGTTGGTGTTATTTTTTAATAAGTTTTATGTTGTGGCTGGTTTGGCTGTAGCTTGTGGTTTATTTTGGTATGTATTTTTGAAGCGTTATGAGCGTACTCGTCAAAACCTGATTCGTCTTGGTGGAGTGTTTGTTATTGCATCTGCATTCGTATTTGGGGTGAAATTTTTCACAACAAATGTGCTTCAACCACACCAACAAAAGCGTATTCAAGTATTGGTAAATCCAGACTCTGACCCACTAGGGGCTGGCTGGAATGTTACGCAATCAAGGGTTGCTATTAGTTCTGGAGGTATAATCGGCAAAGGCTATTTGCAAGGAACACAAACCAAATTCGACTTTGTACCAGAGCAATCAACTGACTTTATTTTCTGTACAGTTGGCGAAGAATGGGGCTTTATCGGCAGTGTAATTGTGATTTTGATATTTGCGGCTTTATTGAATAGAATCATCAATTTAGCTGAAAAACAACGCAGTAAATTCTCCCGAATTTATGGTTATTGTGTCGCTTCCATTTTGTTTTTTCACTTACTTGTAAATATCGGTATGACTATTGGATTAATGCCTGTAATTGGTATTCCTTTACCATTCTTGAGTTATGGCGGTTCGTCGCTTTGGTCATTTACTATTTTATTGTTTATATTTTTGAAATTAGATGCACACCGTAGTTATAAAGTTTAAAAACAATTAATTTATCTCCATAAAAAAAGCTCCGAAATCAATCTCGGAGCTTTTTTATAATAACATTACATTTAGGGCTGTTTTTCTGCTTCAATTATATTTCCCTGTAATGAAAGTTTAGCCTTTACGATTATTTTTTGGTCATTTCTGACGAACTCAATTTTACCGTCATAGCCAACAACTTCGAAAATATCAACTTCTTTAGTTGCTGCAAGTACAGCAGAACCTTGACCAACTGCCTCACCAAAAAGTTTTCCACCTTGGATACTTACAATTAATTCCTCAAAAGGCCCTTCTTTTACCTTATATTTACCAACATAAGATTTAGCAGCTACAGTATCAATTGTTGCCGTAGTAGAAGGAGTTTGAGCTGAAACCTCAAAACCAAAGGCAAAAATGCCTAAAATTAATAATAAAGAAAGTTTTTTCATTGATAGATAATAGATGTTTATAAGTGATTCTAAACCCTAAACGTCAATGTTGGTTAAATAGTTTGCTTTGATAAATATAATTATTTTAATATTTAATTTTTAGATTTAATGATATGATAATAGCTTTTTTTTGGATGAAAAAAATGTTAATAATAAATGTTCAAATACATGATATTAATCATGTATTTCATGTACTGAAAAGTCTTTTTTTGTACAATAATTATAAAACGTATGTTAATCACAACAGCTCAAAAAGCCTTAGAAACTGTAAAATCAGGCGATAAAATCTTTATTCATAGTGTTTCGGCAGTTCCTCATTATTTAGTAAACGCCTTGGTGGCTCGTGCAGATTCTTTGAAAGGAATCGAAATTTATCACCTTCATACCGAAGGCGAAGCTCCATAGACAAATCTTGAATATGCCGAAGTTTTTCATACTAACGCTTTTTTTATTGCAAAAAATACTCGCAAAGCCATCGCAGAGGGTCGGGGAAGTTATATTCCTGTTTTTCTTTCTGAAATACCTAAACTTTTTAGTCAGAATATTATCAAATTAAATATTGTATTAATTTCAGTTTCTGTGCCGGATAAAAGCGGTTTTTGCTCTCTCGGAACATCGGTTGATGCAACTTTAGCAGCTATTGATTCGGCTGATGTGGTCATTGCTCAAATAAATAAATTTGTTCCACGCACACTTGGCGATTCGCAAATTCACACAAACCGTATTGATTATTTTGTGCCTTTCGATGAGCCATTACAAGAAGTTTCATGGGGCGAACCTAGCGACGAACACAAAAGAATAGGTAGCCATGTAGCTTCTTTGGTCGAAGATGGTGCAACGCTTCAAATGGGAATTGGTAGCATTCCGAATGCTGTTTTGGCAGCTCTCGGAAATCATAAAAATTTAGGTATTCATACCGAAATGTTTTCAGATGGAATCATCCCATTGGTCGAAAAAGGTATTATTACTGGAAAATATAAAAAACTAAATCAAGGAAAAATCGTTTCTACTTTTTTGTGTGGTTCACAAAAACTCTATGACTTTGTTGATGATAATCCGCTCGTATCTATGATGCGAGTTGATTATGTAAATGACACTTCGATAATCAGACAAAATCCAAAGGTTACAGCCATCAATAGTGCCATAGAAATTGATATTACGGGACAAGTTTGTGCTGATAGTATTGGCTATAATATGTATTCGGGTGTGGGTGGACAAATGGATTTTATCAGAGGTGCGGCATTATCAGAAGGTGGAAAACCAATAATTGCTTTGAGTGCAACTTCTAAGGGTTTAACAAAAATCGTTTCGCATCTCAAAGAAGGTGCGGGGGTTGTTACGACTCGTGCCAATGTGCATTATGTTGTTACCGAGTTTGGAATTGCAAATTTATTCGGCAAAAACTTAGTAGAAAGGGCGAAAGAACTTATCAAAGTTGCACATCCCGACCACCAAGAAGCACTCGCTAAGTCAGCTTACGAGCGTTTTAAGCATCATAATTATCTTAGTTTTTGATTTATTTATATACTATATGTAAAAATAATATAACTACATAAGTCTAAATTATTAG
>JAFEIL010000134.1 GCA_017495105.1 Emticicia sp. | reverse complement strand
ACAGCTACTAGACCAAATATCAAGAATGTAAGTAATGAATAAAGAATTTCTCGCTGATAATCAGTATTTTTCGGAAACTTTAACTGTATTTTTTTATGCGAAAGTTTGTTTTTAAAACCAATATAGTATGTCAAAAAAGCAATTCCTGCAATAATAAAGTAGCGAATTAAACTTGCAGTGAAAACGAATGCAAATAATTGATAAATTTTTTCTGGAAAAGGCATAGTTTATAAAATGGTTTTAATAAAAACATTCCTACTTAATAGAGCATTTCTCAACTCTTCTACAAACTGAACTGCATGGTTTCCATCACCATGAATACAAACTGTATCAGCTTTCAACGGAACTTCATTTCCATCGGTCGAAATTACGCATTGTTTTTCAATCATCATAATTACTTGATTGACAGCTTCTTGTGGGCTTTCAATCAAAGCATTCGATTGTGTTCGAGGAGTTAGACTTCCATCGTTTTGATATGTACGGTCGGCAAAAACTTCGGAGGCGGTTTTTAATCCTATCTTTTCTGCTTCTGAAATTAAATGGCTTCCAGATAAACCATAAAAAACCAAATCTGGATTAATTGCTTTTGCAGCTTCGGCAATTGCTTTGGCTAAAACCGCATCTTTTGCGGCCATATTATATAAAGCACCATGTGGCTTTATATGGTGAAGTTTGCCACCTAAGGCTTTGGCAGTGCAAAACATCGCACCAATCTGATAAATACAAATATCATAAATTTCTTGCGGTGGAAGTTGCATATTTCGGCGACCAAAACCTTGTAAGTCTGGAAATGCAGGATGAGCTCCAATAGCAACATTGTATTTGATAGCCATCTGTGCAGTTTTTCGCATGATGGTTGCATCGCCCGCATGAAAACCACAAGCTATATTTGCCGACGAAATCAGTTTCATCAAAGTATTGTCGTTTCCCATAGGCCAAACACCGAAGGCTTCGCCCATGTCGCAGTTAAGGTCAATTGTTTTGTTTATCATTGAAAAATCTAATACTAGCTTTTAGTTTTTGAAGTTCGAGTTCCTGCTTTATCAATAAATCTTCAGCCGCTTCAATCGAAATCTTTTTAAATATAAATGCATCATTCAAGCCACATTGAGCCAATTTTGGCAAATCTACTGAAACAATATTGCCAAGTCTTGGATATCCTCCGCTAGTTTGGTGGTCAGCCATTAAAATAATTATTTGTCCGCTTGGAAGAAGTTGAACGGTTCCGAAATCTACTGCTGAAGACACCAATTCTTTTTTTGTGCTAACTTCCAAAGATTCTGCATTCATTCGGTAGCCCATACGATTTGAGGCATATGAAATTGTAAAAACTTGATTTTCAAAGGCTTCTTTGCTTGTTTCGGTTAGTAAATCAAACTCGTTACCTTCGGTGAAGTGGATTATTTTTTTGTCGGAAAGATTACAAATATGACCTATATAGGGTAAAAATTTACAATTTTCTTCATTTACGGCCAAATATGCTCGACTACCACTAATTAATTTCTTAAACCTAAGTATACTGCCTGTTTTCACCAAAATTGATTTCCAATTTTGTATTGGATAATTATCTATTGTTGGAAAAAAATCTGCTCCACCGATCATTATGGTACAATCTTTTTCAAATAATAATTCGGGAGCAGGAAAATGCATTTCCAGTATTGGTTTATCCTCTTGGTTTTTCAAAGCAATATTGAGTATTCTTGCTGAAAGTCTATCCATTACTCCACTCGGATTGACGCCCAAATGTCGAAGTCCATTTTTTCCTAAATCATGATAAATTGACAGTATCCCTCTCTTAATAAATATCACTTTTGTTTTTGTTTACCTAAAATTAATAGCTTCATCATTGTTATCAAAATAAAGTTTCGATAAGCAATTTATTAAAATGTTGCAAAATCAAATAAAAGCGTTTTTTTAATGAATTTTTGTAGAAAAATATTCAGTTCTTTAAAGAAGCCTAAACTTAAATTGTCGTAATTGGTAAGATAAGAACGATTAGAATTTCATATATTTTTAAATCTATGAAATCACCAATTTGGTTACTTAAAAATATAACTTTTACAATATTCGCCTTTAATTATTTATTTTACTCAGATAAATATTTTTATATATTTGCAAAATACAAAGTTTTTAGATGAAGAATTGTAAATATTTTAGCTTATTTAGGTTGAAAAAAAATGATTTTATCGCCGTTTTTAAAGTCACATTAAATTTTTACAACTTTTTTTATATTATTTCTTTGTTTATGAATATAATAGCACTATATTTATAAAATATAATTGACTAAATCAGGCAATGACCAATTAAATTAACTTTCATAAGCATATAAAAAAATATTTATTTATTGTACTTTTCCAATAACTTCAATCTGTAATCGAATGACTAAAATCTATCTTAAAAAGTATTATTTCTCGTTATAATTGTTTTTGTCTTTTAAGATACAAAACCCTTAAAAAACAAAAAATATTATTTTAAAATTTAACTACCTGTAACTAACTTAACAAAAACAATATATCAACAATTATCCAAATTTAAATTCTCTTATGAAAAAAAAATTACTGTTCAATCAGTTGCTGAATAAGGCTGCCAAAATCAGACTTATTTACACTGTTTTAGCTCTACACTGCTTGATAAGCGGCTATGCATACGCTGCTGATATCACGATTACAGGAAAAGTAAGCGATTCCGAGAAAGGTGAATTTCTACCAGGGGTTAGCATTACTATTAAAGGAACTTCCCGAGGTGCTACCACTGATGGAAAAGGCGATTACTCGATTAAAGTTCCTAACAAAAATTCAGTTTTGGTTTTTAGCTTCTTGGGATACGAAAGCCAAGAAATTGAAGTTGGAAATCAAACAATTATTAGCGTGAGTATGATAGCCGATGCCAAATCGCTTGAAGAGGTAGTGGTAGTTGGTTATGGAACTCAAAAGAAAGTTAACTTGACTGGTGCGGTTTCGACAATCGACTCAAAAGCCATCGAAAATCGTCCGTCGAGCAATTTGGCCAATGCTTTGCAAGGCACAAGCCCGGGTCTTATCGTCACTCGCTCAAATGGTCAACCAGGGAGCGAAGGAATTGGTATTCAGATTCGTGGTGCTTCATCAGCCAATGGAAACATTGAACCTTTAGTCGTACTTGATGGTGTAACTGTACCAGGAAATACGCTTCAAACAATGAACCCTAATGATGTAGAAAGCATTAGTGTGCTAAAAGATGCAGCTGCCGCCTCAATTTATGGAGCTCAAGCAGCGGGTGGTGTAATTTTGATTACAACTAAAAAAGCAAAATCGGGTAAAGTGAAATTTAATTATTTAGCTCAACAAGGTACCGATTGGTCGATAAATATTCCAAGCCGAATGACACTTTTGGAAGAAGCTGAATTTTCAAATTTAGCCAAGAAAAATTCGGGAGCTGGCCCTGAATATACCGATGTAGACCTTCAGAGAATAAGAGATAATGTGCCATATGTAGTAAATCCTGCCGATACCACCACATATTTGTTTTATAATCAAGAACCATTGACCGACCAAATTTTGAAAAAATATTCGTCGATGACTACCCAAAACTTGAGTATGTCGGGTGGAAATGATAAGTTAAACTTCTTATTATCAGGTGGTTATTACGGTAAAGACGGAATCTTCAAAGTTGGCCCAGATAATTATAAACGTTATAATGTACGCCTAAATCTGGGGGCTCAATTGAGCAAAATCTTTTCGATTGATACCCGTTTGTCTTATACCAAAGACCAACAAGATGCAGTTTCAGGTGGACTGAATGGTCAAGGTGTTATCTATGAACTTTATCGTTTACGTACTCGTACACCATTTTTCACTCCTGATGGACAGTACAATGGAGCTGGCTCGGCCGCAACGGCCTATGCTCGTCTTGAATCAGGTGGATATAATATTTTGAAAAGAGACTTTTTTGATGGAACTGCTACTTTACGAGCAAATAATATTGTTAAAGGACTAAGACTAACGGCTGTTGCAGGAACGCAATATCGTCTTGGGGATAGAAAAAACTTTGCACGAACAGTGCCACTATGGGGAAGAGGAAAGATATTAAGCTACGTAAATCAGGTAAATAGCTACAATATTACCGAAGATTTGATAAATAATACAAACTTACAGTTATTGGCAAATTATGATATTGCTATAGCTAAAAAACATAATTTAGGAATATTGTTAGGTTATAACTACGAAAATTTTAGACAAGAAAGTGTAAGTGCAGGAGCAACTAACTTGGTAAGCAACGATTTGCCAACTCTTAATTTGGGCGATGATAAAACAAAAACCAACAGTCAGTTTATCGGAACAAATGCTTCGCAATCAGTTTTCAGTAGATTCAACTATAATTATGATGGTAAATACCTAATTGAGGCAACTATCCGACGTGATGATAACTCAAAACTTGCACCAGGCTTGCGAGTAAAATATTTCCCATCGGCTTCAGCGGGTTGGAATCTACACCGTGAGAATTTTATGAAGGATGTAAACTTCCTTTCTGAATTTAAACTTCGTGCCTCTTGGGGTCGCTTGGGCGGTGCTTTGGGCGGAGGTATCCTTGGCAATTACGATTATCTTAGTCAGTTGAGTCGTGGTTCTACCTTAGTTTTGGGCGATTCTCGTGCTTCGTATCTATTTCAAGGCTCTATACCATCACAGTCGCTTTCTTGGGAAACAATCGAAACAACTAACTTTGGTATTGACCTAGGTCTCTTCAAAAACAAACTCACTATTAACGGAGATTATTACGTAAAATATAATCGTAATATGCTTACGCCACAAAACTTACCTGCGGTGATTGGTATTGGCACACCTCGAAAAAACAACGGTGAATTGAAATCATGGGGTTGGGAATTAGAAGCACGTTATAGAGGACAAGTAGGAAAAGACTTCTCATATACGATTGCCGCCAACCTTTCGGATAACCAAAACGAGTTGATTAATTTTTCAGCAAGAAATATTGTTGGAGCAGGAACAAATGGTATTGTAGAAGGCTATCCGCTGAGTAGTATTTTTGGCTATAAAACAGATGGTTATTTTACATCAGGCGATGAAGTAAAAGCTTGGGCATTTCAAGATAACCGAACTGGTGCTGGCGACGTAAAATATTTAGACCTCAATGGAGATGGTAAAATTAATGTTGGAAAAGGTAATACCACCGATTTCGGCGACCTTGTATATCTTGGTACAACTCAACCTCGCTATGTATTTGGTACAACCCTCGGGTTCAACTATAAAGGTTTCGATTTTACGGCATTTATTCAGGGAGTTGGTCAGCGTTCGTTCAGACCAGAAACTCAAACAATTGCTCCGCTTATCGTAACTTGGAAACAAGCTTTGGGTATTCACCGAGATTATTGGACTCCTGAAAACCCCAACGCCTTATACCCTCGTCCGTTTCAAGGAGGCGACCACAACTATCGTGTGTCTGACAAATGGTTATTGGATGGTCGATATGCACGTCTAAAAAACCTACAAGTGGGTTATACAATTCCGGAAAAAGTATCGGGTAGATTAAAAATTTCGAGAGCCAGAATATTCTTCTCGGCACAAGATATTCTTACCTTCTCGAAGTTAGGACAATTTAAAGGGTATTTTGACCCCGAACAAAGAGATAATATCGAAAACGATTATCCATTTTTTGCTACTGCTTCGGCGGGTATCAACTTAAATTTTTAAGTTATTACAAACATAAAAATCTGATAATCAACGATTAACCAATTAAAATATTTTTCTTATGAAATCTAAATTCAAATATATTCTTTCCACTTGTCTGCTGTTTTTGGGCATGACAGCTTGTGAAGTCAACCGTCTTCCCGAAACATCAATCAGCGATGAAACATTTTGGCGTTCGGAAACAGATTTGATTGCTGCAACTAATTATTTATATACATTTATTCCAGCATTTAACAATGAAGATGTTTGGTCTGACGACGCAATCGGACTTACCGCCAATAACATCAGTGATGGCTCACGTCTTGCACCGGCTACTGATGCTAGTTATAATAATGCTTATGTACTGATTAGAGCGGCCAATAATATTATCGAAAAAGCCCCTCGTTCTTCAGTAAATACTAGTGCGACAGTAATTGATAGATACGTAGCGGAAGCTCGTTTTTTTAGGGCTTGGGGCTATTATAGTTTAGTTCAAAGATATGGAAATGTGCCATTGATTCTTAAAATATTAGATGATTCATCGCCAGAATTAACGGCACCAGCCAATACAAGAGAAGAAATTATTTCTCAAATTTATCAAGACCTTGATTTTGCTGCATCTAAATTGCCAACAATGGCGACACTAGGAACTGGAAATTTTGGAAGAATTTCAAACACGGGTGCATTAGCTTTCAAAGCTCGTGTGGCACTTTTTGAAGGAACCCGCTCTAAATTTCATAACTATGGCAACTCAAAAACGCACCTTACTTTGGCAGCAACAGCAGCAAAAGCTGTGATTGATAGCAAACAGCACAGCCTTTTTGCGAACTATTTTAATCTCTTTCAGTATGAAGGCGAAGGACTTCAAAACAAAGAAAACATCATCGTAAAACAATATGGTGTTAGCTTAATTGACCGAGTTTTGGTGCATACATACTATAGAGGAACAATTGAAAACGGCAATAAAAGCCCAACCAAAAGTTTGGTTGATTCATATTTAATGAGCGATGGCTTACCGACCACAAAATCGCCTTTATTTAAAACTCCATCAACAACATCGGAGGTGTTTACAAATCGTGATGACCGTTTGATTCAAACAGTTATGAAAAGAGGCGACCCTTATATTTTTACCAAAAAAGTATTTGATGTAGCTAATATCGTTTTCCAAAAAACAGGTTTTTGTTTTAGAAAATTTTCAAACATTGACGATTGGAATACGCAAGCTTCTTCAATTGACCGTCCTGTGCTTCGATATGCCGAAGTATTATTGATGTATGCTGAAGCAAAGTTTGAATTAGATGGTTCAATTAGCGATGCTGACTTAGATTTATCCATCAATTTGCTACGTGCAAGAGGCAAAATCGCTAAATTGACCAATGCATTCGTAACAACAAATGGTTTGAATATGCGAGATGAAATACGCCGTGAACGACGTATAGAATTGGCTCAAGAAGGACATCGTTATTGGGATTTGATGCGTTGGAAAACAGCTGAAATTGAATTACCAAAGCCAGTTTTAGGTAATTTCTTCTTTAAAACTGAATTTGGTGCTAATACGCCTGCAGTTTTAACACCGGATGGTTTTATTTTAGTTACAGCAGCTAATTTCCGTAAATTCGACCCAACAAAAGATTATTTATGGCCATTGCCTTTGAATGAGATTTCATTGAATCCGAACCTCAAGCAAAATCCAAATTGGTAATTATATTTTCAAAAACTGCCCTTTCTGTTTTGTCAGAAAGGGCTTTTATTTGCACTTTTATGAAAAAACTTTTTTCTCTTCTGATTATTTGGTTTTGTACCATTGCATGTAAAAAAGACGAAACCACCCCACTTGCTAACTTACCAGCCAACCTTAAAAATCTTAAAATAGAGCATCCACGCCTATTTCTGACCGACCAAAAACTTGAAGAATTAAAGGCAGCACGAAAGACTGATACAGTTTTGGATAAGTACGTCAATGCCGTAATTGCTAATGCAAATTCGATGGTTACAAAACCAATGCTCACGCGTATACTTATTGGCCCAAGATTATTAGATGTCAGTCGGGAATTATTGAAACGCACTTCGCACCTTGCAATGGCCTATCGCTTTACAGGAGATAAGAAGTATTTGGATGCGTCCGTAAATAACATGAAAGCTGTATGTGAATTTACGGACTGGAATCCGTCACACTTTTTAGACGTGGCCGAAATGACCAACGGAGTAGCCATAGGATACGATTGGCTCTATAACGACATGAACAAAACTGACCGTGAAACAATCAGAAACGGCCTGAAAATCAAAGGATTATCGGAATACCGAAAATCTTATGAATCTTCTTGGTGGCATAATGGCGATAATAACTGGAACCAAGTTTGTAATGGTGGATTACTCGTCGGTGCTTTAGCAATTGCCGAAACCGACCCAACTTACGCTAGTGATTTTATTCCGAAAGTTATACCTAACTTAGCTTTCTCGAATAAATTTTATGCTCCAGATGGTGCTTGGTACGAAGGCCCAGGTTATTGGTCTTATGCAACTGAGTATTTATCTTATGGAATGTCAGCCTTACAAACGGCATTGGGCGATATGTATGGACTCGAAAAAACAGAAGGCTTAGCGAACTCGGGTTTAGTACCTATGATTTGTGCTGGCCCAACTAATTTTATTTTGAATTTCGCAGATTCGGGCGAAAATAGTAAAGCTACGTCCTCATCAGCTATGTTTTTTCTTAGTAATATTTACAATAATTCGCAAGTTTCAAATTATCTCCACAATTATATCAAAAGCTCAAATGCTCTTGCTACGCCGTTCCATGTGGCATGGTATAAAGCACCAAGTTCGGAGGCAGCTAGCCCACCACTTGATTATTTCTTGAAAGGTGACATTAATGAACTGGTCTTTCTGAGAAGCAGCTGGACTGACCCTAATGCATCGTGGATTGGTGTAAAATCAGGCATTAATAGCTCGAACCACTCACATCTTGACCTTGGAAATTTTGAACTTGATGCGGGTGGTGTTCGTTGGGCAAAAGATTTGGGTTCGGATGATTATAACTTAGAAGGTTACTGGACAATGGGCGTAAATGGAAAACGTTGGTCATATTACAGAATGAATTCCTTTAGCCATAATGTACCACTTTTGGGTAATAAAAACCAATATGAATTGGCAAAAGCCAAGTTTACAAACACTGATTTGAATGTCGCTACTCCATCGGCAAGCCTTGATCTGACCGAAGCCTATCGAGAATTTTCATCGAAAAGTACAAGAAAAGTTAGC
Organism: Emticicia sp.; assembly: GCA_017495105.1. GTDB lineage: Bacteria > Bacteroidota > Bacteroidia > Cytophagales > Spirosomataceae > Emticicia. The sequence continues at coordinate 4,995 of JAFEIL010000134.1, read as the reverse complement.
CTAACAGACAGTCGAAAAAACTTTTTAATAGAAGATAGTCATTCACTATCAAAAAGCACCGAAGTGGCTTGGGGAATGACGACTGCCAATAGCATAGAACTTGTAAAAGGTGGAAAAGCAATTTTACGCAATGCCACCGTTACCTCAAAAACGCTCGAAGCAGAAATAATTTCACCCAAAGGCGTTGAATTTACAGTCGAATCGGCTTTACAGAAAACTCCCGAAAAATTGAATACAGGCCATTCAAGATTGATGCTCCGCTTACCAAACCAAACTGGACAAGTGAATGTCATTATCAAACTTTCGCCAAAAGGATAATCAAAATATTTATATAAAAAAGTTTCAAATGGCTTATTGTCCAATTCGGTTTAACCAGTAAAATAGCATATATCATTAATTTATTAATTGCAGGTACATTTTTTTAAACAATCAATTTCTTGTAGGAATCAATAAAATAAATCTAAAATGCTCAATTCTATCAAATCAAAACTGCTCTTCACATTTTTGTTTTTATCATTTATTTCACTAGAAACACTTTTGGCACAAACTCCAAAGATGTATTTTAGTGATACTTATGTCGCAAATCGACCATTTGCCAAAGACCCATATGTGATTTTTTTTAAGAATAAATATTGGATGTATTATACTGTGCCCGATGAACTAAAAAAAGTATTGCATATCGGAATTGCGACAAGTAATGATTTGAATAATTGGGAAAAAGTCGGCGATATATTTGGAGTGAAAGGGAGTGTAGAAGAAAATGGTATATGTGCACCAAGTGCATTGATAAAAGATGGCGTGCTGCATCTTTTTTACCAAACATACGGAAATGCAAAATTAGATGCTATTTGCCATGCTTATTCTAAAAACGGATTTGATTTTGAAAGAGACCCAACAAATCCTATTTTCAGACCAAAAATAAGCGATTGGTCATGCGGAAGAGCAATTGATGCTGAAGTTATTGCATTTAAAAACCAATACTTTCTTTATTATGCCACAAGAGACCCAAGTTACAAAATCCAACAGCAAGGTGTGGCAACTGCTTCAATTAATAGCAATTTTAACCGAAACAGTTGGTCAGAAACACCAAATATGCCCATGTTGAAACCTGAATTGGATTGGGAATTAAAGTGCATTGAGGCGGCTTCTTGTATAAAAAAAGGCAAATATTTGTATATGTTTTATGCTGGTGGATACAATAATGAGCCTCAACAAATTGGTGTTGCCAAGAGTAAAGATGGAATTCATTGGAAACGATTATCAAATGAGCCGTTTTTGAAGAATGGAAAAAAAGGAACATGGAATGAAAGTGAAAGCGGACATCCAAATATTTTGAAAGCTGAAAATGGAAAATATTACCTTTTTTTTCAAGGAAACAACGATAAAGGGAAAACTTGGTATTTATCAAATGTTGAAATTGGTTGGAATAAAAAAGGGCCTTTTTTGAAAACTGAATAGGTGATACAGTATAAATTCAAAATCATGAAAAAATTTATAAAATGAAAATTAAACTAATTATTTTATCCTTTTTGACCTTTTTTAAGGCATTTTCTCAGAATTTACCATCACATCCAAGAATTTTGTTATTGAAAAACGAAGAGAATACAATTGCTGAAAACATCAAAAACGACCCAAATTGGGCAAAACTCAATCAAGTTATCATAGATGAAAGCAACAAAATTATTACACTTCCAACATTAGAAAGAATTCAAATTGGCCGTCGATTATTAGATAAATCAAGAGAATGTTTGCGAAGAGTATTTTTCTTGTCATACGCTTATCGTATCACAAAAGACAAAAAATATATAGATAGAGCCGAAACCGAACTCGTAAAAGTGTCACAATTTAGCGATTGGAATCCGAGTCATTTTTTAGACGTTGCCGAAATGACAATGGGCGTTTCAATAGGCTACGATTGGCTTTACGATGATTTATCGGCAATTTCAAAAGAAATCATCAAAGAAGCTATTCTAAAAAAAGGAATTGAGCCATCGCTTGATAAAAAATATAATGGTTGGCTAAAGGCCTCACACAACTGGAATCAAGTCTGTAATGCAGGAATGACCTACGGAGCCCTAGCGATTTATGAAGAAAATCCAGCACTTGCCCAACAAATAATTGACCGAGCAATTGAATCAATCAAACTGCCAATGGAAGATTATAAACCCGAAGGAGCGTATCCCGAAGGGTATAGTTATTGGGGCTACGGCACGAGTTTTAACGTAATGTTTTTAGACGCAATCCAGCGAGTTTTTAAAACTGATTTTGGTTTATCAGCAACAACAGGATTTCTAAAAACGGCTAGCTATATGCAAAATATGGTCGGTTCCTCGGGCAAAAACTTTAATTATTCCGATGCTGGAAATGGTAGCGGACTAAGCCCTGCAATGTTTTGGTTTGCTGAAAAAACCAAAAATTCTAGCCTTTTATTTACAGAAAAACAATATTTACAAGGAAAAGACAAATCAATGTATCGAGATAGACTTTTGCCGGCAACAATGATTTGGGGTAAAGACATAAGTTTAGCAAAAGTTACCGAGCCAAAAGAGATGATTTGGGTTGGACAAGGTAAAAATCCCGTCGCAATGATGCGTACTTCTTGGTCGAAACCCGATGCGATTTATGTGGGTTTAAAAGCTGGTTCGCCCTCGGTCAATCACGGACACATGGATGTTGGCTCGTTTGTGATGGATGCTAATGGCGAACGTTGGTCAATGGATTTTGGTATGCAAGAATACGAATCGCTAGAATCGAAAGGTGTCAAACTCTGGGGAATGACACAAAATTCGGAGCGTTGGCAGGTGTTTCGTTATAATAATTTAGCTCACAGCACACTTGCTTTCGATAATGAATTTCAGAAGGTTGAAGGATATGCTTCCATCAATCATTCTTCCAAAAATCCAAATTTCTTAAGTGCAACCACTGATATTAGTTCAGTTTATAAAGGTAAGGCAACTTCTGTCAGTCGAGGATTGGCTATTATCGATAAAAAATATGTTTTGGTAAAAGATGAAATAACAGCGGCTGAAAATGAAACTACAATCCGATGGGCAATGCTCACGCCAGCTGAGGTAAAAATCAATAAAGATGGAACTGCCGAACTGACCCAAAATGGCAAAAAACTTCAATTAAAAGTGAATAGCCCTAGCAATATCACATTGAAAACATGGTCAACCGAAGGTTTACACGATTATGATGCCCTAAATACAGGTACAACTTTGATAGGCTTTGAAGTTAAAATTTCGGCTAATAGTAGAAATTCTCTTGAAGTTTTATTGATTCCCGAAGAAAATAAAGTAATTTCAAAGACAAAAATCCTTCCATTGAAAGACTGGAAGTAGTCAAAAATCTATTCACCCTAACCTTTTTTTACGATGACTTATTCAAGAAAAACATTTTTGAAGCATTTAGGAATCACTACCTTAAGTATTCCTGCGGTATCATTTCAACAAAAAACAGCTTCGCCTAAACTTACCATTGGTTTGGCTTCTTATACCCTACGAAAATATTCGGTGAGCCAACTCATAGATATTTGTAAACGTCTCAATATCAAAGAGGTAGCACTTAAAAACTTTCACCTACCACTTGATGCAAGTGATAGCGAGATTCAAGCAACAATCTCAAAACTCAAAGAAGCAGGCTTGAATATATACGGTGGCGGAGTGATTTATATGAAAAACGAAGCCGAGGTTAAGAATGCTTTTCGCTATGCCAAAGCGGCGGGCATGAAAATGATAATCGGTGTACCAAACCATGAATTATTGCCATTAGCAGAAAAATATGTGAAAGAAAACGACATAAAGCTGGCGATTCATAATCATGGCCCTGGTGATGAAGTGTATCCTACGCCTGCTTCCGTCTATGATAAAATTGTAAATCTTGACAAACGGATAGGTCTTTGTATTGATATTGGTCATGTAGTAAGACTTGGCATGAATCCGATTGAAGCCATCAAAAAATATGGCCATAGAATGTATGATATGCACCTAAAAGATGTCGATGGAACAGTTGCTAAAAGCGAATCTATTCAAATTGGACGAGGAGTAATTGATATGCCTAAACTAATGAAAGCACTTAAAGATGTTAATTATCAAGGCGTTATGAGTATCGAATACGAAAAAGATGCTGATAATGCCGAAGGTGGTTTGGCCGAATCGGTTGGCTACGTACGTGGTATTTTAGATATGATGGATCGTTATTAAAAACTTTTTATAGACAATCAAATGAAACAAATATTCTTCTTTTTAATACTGCTTTTTAGCAATACACTTTTTGCACAAGTTACCCAGCGAAACATTTTTGCCAAAAAATATTCGCTCGACGATGTAAAAAAATCATTGATTCCACTCAAAGAATATCACCCCTACCCAAAAACTCCTGAAGAATGGCAAGCGGCGGTACCTGATAGTATATTGAAAGATATCGTAAAAAATGGCGAAAAGCTACTAGATTTTAAGTTCGAAGCAATTTCTGCTACAACATCTTTAGATTATGTTCGTTCGGGCGACCGTGAACGTCATGGAAAATTGTCTTACGGCAAACGAAACGCATTGACTGATTTGATTTTGGCCGAAAGTATCGAAAATAAAGGCCGATTCGTTGAGGCAATTATGAATGGAGTTTGGTCGATTTGCGAAGAAAGTTATTGGGGAGTACCTGCACATATTAGAGGCTTACCCGATGTCGAAAACCCTGTTGTAGATTTATTTTCGGCAGAAACAGCTTCTGTTTTGAGCATGGCCGACTATTTTGTTGGTGAAAAATTGGATAAAATCAGTAAACTTCTCCGCAAAAGAATTTACCACGAAACCAATAAACGCATTTTCGAGCCAATGCTCACAAAATCAGATAATTATAGTTGGATGAGCAAAACAAAGGCAGTCAATAACTGGAACCCTTGGATTATGTCAAATTGGATTTCTGCTACTTTGTTACTCGAAAAAGATGAAAAAAAACGTGCCGAAATGATTTACGGTACAATGCTTGGTACAGATT
>JAFEIL010000120.1 GCA_017495105.1 Emticicia sp. | reverse complement strand
TTTTTATACCATATTATGAAAACATAAGGAATGTTATAAATAAAACTCGTGAAAATACTGAACATAGTAATTTAGCATGGATTGTAGCAAGGGTTTCGAGAAATCCAGAACCCCATGATGGCCCTATTTTTGGACAAAATACGCTTATTTCGGGTTTTAATAACGATTCAAATTTCCCACCAGTTCCTAATGTTTTTGCAGGACCAAACACTGATAATATTAATGGGTCGGCAAATCGAACCGATGGGATTCACTTTGATACGTACGCAGGACAAATTGAATTTGCTAATGCATGGGATGCTAGTCTTGATAATACTTTTTTTGTTAATTCAACACCAATGATGGCCTCTCCGTTATTGGCTGTTACGTTGACTTGTAATGCTGCCAATCCATCTGCACCAATCTCATTAAGTGTCGTTGGGGCTTATAATAAATATGCTTGGTCTAATCGGCAAAATGCCGTTCCAGAGTCAGTTGGATTTAATTATAGTGGTTGTTGTCAATACACTAATATTCCACCTTTTGGCTACGAAAATCTTAACTGGAGAACTTTAGATAGTGTGGCAACTATTTCGGTTTCTTCGGCAAGATTTGCGGCTAACGTTCGCAAAGCATCAAAGAAAGTACTTTTTAGTCCTGTTATTGATTTAACAACCTTTACATTACCAACAAATCCAAGTTTTACAGCATCGGCTTTGCAGATAAGACCTAACCAAAGTTTGACGCTAACGGGAGCAAGTTGTAATGGAAGCTATGTTTGGTCAACGGGAGCGAGCGTAAATCCGCTAACTTTTGCTCCTGCTGCTACGACAGCTTATACGGTTCAATGTAAAACTTTACATTGCATAAGTCCTGTTTCATCACCACAATCTATCATTGTTTCTTCTTGTTTTCCGAGTAGTTTATCTTTAAATGGCTCAGTGAATGCGGCAGAGTCAGCCTATGCAAGTAAACAATCGATTCAAAGTAATCAGATTATTCAATTAAGTGGCAAAATTGATTATAATGCCAAAACTAAAGTGGAGCTTTTGCCAGGTTTTGAAGCAAAATCAGGTGCAGTTTTCAAAGCTTTTATTTTGGGGTGTGATTGAATAGTCCATAGTTAATAGACAACGAGTCCACAGTGTTTTGCAATAAAAAAGGAATTTTTCGTACGAAAAACCCCTTTTTTATTATAAAATATATAAGAAACTTACGCAGAATTTCTACTGGCATTGATATTTCCAAACAACGAGCGAGTAACCATTTTTTCGTAAACTAAACGAGTTTTTTCGTCAGTTGTTTCTTCAATTTTCTGCAAAGCATATTGCTGAATTGTGAGCAAAGGTAAAACGATATGTTCACGGTAATTGATTGATAATTTTCCAAGTTCTTCCGATTCCATCAAAACTTTTTGCCCCGAAACCAAAAGCATATTTTTTACCGTCAGTAAATACTCTTCGTAGAGAATTTTCCAAAAATCGCCATATTCTGGGTCATTTTTCATGTAGTTTGTTAGTGGAAAATAACTTTTTGTCAAAGCCATCATACTATTTTCCATCAAGGTTTTGAAGTAAAGTGAGCTTTGGTAAAGTGATTTTAAATCTTCTAGACGACCTTCTTCGATTACTTTTTCTAAAGCCGAACCAAAACCAAAATATCCAGGAACATTTTGTTTTAATTGACTCCAAGAACCCACAAACGGAATTGCTCTTAAATCTGAAAGCATCAGTTTCTTACCCGAACTACGCTTACTTGGGCGACTACCTATATTAGTCAAACCATAATATTTAAGCGGACTCTTGTTTTCGAGATAAGATACAAACAATGGATGTTCTTTCAACTCAAAGTATTTTCTTACACCTTCTTCGCCCAATTCATCAATCAAATTGCGTTCTTTCTTATCAATAATTGACCTATCATCTTGGAAAACATCATTTATAATTCCTGCCGAAATCAACTGCTCAAAATTAAACATTGCTTGGGCTCGTGAACCATACATAGAAGTAATGGTTTGTCCTTGAATCGTAATCTGGATTTCGTTATTGGCAATCGTTGGGCCTTGTGAAGCATAAAACTGATGCGTTTTTCCACCTCCACGAGCAGGCGGGCCTCCACGACCATCAAAAAACATTATTTCAATCTGATTTTTATTCGATATTCTAGAAAGATTTTCTTTTGCTTGATAAATCTCCCAGTTTGCTTTCACATATCCACCATCTTTCGTTCCATCCGAAAAACCAAGCATAATCGTTTGCTGATTTTTGCGTAGAGCTAAATGATTTTTGTAATAAGGTAATTGATAAAGTGCCGACATCGTAGCTTGAGCAGCATCAAGCCCTTCGATGGTTTCAAAGAGTGGCATCACATCAACATTTACTTCTTGCTCTTTATAACCGCAGAATCTAAATAATGCTAATACTTCCAGCACCGAAAATATCGAAGTCGAATTACTGATTATATAACGATGACACGCTCTTTCGCCATTTGTTGCTTGTATCTCTTGTATCGCTCTTACAGTCTTGAAAGTATCTTTTGTAAGGGCTTCTTCAAAATCATCTTCGTTGATTAAAAGTTCTCTTTCAGTCAAGAAATGGAGTTTTTCAGCATCTGTCCATTCAGAATATGGTTTCGGCGAAATCGCATATTTCTGATTGATTTGCTCCATTACGTTTTCGTGAATACTACTATCTTGGCGAATATCCAAACAGGCAAAATGTAAACCAAAAAGTTTCACTTGTTGGATAAATCTATCAAAAAGGTCTAAGAAAATCGAGTTGTGCTTTGTGATGAGGAGTTGACGCACCTCATATAAAGACGTTAGTAATTCATCAAGTGTTAAGTCATTTTTCAAGCCATTCATATTACTATAAATACGATTACTGATTTGGGTCAATAATGGCATGATACCTTTGAGCGTCAGACGACGACAAACGATTTTGAAATCATTATAATAACATTTCAAGATGCTCGTGCGTAATTCTTGCGAAACTTTCTTCGAGATTTCAGCCGTTACGAACGGGTTTCCGTCACGGTCGCCCCCTGGCCAAAATCCAAGTTCGAGAACTGGACTAAAATCTTGTACTTCGTTTTGAAGATAGGTATTGATTTTTTCATGTATTTCGCCAATTACTTGGTAATAAACGTGGCGAAGGTAGAATATAATGCTTTGGGCTTCTTCGAGAGGAGTAGGTTTTTGCTCATTGATAAACGGTGTTTTTCCGAGTTGTTGGAGCAAAGCATCAATGCCATTGATGTCATTTTTAGGAATAAGTTCCTCCAAATCCTGAATGATACGCAAAACGCTATTTGGGTAAAACTGCGTCGGGTGTGCAGTAAATACTACACGAACCTTAAAATTCTTGAGTTTTTGCTTTACTTCTTCGAGCTTATTCTGCTGAACCGCCAAATCGAGCGTACTTAGCAAAGTGCCTTTTCCATTGATTGGCGTAAGTTTCTCAAAAGCCGAATCTTCAATACTATCAAACAAAACTACCTGACGCTCAATGTAGGTTATGAAGCGAAACAGCAAATCAATTTTTTCTTTTTCGTCTTTAATCGTAGTGTACTGATTAAAGAAAGAATCAATGATTGTTTTGGGGTCTTTTCCTTGTTCAAAACCAACTTCGGATAAATCATGTAAAAAAGGCATTAACTGACCAATTTTAGCCATTTTATCATAAGGTAGCCTCGAAAAAAGTGTATTAAATACAAGGTATTTATTATGAACCTCTTGTGTAAAAACCGATTCGATAGAATTTTTTGGCATTATTTTGCAATCATTTAAGGTTTTGTTGAGCAAAATACGCAAAAACATACTGCATTATGGCACTTTAACCGAATAAAGTTTGGATTTTCTTGGAAAAATTAAAATTTTTCAAAACATAAAACAAAAAAGATAGTTTTTGCAGAAAAGAGAGTTTAACTCACATGATTAGCCGTGCAAAAAAGAGTATTTGTAACTAATCTTTTTCTACTTAACATTGTTTATTAAGTAATGAGTTTTTGATGATACATTTACACAATTATTCAATTCATGTATCCAATCTGTGTCTTTACTTTGCATAAATTTAGAAAAAGGAATGATAAAGTACCCAATATATATGGATTATAATGCCACCACACCGCTTGATAAGCGAGTTTTGGAGGCAATGATGCCATATTTGACCGAACATTTTGGTAATTCAGCCAGTCGCTCGCACACTTTTGGTTGGAAAGCTGCCGAGGCCGTTGATACTGCTCGTCAGCAATTGGCTGATTTATGCGGCTGTACCAACAAGGAAATTATATTTACAAGTGGAGCTACCGAAGCAGTTAATTTGGCAATCAAAGGTGTTTTTGAAGCATTTTCTCAAAAAGGAAATCATATCATTACCGTAAAGACTGAGCATAAAGCGGTTTTGGATACTTGCCAACACTTAGAAAAACTAGGTGCAGACGTGACTTACTTAGAGGTTGATGCTGAGGGAAATATTTCTTTAGAAAACCTTGAAAAAGCCATCAAAAAAGAAACAATTCTGATTTCGGTTATGGCGGCAAACAACGAAACTGGCGTAATTTACCCAATCAAACAAATTGCCGAAATTGCTCATCGACACGGAGTTTTGTTTCATTCCGATGCCACACAAGCAATTGGGAAATTGCAGTTAAACGTAATTGAAGATGAAATAGATTTACTCAATTTTTCGGGACATAAACTTTACGGCCCAAAAGGCGTAGGAGTTTTGTACGTCAGAAAAAAACTCAATATCATAGCCCAACAAGATGGTGGCAAACATGAGCGAGGAATGCGTTCGGGTACGCTCAATGTAACAGGAATTGTAGGTTTGGGCGAGGCGGCGGAAATTTGCCAAAATTCGATGAGCGAGGAAGTTGAACGCTTGTCGAATTTACGAAATAAATTAGAAAGTGGTATTTTAGAAAAACTACCAATTGCCAAAATAAATGGAAATATTGCCCAACGTTTACCTAACACAACAAATATTTGTTTTGGTAAAATTGATGGTGAGCAACTATTGATGAATCTCAACAAAATTGCAGTTTCTAATGGTTCAGCTTGCAATTCTGCTTCAACCGAACCAAGTTATGTACTAAAAGCAATGGGTCTTGATGACGAATCGGCATATAATTCGGTCAGGTTTAGTTTAGGGCGAATGACTCAAGAAAGTGATATTGATTTAGCCATCGAACACGTATTGAACGTCGTAGAAAAAATGATAATTGCTCATTGATAATTGACAATTGAAAAATGCCTTTTTACAGAATATACATGAAAGAAATTAAGCAAATTACGGAAGCCTATCAAAATATAGATTTTAGTAAAACTAAAGCCGCTTTGGCAACAGTTGTAAGGGTTGAAGGTTCGTCGTATAGACGCACAGGGGCAAGAATGTTAGTTTTGGAATCGGGCGAATGGATTGGAGGAATAAGTGGAGGTTGTTTAGAAGGTGATGCTTTAAAAAAAGCTCGTTTGGCAATGTCTCAAAACAAAGCAACGCTCATTACTTATGATACAACCGACGACGACCCATATCAAATTGGCGTTGGACTTGGCTGCAATGGCATCATTGATGTATTGATTACGCCTCTCGATTCACAAAATCCTAATAATGCAGTTAGGCAACTCCAAAGTTGCATCGACCAACGCACGCCAAATTTGGTTGTTACCGTGACAGGCATCAGCAAGGCACATGCACGCATTGCTCTCGGAAATGTATTTAGGTTTGATAACGAAGTACATTTTGCAGCAAACTTTCCATTATTTCAGCTTAACGAAAGCTTAATTCCTGCAATTCAAGAGGCACTTGATACATCTAAATCGGTATCGAAAGAGTATATTTTAGAAGATGGCACAAAACTTACGCTCTTTTTGGAAGTAATACCTCCAGCTATTCAACTTTATGTTTTTGGTAGTAATTATGATGTTTATCCAATGGTGAAAGTTGCAAAAGAGTTGGGTTGGCGAGTAATTTGTGTTTGTAATCCTGCCAAAATGCATGCTTCACTCTCAGAAATGGCAGATGCGGTTGTTCAGAAAGACCATCAACCAGAAATTGATAATTTCACGGCAGCTATTTCGATGTGTCATGATTACGAAAGTGACTATCGAAATATGCAAATGTTATTAAAAACCGACATTAAATACATCGGACTTTTAGGCCCAAAAAAACGTACATTAAAAATGTACGACCGAATGGCTGACGAAGGCATTTCTCTAACAGCCGAACAAGAAGAACGCATTTTCAGCCCCGTTGGACTTGACATTGGTGCTGCCACTCCCGAAGAAATCGCACTTTCGGTTTGTGCCGAAATTCGTGCGTTTTTCTCAAGAAGAGATGGAAATCGACTAAAGTATAGACCCAAACCCATTTATGAAAATTAATTTTTTTTCGAAGGAATGCTCATACTCAGATTTTTTATGCAATTTATGTATGCCTTCAAAAAATTATATTACCGAGTCGAAACCGAAATTGAAGGTTTAAAAATCAGTAATTTATCGCCAAGACAAATCGTTCGTCAATCGATTAATTCGTCATTCAATACTTACTTCCTAAATTAGCCAAAATTTCATAGAAAATAATGATAACTGTCGAACAAGCCGAACAACTTATTTTAGAAAATACTATTGCAATTCCCACCGAAAAAGTATCAATTGATGCTGCTTTGGGCAGAATTTTAGCTGAAGATTTATGTGCCGACCGAGATTTTCCGCCTTTCAATCGAGTTACGATGGATGGCATTGCGATTCAATTTGCTCAGCTCGAAGCGGGACAAACTACTTTTGAAATTGAGGCAACGGCTGCCGCAGGAAATCAACAAAAAACCTTGCAAAATGTCCAAAATTGCTTGGAAGTAATGACTGGATCAATGATTCCGCTCAATACGGACATGGTTATTCGTTACGAAGATTTATCTATTTCAGAGAAAACGGTGCAAATCATAGCTGATTTTTCAGTATTTCGGAAAGGACAAAATATTCACCTACAAGGTTCTGACCGCAAAACGGGTGATGTAATTGTGCCGAAAGGTCGAAAACTTTCTCCTGCCGAAATCGGTGTGGCAGCCACGATTGGTAAACATGAAGTTTGGGTTCAACGAAAACTTCGTGCGGTAGTTATCTCAACGGGTGAAGAAATCGTGCCGATTACTGAAACGCCACTTCCGCATCAGATACGTACATCAAATGGCTTTGCCTTACAAGCTTCTCTCAAAAACTGGGGACTCGAAACCGAAAATGTGCTTTTGCCCGATAATCAGGAAGTTATTGAGCAAAAAATAGCAGAATTTATCGAAACTTTCGATGTGCTGATTTTAAGCGGTGGAGTTTCGGTAGGAAAATTTGATTTTGTGCCGAAAGCCCTTGAAAATCAAGGAGTGAAAAAGCTTTTCCATAAAGTTTCGCAACGCCCAGGAAAACCTTTTTGGTTTGGAAAATCAGCTAACGGAACAGCGGTTTTTGCTTTGCCTGGAAATCCTGTTTCTACGTTTATGTGCCTCAATCGCTATTTCAAAAAGTGGCTTGATGCTTCGCAAGGCATTGAAAATCAGCAATTAATGGCTGAGTTATCAGAGGATTTTACATTCAAACCCGAACTAACGTTTTTCTTGCAGGTAAAACTTTCTTATACATTAACTGGCAAAATTTTGGCAACGCCAGTAGAAGGTCACGGCTCGGGCGATTTGGCAAATTTAGTAGAAGCCGATGCTTTTCTTGAATTGCCGTTGGAAAGAAGTTTGTTTAAGAAGGGAGAGGTTTTTAAGGTGTTTTTGTATCGTTAAACAGTTGTGGCACACTTTTGAAGTGTGCCACAACTGTTACTCAGAGTCCTCGTTCGACTGATTACAAAATCAGCCGAACATTAACTATTATTTGCATTAAGGCTAAGTGGGACTTTGAGGAAACCAAAGATTACGGATAAATCAAATATTTCTTTCTCAAAACCTTAAAATCACTCAAACCTGGCTCCCAGCTTTTGCGAATTTCTGCTTCCGAAACGCCATCCATGATTTGTTGTTTGAATTTTTCTGTTCCTGCCAATTTATTAATATCTCCCATTTGTTTGCTTTGGGTTTTATCAAAGAATTTATCTTTCATCGGATAAGCTTTGTAAAGTTCCATCATCCAAGAAAGATTGATTTGGCGGCTTTTTCTCAGAATGTTGGTATCATATTTTCTTAAATCAAGTCCAAAACAATCTTCATTTTGGTGAAGAGGCGTTTCGCTCATGCCTTGAATACTTACTGGCTTGAAATTAAAATCGTATTTGCCTTTTAGGGCTGGAGCTCCCAAAACCGTAAAAGGAATGTAAGTTCCACGACCTTGACTCAAAATTGTACCTTCAAACATACAAGTGCTTGGATAGAGCAAAATTGACTGCTGTGAATTAAGATTTGGCGATGGAAAAACTGGCAATGCATACGTCATATCGTGGTTATAGTTTGCAATTTTAATCACACGAATCTTGCATTGTTGCTTGTTTGGAAGCCAACCTTCACCGTTAATCATTTGGGCAAACTCGCCAATTGTAACGCCGTGAGCAATCGGAATCGGAAACATACCAATGCCGGAATAAAGACTTTTCTCCAAAATTGGACCATCTACCAAATATCCGTTTGGATTTGGTCGGTCGAGAACGATTAATTCTTTGCCATTTTCGGCACAAGACTCCATCACATGAGCGAGCGTGTTGATATAGGTGTAAAATCTCGCTCCAACATCTTGAATATCAAAAATCATAACATCGACATCGGCCAAATGCTCTTTGGTAGGGCGTTTGATTTTGCCATAAAGCGAAATTATCGGAATGCCCGTTTTTTGGTCAACTTCGTTATTTACTTTTGCTCCCGCACTTGCATTTCCACGAAAACCATGTTCTGGGCCAAAAACCTTTACAATATTTACACCCAAACTCAATAAACTATCAACGCTTGCTTTTTTGCCGATGATTGAAGTTTGATTGACCAACATCGCTACTCTTTTACCTTTCAGCAATGGTAAATATTCCGAAATTTGGTCTGCTCCTGTAATAATTTGCGTTTTTTGATTGGTAGAAACTGTATATTTATTGGTCACTTGTTTTTTGGTACAAGCAAATAATACCAAAATTCCAAGGGCAATAAAAAGATTAAAAAGAGGATTTTTCATATAGTTTATAAATTGTTGAAATATATTAAAAATTTATTGCTTTTAAAAACTGAAACGACTTAAGTAATTGACTATCAGATGAATAACAAATTAATCAATAATCAACTCAGATTGCATTTATTTGTTTCAAAATCGTTTTTGTGATTGTTTTTCTACATTGACCAAAACTTGGATTCGATTCTGAACGTTTTTTTGAAATTCGAGTTGCAAAGAAATACGTATTTTCTCGACTTTCCACATATCCAACCCACCAACCCGAATCAATGCCACCGTCACGAGTCCAACCTGTTTTCGCTCTGATTGTGTAATCATTGGACTTTTCTGTAATCATTACTTTTTTCAAAATCTCGTAATTTCGCTTAGAAAAAGGTAATTTTTCTTCATAAATAGCCTTCAAAAACGCAACCTGATTTTGCGGAGAAATGCCAAAACGCCCAAAATTCCAAAAATCAATACCTTTTTCTGATAAATCAATATTACCATAACGGCAGGCTTTTAGATACTTTGTATAATTTTTTTTACCTATTTTCTTCGCTAACTCGATAAATACCCAGCCAGCGGAAACCTCAAATGCTTCTCGCACGGTCAAATCTTTATAAATCTCTGGTCGGTAGCCGTAAAGTGTTGTATCGGTCTTGCCGATCCATTTCACAACCTCGTTTTCATCTTTGATTACTTTTATTTCTAAGGCAATCAATAAATTAATGATTTTGAAAGTCGAAGCAGGCAAACTTAGTTTTTGAGCATCAAGTGAATCTGAATAAATCCACTTTTGTTTTTTATAATCATAGATTGTAGTACTGCCTTTGATGCCACATTCTCGAAAAGCCTGCTGTAAATCAACTTGCCCCGAAACCTTAGAAGAAATGCTCAAAAAGCCAAATAATACGATTAAGTAGCGGAGTTTCATTTCAAATAATTGTTTTACAATTCAATTTTTATGGAAAAAATTCACCCGTAGGAACGTCCAAATTGGACGTTCCTACAAAATTTATTTAGAATCAATATTGCTTCATCATTTTAAATTTCAACCAAAACTAACATTTTATCGGCAAATAATATTGCTTTTGCTGGCTTAAAGTCATAAATCAACGATTCACTTTTCTTTTTTGGGCATTTTTCAATACTTTTGAACAAAAATAAGCTTAACTTGAAAAAATCTAACGAAAGCATCATCAACATTCCTGTGATTCCGCCAAAAACGGCAAGTCGTGAGGAGCGTAAAGAATTTTTGCAAGAGTCTGCCAATAAATATTTGGAGGCCATCGAAATGCAAATTGGGGATTTGAAGAAAGTGGGTAAAAATGCTTTGGTTATTGGAGGGGTGGTTTTAACGGCCTATGCTCTGACAGAATTACTTTTGCCTTCGGCTAAACAAAAAATTTCGCTTGAACCTAAGCTAATCGAACAAGAAGAGGATGATAACGACGAAAATTCTTTTGTCTGGGCTGCTCTGAAAGGCGTTGCAACTTCGGTTTTGCTGGCTGTTGCAAAAAATAAACTTTTGGGAATTATAGATAATTTTACTACCGACGCAACCGAAAATGTCGAGACAAATTCTTGATAAAATATTAACCAACAAGCAATTACAAAAAAAATCTTTGGCTGTTTTGCTCGACCCTGATAAAGTTGAGCTAAATTCTTTTGAAACTTTTTTGTATGCTTGTGCCGAAAACCGGGTAGATTATTTCTTGGTTGGCGGCAGCTTGATTACTAAAAATATCATGAGCGAAATGATTGCCATCATTCGCCAAAAAACTAATATTCCTGTCATTATTTTTCCAGGAAATAGCTTACACATTGAGCCTACTGCCGACGCCATTCTTCTGCTTTCATTGATTTCTGGGCGAAACCCTGATTATTTGATTGGTCAGCATGTAATTGCTGCTCCGCTACTTAAACAAAGCGGTTTGGAGATTTTATCAACGGGCTATATGCTCATTGATAGCGGTCGCCAAACAACGGTTTCTTACATCAGCAACACAACTCCTATTCCGCATGATAAGGCTGATATTGCAGTTTGTACGGCAATGGCGGGCGAAATGCTTGGTCAAAAACTGATTTATCTTGATGGCGGAAGTGGAGCGATGTATCCTGTTTCTCCAAAAATGATTCAGAAAGTAAGCAAAAATATTAGTTTACCACTGATTGTTGGAGGTGGAATTAATTCTCCCGAAAAAGCTACCGCGGCTCTTGAAGCAGGAGCAGATATTATTGTGATTGGTAATGCTTTCGAGAGAAACCCCGCTTTACTTTCAGAAATCGCCGAAGTAGTTCACTCCTTTAATTTATCAATTGCTTGAAACACAATAAAGTCTTTCTTGGTTTAGGTTCAAATTTAGGCAATCGTTCAAAAAACCTCTTGATGGCTCAGAAGTTAATTGAAGAAAAAATTGGCAAAACTCTCTCGAAATCAAGCATTTATGAAACTGCAGCGTGGGGAATCACCGAACAAAACGCTTTTTTGAACCAAGTGCTTGAAATCGAAACCATTTTTTCACCGAGTGCAGTGCTTCATTTAGTGCTAAAAATTGAGAAAGATATGGGACGAATTCGTGAAATAAAATGGGGAGAACGCAGCATTGATATTGATGTTTTGTACTACAATAACGAGATTATTTCTACCGAAAACCTCGCAGTTCCGCACCCTTTTATTCAAGAGCGAAAATTTGTTTTAGTACCACTTTGCGAAATCGCACCAGCGTTTATTCACCCCAAATTAAAACAATCAAACCTTGAATTACTCAAAAATTGCCAAGATTTAGGCGAAATAGTTGTCTTTAATTCATAATTGCAGGCACTTTCTGAGCCACAAATATCATTCGGTCAGATTCTGACACTTCGAAAGGTTTTAGGTCATAGCTTCCGTAGATTTCTTGGCATGTCAATTCTGCCTTTCGGAAGTAATATCTAAAATCTTCGCAAGTCAAAATCTTGACACGTTCCTCAAAATGATGATGCTCGCAATCGTAGTCGAAATCAATATTTTTTACTATAAAACCATATTCGATTTTCTTTGTAATGATGAATTTTATGCCATCAACTTCTTTTTCGTAGTATTTTGTTAAGTTTTTTACGGCTTTAGCACTATTCATATAATCAAGCACTAGTGTACCGCCCGATTTTAAATTTTCGGCAACAGCTTTTATGGCTCGAAAATTGTCATAGTTTTCATCAAAATATCCAAAACTTGTAAATAAATTTAGGACAAAATCAAAAGAGCCTGAGCGAAAAGTTTCACGCATATCATGCACATAGAAACCCAAATGCTCATTTGCAGATTGCTTAGCAGCTTCGATATTATTCGGAGATAAATCAACACCAATTACATCATAGCCTTTTGAATTAAGGTAAATCGAATGTCGTCCTTTGCCACAAGCAAGGTCGAGAAAAACATCAGAATTTTTGAAATTGAGTTTTATTTCGAGGTTATCAATAAAGTGTTGAGCTTCTTCGTAGCTTCGACTTTTGTAAAGTTGGTGATAAAAAGATGTATCAAACCATTCTGCAAACCACTCTTTCATTATCTTTATATCAATTTAGTACGTTCGGAGTTGAGAGAAATTAAGTCCGAATTCAATTTTTTTTCAAAGTTAACGTTATATATAGCATACAAAATTACCATCATTCTCATCAAAAATGAAACTTTATCAGAAAATATACCAATTTGCTTCGATTTCATCATTTGTTTTATTGTCGATTTCGATAGCCGATGCCCAAACAAGCGATGCCGTTCCGAAAGCAAAACGTAAAGGAGATGAAGGGTATAAAAAAGAAACAATTCAACAAAAACTGGATAAACTTCCTGTGGGCATAACAACCCCAAAGGCTTCGGCTTCATTGCCAGGAGGTAATAATATCTCGAGTATTGATGATGCCAAAAAGTTTGCCACCGAAACTTTGCCCGATTTAGGTTTGAAACTAAAAAAGACCATAAAAGATGTAAAAAAGGAAATTAAAGGCTTAAAAAAAGAATTTAATGGCCGAGATTACGAAGGAATTAAGGTTGAAAAACAACTAATCAGGCAAGGAACTGGTAATAATCTGACTTTCTTGGAGTTTTATACCCTCAAAGAATTTACTCAACCAAATTCTTATAATCGACACCTATTTTGGTACGATCGTAAAGCCAATAGAATCGTCGAAGGCATCGGACGTGACCGTGCAACCAACGATTTAATGCATGGGCCGTATAAAAAATATTTGGGCGATTTGGTAGTTGAGGAAGGTTGGTATTATCTCGGAGCAAAAGATGGTCGTTGGGAATTGTACGACAAAAACTACAATTTACTCAATAAAGAGTATTACGAACGAGGCTTCTACCAAGATTCTGATATAAGTTTTTATGATGAACGCCACACCAAAATAAAAGAAGTAAAACCTAAACTTTACGGAAAAGTGACGGGCGAGTATCTTATATTCAACGAAAGCGGAACTTTGGCCGAGCAAGGCATGATGGATGATAGCGTAAAAATCGGTCGCTGGGTTGAGTTTTATCCAACAGGCAATCGCAGAAAGAAAGAAACACAATATGGAAAAGATTGCTACGATACAGTTTTTGAATCTTACGTAGTTTATGAATACGACGAAAAAGGCAAAATTACTTTTGAATCACCAAAGATTAAGAAAAACTAAGATTTTATTGAGCCTATTCGAGGCGTCAGTCGCTGCAGTCGGATATTAGAAGAAAAAATATAGCGTTTTTAACGAAATTTAACCCCAAGGGAGTCAAACGTTAATCAATTGATTCTAAGTAAGAGTAACTATTTAATTGAGAATATTTATTTTGCGAATCAGAACATAAA
>JAFEIL010000489.1 GCA_017495105.1 Emticicia sp. | reverse complement strand
TTTATAAATAGCCTATTTTTGTTTTTTAAAATATTTTACTGTAAATTTCTGATTATAAGTGTTTTATAAAAATTGAATACTGTAAATTGTTTACTGATAGTGAATCTGACATTCAGTTATTAAATTTTGACTTGCCCGATGTCAAAAGTAGCTATCATTTGATGTCGCAACTTATCGAACTTTTTGGCCACATTCACTTAGCGTAAAAATACTCTTCTCTTACCAATAATCTGGCAAAATTTATTATCTATCAAAATATCAGAATTTGATGGAACCACTTCCATAAATTAGTAATTCCTTTTTTAGGTTAAACCTAAAAGTTTAATTCACTATTATTTTTCTCTAATTTAATATACCTCATATTGCTTATAAGGCAGATTAAATACTTTTAATCTCTTTTTAAAATTGATTTTAGGACACCCTATTTAATTTGCATAGAGTCAGATTAGACTGAGGTCTTTCAGACTTATCCAAACCTGTTTTGTTTTAAAACTATATTGAAACTTTCATGAAAACGAAACATTCAAGCGAACCGTCGGTGCGATTCGATGAACATACGCTTTTGCATGAACTCAAGCACTTTTTGCCTGCACAAGCTCCGCTCAAAGACTTTGTTCATCACAACACGCTACATGCTTTTCAAAACCAAAAGTTCTATGACGGAATTCGTAGGGCATCAAAAATATTTGGTTATAAAGTTTCGCTCTCTCTTGAAGAGTATCGAACACTTTTTTCTAAAGACCAAATCAATGTTGATATTTTAGAACACGCAATTGCCAAAAGAAAAGGTTCGACAAATCTTGTAGAGTGGAAAACCAAGGCTCTTTATGGCAAATTTGATGAATCTATATCGCCAAGAATTGGTCAGCTTCGCTCCAATTGGAAGAAAAAATACTATATAGACCTTGATTTGTTGGTGCATCCTTTGCTGTTCAGAATTTTGTGCAGCTACCTCGACCAAGGTATATCAATTTGGAGTTTTCCTGATTCAAAAAAAGGATTTTTGTCTTCGATGCGAGAAATTGAACAAAATACTTTCTCGAGTTTCTTCAAGAATGAAAGGGCTAGAAAATTACTTTTAGAAAATAAATGCACAATTGAAGATTTGCTCACAATTGTTGTTGAAGACAAATCACTTTTCAATCAATATATTTTCGACCAGCAATTTGCACATCAAGGTTGGTCGGGTATGGTTTCAGCAGTCGAAGATTTACCTCAGACATTACTCGACCGGAAAAAAATTACGCTCAAAGAGCTTATCATTTTTGAACTTTTACTCGAAATTGATGCTCTTGATACAAAATTTGGCGAGAATTGGACATCTTTGAAACATCTTTTGGATTCGAATCCTATCGAATTATTTGGCGAGATTCCAGAAACCGAACTCAGCCAATTGCTAAATATTTGGCAAGATGCGTTCGAATGGACTTACTACGACCAAGTTTTAGCTGGTGTAAAAGCCTCCCGTAGCGACGGTCACCCCGCCCCCAGAGGGGGATCTAAAAACACATACTCAGCTATCAAACCCACTAAAAGTGAGTTTGATGAAACGCCCCCTTTGGGGGCGGAGGGGGCTTCTTTCCAAGCCTTATTTTGTATCGACGACAGAGAATGCTCGATTCGACGATATTTAGAAAAATTTGATGATAGTTGCAAAACTTATGGTACGGCGGGTTTTTTTGGGGTAGAGTTTTTCTATAAGCCTGTACACGCCAATTCATCTACGAAACAGTGCCCCGCACCAGTTACACCCAAATATTTGATTAAGGAGGAAATCGAAAACTCAAAAGCAAAGACAAATAATGATATTCACTTCGGAAAGCATTCACAATCGCTTTTTACTGGTTGGTTCATTGCTCAGACTTTGGGATTTTGGTCAGCGTTTCGTTTGTTGCTAAATATTTTCCGTCCATCCGAAAACGCTGCTGCAGTATCATCGTTTAAACACATGGACACGAACTCTAAACTAACTATCGAAAACAAAAATCTTGATGATATAGAAGAGGGTTTACAAGTAGGTTTTACGGTTGAGGAAATGGCACTTCGAGTAGGAAACCTTTTGAATAGCATAGGTTTGGTAAAAGATTTTGCTTCAATAGTTTATGTAGTTGGTCATGGTGCGAGCAGCGTTAACAATACTCACTACGCTGGGTACGATTGCGGAGCTTGCTCGGGTCGCCCTGGTTCGGTCAATGCCCGCGTCATTAGCTTTATGGCAAATCATGCAGGTGTACGTGATATTTTGCGAGGCCAAGGCATTGACATTCCTGCCAGCACTCAGTTTGTGGGAGCATTACACGATACAACTCGTGACGAAATCGCCTTCTATGATAAGAACATTCTGACGCAAGCAAATAAACAAAAACACATCAAAAATGAGTCTTTATTTGAAAAAGCACTTGATTATAATGCCAAAGAACGTTCGAGAAGATTCGAATCGATTGATACGAACGAAAGTCCAGACGCAATCCACAAACGAATCAGAATAAGAGCAGTTTCGTTGTTTGAGCCTCGTCCTGAACTCAACCATGCTACCAATGCACTTTGTATAGTAGGCAGAAGAGAAATGTCAGAAAAGCTTTTTCTCGACCGCCGTTCGTTTATGAATTCTTTCGATTACCAAGTTGACCCCGAGGGGAAATTCTTAATAAATATTCTTAATGCAGTTGCTCCTGTTTGTGGAGGCATCAATCTCGAATATTACTTTTCAAGAGTAGATAATCATAAATTGGGTGCTGGTTCAAAACTTCCGCACAATGTAATGGGACTTTTTGGGGTAGCCAATGGTATAGATGGCGACCTTCGCCCTGGGCTACCGAGCCAAATGATTGAGGTACATGATCCTATCAGATTGATGGTAATTGTTGAGCACTTTTCTGATATTGTATTGGCGTCGATTAAGAAATCAGAGCAAACTTATGAATGGTTTCTGAATGAATGGATTCATTTGGTGGTTGTAAATCCTGTTA
The DNA here is from genome assembly GCA_017495105.1 of Emticicia sp. Taxonomy (GTDB): domain Bacteria; phylum Bacteroidota; class Bacteroidia; order Cytophagales; family Spirosomataceae; genus Emticicia. The sequence goes on along the minus strand of JAFEIL010000489.1, from coordinate 80 downwards.
CGAAAGAGCTTTCTTATTTTAAAGATGGTAGCTTTACAGTCTATGAACCATTACAAAAAACGCTTAAATCAGTACATGAT
>JAFEIL010000525.1 GCA_017495105.1 Emticicia sp. | reverse complement strand
GCCTAAATATTACAGTAAGAATTATTTTAAAAATTACCAATAAAAAAGCCTCTGTTCTTTATAAACAGAGGCTTTTCCTATATAGAAAAGTATTAGACGTGAGCTTCCAATTTAGCAGTCAATACACTCTTCGGCACTGCACCAACGATTTTATCAACCATTACACCACCTTTAAAAATCATTAAAGTAGGAATCGAACGGATACCAAAACTTGCTGGAACATTTGAGTTCGCATCAACATCCATTTTACCAACAATTGCTTTACCTTCATATTCACCAGCGATTTCTTCCACAACTGGCCCTATCATTTTACATGGTCCACACCATTCTGCCCAAAAATCAACCAATACTGGTGTGTCCGATTTGATTAAGTCTGCAAAACTTGCATCTGTAATTTCAATTGCTTTACCTGCCATTTCTATAAATTCCTCTTCGGAAATTAAAATTTTATTTATAATTTGTTTTATTGTTTGGATAACAAAACAGCGTTAAATAAAAGTTCCTTTCAAAATGAATTACCTTATTTGACCTATGTAAACTAATCATTTTCCCAATTTTTGATTTTATTCTTCTATGGTCATCATTACATTTTCATCAACTTGCTCCATGCCTTTTTCTACGGCACTAATAAAAAGTAGTCTTTCAACAAGTTTGTCTTTAGAAAACTCATTAGGCATATTTTTAATATCGCTTATTATTCTCTGTCTTGCTCACATTTTTTTGCTATTTATTATTTAAAAATACACCTTTAAAAAGAAGCAAATTGGATGCTAATTACGCCAAAATAACATTCTCTTCCCCTACTAATTCTTTCAATTCTTTTACAAAATCGTTAGTCGAAGCGACTTTTTGTTTGCGACAAAGCAGCAATACGTCCATTTTTTCATCAGCATCATAGACTGACATTTTAAAATCAAAATTACCTGGGAAACGAGCAGTAGTTTTTTGAATTTGCTCGATTAATTGGGCATTTACATATTGTAAGCCCAACGAGATTTTCACTTCTTTAAATAATTTATTTCTGATTTCACTCAATAATTCCATACTTAGAGGCTTGAACTCAAAATCGCCTTCTCTACCCCATTTAGTTTGTATTTTTCCACGAATAAATAAAAACAACCCAACCTCAAAATAATTTCTAAACTTGGTATAATCTTGCCCAAAAAACATCATTTCTGTACTCGAAGTATAATCTTCTATTTTCACAATACCGAATGGATTTCCATTTTTGGAAGTCTTAATTGCAACGCTCGTAATAACGCCTCCGATGGCAAATTCTTTGTTTTCATTTGATGTGTCGAAAATTTGGTCAAGTGGTACACAGCGACGCATTTCAAGTCTAAATTGGTCAAGTGGATGCCCCGAAATGTAAAACCCAACAACTTCTTTTTCAAATTTCAATTTCTGAATATCGCCCCATTTCTCACATTCTGGAATCTTTGGTTTCGCAATATCAAAAGCACCTCCCATACCTCCAAAGAGTGAATTTTGTCCTGCATCTTTATTTTCTTGATATTTATTAGCGTATTTGATAATTTTTTCAATCAAAGATGTATTGTCAGTTTCATCAAAATATTGAGCTCTATGAATATCTGAAAAGCAATCAAATGCTCCTGCATAGGCAAAAGATTCGAGAGTTTTCTTATTGACAGTTCTAAGATTTACACGGGTAATAAAATCAAAAATATCAGTAAAATTCCCTTCAGCCCTTTTCTCAATAACCGCATCAACGGCAGCATCACCCGAGCCTTTTATTGCTCCCATTCCAAATCGAATATCACCTTTTTTATTGACACTAAATTGTTTTTGAGATTCATTAACATCTGGGCCTAGAACGTTCAGACCCAAGGCTTTACATTCTTCCATAAAAAATGTAATTTTATCAATGTTCCCCAACTGCGAAGTCATTACGGCCGCCATGTACTCAGATGTATAATGAGCTTTCAAATAAGCAGTTTGGTAAGCCACAAAAGCATAACAAGTTGAGTGAGATTTATTAAATGCGTAGGATGCAAAAGCTTCCCAGTCAGTCCAAATCTTATTCAATATTTTCTCGTCATGCCCTTTCGCAACAGCTCCTTGAATAAACTGCGGTTTGAGCTTATCAATCATATTTCGATCTTTTTTACCCATAGCTTTACGCAAAACGTCGGCATCACCTTTTGAAAAACTAGCCAATTTTTGCGATAAAAGCATTACCTGTTCTTGATAGACAGTAATACCGTACGTTTCGCCTAAAAACTCTTCCATCTCAGGCAAATCATACTTTACTTCTTCACGACCATGCTTACGATTAATAAAGTTTGGGATGTATGCAATTGGACCAGGTCTATACAAGGCGTTCATTGCAATTAAATCGTCGAGTCTATCAGGTTTCAAATCTTTCATGTATTTTTTCATACCGTCAGATTCAAACTGAAAAACCGCATTAGTTTCACCACGTTGCAATAGTTCGTAAGTGAGCGTATCATCAAGTGGAATATTATCAATATCAATGGTTACATCATGATTTTCTTTAATCATTCGCAAACAATCTTTAATAATTGTCAAGTTTCGTAGGCCCAAGAAGTCCATCTTGATTACGCCTGCATCTTCTATTATTTTTCCTTCATATTGAGTAATCAGCAACTCTGTCTCCTTTGAGGTAGAAACAGGCAAAATATTGAACAAATCTTCGGGAGCAATAATAATACCTGCTGCATGGATACCTGTATTTCTGACTGTTCCTTCGAGCCTATGAGCTTGCTGTAAAACCTTACCTGTGAGGTCATTACCATTGTACATGGCTCTGAATTTTTTCACATTTTCAATCTCATCTGGTTGAATACCAATCTCCACTAAGCTACCTTTTCCTTCGAGTGGATAATTGACCATTTTCTCAAAATCAATACCATAAGCGGGCTTGTCAGGCACAAGTTTTACGATATAATTGGCATCTGCCAAAGGCAATTCCATTACACGAGCTACGTCTTTAATGGCCGATTTTGTGGCCATTGTTCCATAGGTAATGATTTGAGCAACTTGATTTTTGGTATATTTTTGTACCACATAATCAATTACTTTTTGGCGGCCTTCATCATCAAAATCGGTATCAATATCGGGCATTGACTTACGATCAGGATTCAAGAATCGCTCAAAAAGAAGCTGATACTTAATTGGGTCAATATTTGTAATTCCAATACAATATGCTACTGCCGAACCAGCAGCCGAACCACGACCCGGCCCAATCATTACTCCCATGTCTCGACCAGCCTTTATAAAGTCAGAAACAATAAGGAAGTACCCCGCAAAACCCATTGATTTGATTGTAAAAAGTTCGAAATCAAGGCGTTCTTGCACTTCTACACCAATTTCGCTGTAACGTTTTCTTGCACCTTCGTAGGTTAAATGCTTCAAATATTCCCATTGATTTAATACATCATCCGAGTGAATTTTAAATTCATCAGGAATTGGGAAGTTTGGAAGCATAATATCACGCTTCAATTTCAAAGTTTCTACCTTTGAAACAATTTCGTTTGTATTATCAATGGCTTCTGGTAAATCACTAAACAAGGTGGTCATTTCTTGCGTAGTCTTGAAGTAAAACTGATCGTTATAAAAGGCAAAGCGAGTATCTTTTGATGTACCTTCATCATCATTAAAATCTTTGGCTGATGGCGTCGAAAACTTTTCGTTGGTATTTACGCACAATAAAATATCATGAGCCACCCAGTCTTGTTGATCAACATAATGACTATCGTTTGAAGCGATTACTTTTACGCCAAATTTTTTGGCAAATTTCATCAAAACTTCGTTTGCTTTAATTTGCTCAGGTATTTCGTGGCGTTGAAGTTCAACATAATAATCTTCACCAAATCTATCCAACCACCATTGAAACTCTTTTTCGCCATCTTCTTCGCCTTTTTTCAAAATCATTTGCGGTACAGACGCTCCAATGCAGCAAGTAGTAGCAATTAGACCTTCTTTATATTGCTCAATCATTGCTTTCGTAATACGCGGGTATTTGCCATAAAGCCCTTCAATGTAGCCTAAAGAGCAAAGTTTTACAAGATTTTTATAACCTTGTGCGTTTTTTGCCAGCAAAAGTTGGTGGAAACGTTTGTCTTTTACATCTTTCGTAAATTGCTTTCGGTGGTGATCTTCGACCACATAAAACTCACAGCCAACGATAGGTTTTACGCCATATTTACCCGCAGTCGCCACAAAATCAAAAACTCCAAACATATTACCGTGGTCGGTAATTGCCATTGCGGGCATATTGTCGGCCTGAGCTTTTTTAAATAATTTTTTAATATCAGATGCACCATCAAGCAACGAAAATTGGGTATGATTATGTAGGTGAGAGAATTGCATTTTTTCAATTATCAGTGAACAATTATCAATTATCAGGCACGCACCTTATTAGGTTATGCGAGTAGTTTGAACCATAAATTTAGTCAAAAAGTGTGAGTTTTTTGAGAGAAATTTGTTAGTTTTAAATTAAATCACTGATTATCAGGTTTATAATTGAAAACATTTTCATTAAAATTTGAAAACTCAATATCATATCGTATCTTTGCACCCCAATTTACTTTTTGTTCAATACTTAATGTTTTAGCGATGCCAAAGCAAAAAACCAATTCTGGAGCGAAAAAACGCTTCAAAATTACAGGAACAGGTAAGATTAAGCGTAAACACGCTTTTCATAGCCATATCCTAACAAAAAAATCTAACAAACGTAAAAGAAACTTGGTTTCTGCAACACTTGTTAGTTCTGCCGATACTAACCGTATCGAAGGATTATTATGTATGTAATACGAATAACGAATTTTTGAATTACGATTGACGAATTAATTTTCGATGTCATCATTCAAAATCAATTCCCAATTACATGGTTAATGCGAAGAGTCGAAAATCGACATACCGCAAATGTTTCACCCGACAAATGGCAACTAAAGAGTTTTAAAATTCTGAGTTTTGAAATCTGAGTTCTGATTTTCAAAAAAAATCGTAATTCGTAATTCGCAATTCCTAATTCAAAAAGCCGCCCACGTCAAAAAACTAAAAAATAAAAAAATGCCAAGAAGTGTCAATCACGTAGCGTCAAGAGCGAGACGTAAAAAAGTCCTAAAATTAGCCAAAGGTTATTACGGACGTAGAAAAAATGTTTGGACGGTTGCTAAAAACGCCGTTGAAAAAGGATTAGTTTATGCCTATTCAGGTCGTAAACAAAAGAAAAGAAGTTATCGTCGTTTGTGGATTGTTCGTATCAACGCGGGTGTGCGTCCATTAGGAATGTCATATTCTGTATTGATTGACAAACTCGCAAAGGCAGGCATCGAACTTAACAGAAAGGTATTGGCTGACTTAGCAATGAATCATTATGATGCTTTCAAAGCGGTTGTTGACAAAGTAAAATAACACCATACCTATACGCTAGGAGTAAAGGTAAGGTTTATATAGTAAAAAAGCATCAAGTCTATATCTTGATGCTTTTTTTATTAGGTAGTAGTAATTTATCAACTTTCAATAATCAAAGTTTTTAAACCTTTCCATTTCCCTTCAATATCTTGTCCTATTAAATAGGCTTCAAATTCAACCCGATTCCCTGCTCGTATATACTCTAAATTTTCAAGATTCACTGTAACCAAATCTTTAATTATCAAAAATTTGGCAGCCCGTTCCTTTTCAAAATCAGACCACCAATCTTTTTCAACAAGAATTGATTCAAAGAATTTTTCCCACTGCAACACCTCCACTCTCACAGCCGGAGTGACTCCAATATATCTTCTAAAAAGAATTGTATCAAAAGGAGCAGGATTATCAGCTTGCCAATCAATGACTTTAATTTTTTCATCAGATTCGCTCGGATAAAATACACCGCTGACACTTTCTGTCAATAATTCGACGAATGTTTTTTCAGGATTTTGGATTTTTTCGCTCACTTTAGGTAAATTAGTATTTTTTTTCGCTTAATGTTACTTTTTATTTTTTTCTGTGTCAAATATCCGAAAATAATTTCATTTTATTTGGAATTAAATGTAATCAAAATAGTAATATTGTGTCAATTTATAACCATTAAATCAAAAAAAAATGTTAGAAGTATTGCAAGGTCTTATTCAACAAGCTGGTCAAGGTGCGGTCGTTCAAAACCCTGAAGTTCCAAATGAACACAATGAAGGCGTTATGGGGGAAGTAATGCAAGGACTTATGGGAGGTCTTTCAAACCAAGCAAATTCACAAGGAGGTCTTGGGAGTTTAATCGGATTATTAGGTGGTGGAGCTGGAAACAGTGGCAACCTAATGTCGAACCCAATTGTCGGAAACATCGCTCAGAGCGTTATTGGCAATCTAATGGGCAAATTTGGATTGTCTAATTCTGCGGCAACTGATGTCGTTGGCAATATGTTACCATCTGTATTGGGCAATCTTATTGATAAAACAAACGACCCGAATGATAATTCAATCGACTTAGGTGGTTTGATGGGTTCAATCACTGGCGGTAAAACAAGCGGTATTGACTTCGGAAGCATTCTTAGTCAAGGGGCTGGTGCATTGGCAGACGGAAAATTAGATATGAGCGACTTAATGAACCTTGCAAGTAGTGCAATGGGTGGACAAAAACAAAGTGGTGGTGGCATTGGTAGCCTTTTAGGAGGCTTATTCGGTGGAAAATAATATAAAATAGATTTCGAAAAATGTAGTGGGCTAAAAATATCTGACCAATTAATAAATAATGCGACGGATGTTTTACGCTCGCTACTTTTTTTTTGTTAATTTTGATGACGCATTTGATTATAAACTAAAAAATAACCTACATGAAATTTGTAGTTACGCTTACTTTGTTGATTTTTACTTCTTTTTTTACAATTGGCCAAATAACCATTACCTTTCCAATGGAAAAGGCTGTTTTCCAAAGAAGTGCAAACAACACTGCGACCATAAACATTGCCGGAAATTATTCTTCAAATATAACTTCTATTGAGGCTAAGTTTATTAATGTTCAGACTGGTCAGGTTGCTATAGATTGGACACCTTTAACTAGCAATTTAAATGATGGAATTTTTAACGGGTCTGTTTCAAATGTACCTGGTGGATGGTACACAGTTGAGGTTAGAGGAAAATTAGGAACAAATATAGTAGCAACAACTTATTTGAATAGAGTTGGTGTTGGAGAGGTTTTTTTGATAGCTGGGCAGTCGAATGCACAAGGGCTTGCTGGAAATCAAGGCGAAGTTGGAGCGACTGACGAACGAGTTTTGTGCCATAATGAGGTTTCTTGGTATGATATAAACATTGGTCAATGCGATAAAAAAACACCAAATTATCCTTCATTTAGTCAAATATACAGCAATGGAAGCACAAGAAGTTTCCTCTCAAAAACAAGTTTCAACCCTTGGTGTTATGGAAGGCTTGGCGACGAATTAGTTAGAAAACTTGATGTACCAGTTGTATTTTTTAATGCTGCTGCTACTGCTACAACATCATTCAATTGGAAAGAAAGTTCAGATGGCCAAGAAACAAAAAATGTTTATACTCAATCACAGTATTGTAGTTTAGTTGGAGCCCCCTATTCTGGCTTAGAAAAAATTATAAATTACTATGGGTCTGTTTTTGGTGTAAGAGCTATTTTATGGCATCAAGGTGAATCAGACAATTATTCTAATACATCTGAATCGGATTATTTTTCTAACATAACCCATGTGATTAGTAAAACTCGTTCTGAACTGGGCAATATTCCATGGGTAATTTCTCGTGCTTCAATAACTAGTAAATACGAAAATGATGGTATAGGAAATCCCAACAATAATATAATCAACGCACAAAACTCTTTAGTTAGTATTGGCAATCAAATATTTCCTGGCCCATCAACTGATGATATTTTAGGCTCAAATAGATCTGATGAAGTGCATTTTTTTGGTGGCGGATTAATTGAATTGGCAAATAGATGGAATGATGCACTTAATGTTGATTTTTTCAACAATTCAAGCCCTATCCTAGCTCGAAACTTCCCTCAAATATCTATAAGCTTGCAATCTACAAACGTATATCGTCTTACTGCTCCAGTAGGATACAGTGAGTATAAGTGGGTGCGTAAAGACACTGGAAATGAAGATTACGAAGATGCAACTGAAGCCTCAACCCAAAGTATCGACCGCTCATCAGGCTCTTATCGTTGCTATGTTACAGATGGTCAAGGGAATATTACATTTACTCAACCAGTCACCATTAGCGTATTGCCAACTTGTGCGAGTATAACTTATTTATCTGATAGTCAACCGTTAAGCTCTATTAATGAATGGGGACCAATCGAAATGGACAAAAGTAATGGTGAAAATGGAGCTGGCGATGGAACAACTCTAAAAATTAGAGGAGTATCTTATCCAAAAGGCATTGGCGTTCATGCTAATTCAACTATCATTTATAATTTAAATAAAAATTTCGGTCGATTTATTTCTACAATTGGAATTGATGATGAGATTGCCGCTGTAAATTATGGTGCGACAGTTATTTTTAAAGTTTATAAAGATAATAATTTAACTTACACGAGTGCTACACTCAATAAAAACAGTTCGGCAGTCAAATTCAATATTGATGTAAAAGGCGTAAGTGAATTAAAATTAGAGGTCAATGACGCAGGAGACAATAACTTTGGCGACCATGCCGATTGGGCAAATGCTCGTCTTCATTGTGTAGATACAGAAGCCCCTTCAGCTCCTACATCACTGAAAGAAAGTTTACTTTCTCAAAATTGTGTAACACTTACATGGAACGCTTCTACCGATAATATGGAAGTAGAGAAATATAATATTTATCGAGATGGTGATTTAATTGGTAGTGTTGATGCTCCTATAACTACATTCAATGTTACAGGCCTAAGCCAGTTAAGCTACTATACATTTGTGGTAAAAGCTGTTGATTATTCTGGTAATGTTTCAAATCAAAGTAATTTATTAGAAATAGTTACTTTGCAAAATCTGATAATTTCTAATTCTAAAAAAATTATTCATCAAGGTCAATCAAGTTCATTACTTGCATTTGGTTGTTTTGGCGGAACAGTTACTTGGTCAAATGGTTCGAGCTCTAATCCTTTGGTGGTTAGTCCAATCGATACAACCATTTATAGTGCTAGTTGTAAAATTGGTGATTGTACGAGCATTGCTGCAAAAGATACGGTTAAAGTAATTCCGGATTGTAAAAACGTTTATAATTTCATAAAAAACAAGGATAATTATAGTGGAACTTCCACCACACTGACTTTTAGTGCTTCCGAAACTATTAGTGCAACAAACGTCATCTCATCCGGTGCTAATGTAAACTACAATGCTGCGAAATCAATCATTCTTCTTCCTGGATTTAGTGCAAATAATGGAACGGTGTTTACTGCAAAAATAGCTGACTGCCCTAGCCCATCAAGTACACCATATCCTTCGGCTGACAATTTGGAAGTTGCTCCTATGATAGAGACAAAATTAAAGGTATCGAGGAATTTAACACAATGATTTTCTGACAATCTGTCAGTATTTTCTGCCAAAATTATGCTTGGCATTTCAATTGATAAGATAAATAACTGAAATAAATTGATTAAAAATACTGACACAAAAAACATGGGAAAAATTATTGGAATTGACTTAGGAACAACAAACTCGTGCGTTGCTGTGATGGAAGGAAACGAACCTGTTGTAATTGCAAACAGCGAAGGAGCTCGTACTACACCTTCAATTGTAGCATTTTTAGAGAATGGAGAAAAGAAAATTGGAGCACCTGCCAAACGTCAAGCTATCACTAATCCTAAAAACACTATTTCTTCTATCAAACGTTTCATGGGTAAACGTTATACAGAAGTTGGAAGTGAATTGAAAACTATTACTTATGATGTAGAACAGGGTGCAAACAACACTCCACGTGTACGAATCGGCGACAGATTATATACCCCACAAGAAATTTCGGCATCAATTCTTCAAAAAATGAAGCAAACTGCCGAAGACTATCTTGGAACAACTGTAACAGAAGCAGTTATTACGGTTCCTGCATACTTCAATGATGCCGAGCGTCAGGCTACTAAAGAAGCGGGTACAATCGCAGGATTGGATGTAAAACGTATCATCAACGAGCCTACTGCTGCTGCTTTAGCCTATGGCCTTGACAAACAAGGAAAAGACATTACAGTTGCTGTTTTCGACTTAGGTGGTGGCACATTCGACGTTTCAATTCTTGAATTGGGTGATGGGGTATTTGAAGTAAAATCAACTGATGGTGATACGCACCTCGGTGGTGATGACTTCGACCAAGTGATTATAGAATGGTTGGCAGAAGAATTTAAAAAAGATGAAGGTATCGACCTCCGTCAAGATGCAATGGCTTTACAACGCCTAAAAGAAGCGGCTGAAAGAGCTAAAATTGAACTTTCAAGTTCGGCACAAACTGAAATCAACTTGCCATATATCTTCCCAGTAAACGGAATCCCGAAACACTTGGTAAGAAACTTTTCAAGAGCAAAATTTGAACAATTGGCCGACACTTTGATTCAAAGAGCGATGGAGCCATGCAAGCGTGCCATGAAAAACGCAAATATGAACATCAGCGATATCGACGAAGTAATTTTGGTTGGTGGCTCTACTCGTATTCCTAAAGTTCAAGAGGAAGTTGAAAAATTCTTCGGCAGAAAACCATCAAAAAATGTAAACCCTGACGAAGCTGTTGCTATCGGTGCAGCGGTTCAAGGTGGTGTATTGACTGGTGAAGTAAAAGATATTTTATTACTTGATGTTATTCCTTTATCGCTTGGTATCGAAACTTTAGGTGGTGTATTCACAAAAATGATTGAGTCAAACACAACGATTCCAACCAAGAAAAGTGAAACATTCTCGACAGCGGCTGATAATCAACCATCAGTAGAATTACACATCTTGCAAGGTGAACGCCCAATGGCGACACAAAACCGTACTCTAGGACGTTTCCATTTAGATGGTATTCCACCAGCTCCTCGTGGCGTGCCTCAAGTAGAAGTAATGTTTGATGTAGATGCAAACGGCATCTTGAATGTTACGGCTAAAGATAAAGGAACAGGTAAAGAGCAAAAAATCAGAATTGAAGCCTCTTCGGGCTTATCTGACGCAGAAATCCAAAAAATGCGGGATGAGGCAAAAGCCAATGAAGAAGCTGACAAAGCTGAAAAAGAAAAAGTTGAGAAAGTAAATGCGGCTGATACCATGATTTTCCAAACTGAAAAACAGTTGAAAGAATATGGCGAGAAACTTTCAGAAGGTAACAAATCTGCGATTGAAGGTGCATTGACTGAGCTAAGAGCAGCTCACGGCACTAAAGATTTAGCTGCGATTGACTCAGCTATGGAGAAAATCAACGCTGCATGGCAAGCGGCTTCGCAAGAAATGTATGCCGCAGGTGCAACTCCAAACGGAGATGATATGGGCGGCCAACAAACTGGTGGAAGCTCTTCAACTACAGACGAAGGTGTAACTGACGTAAACTTTGAAGAAGTAAAATAATTTCTTCGAAACGATAAAAAGCCCCCTTTTCGAAAGAATTGGGGGCTTTTTATATTTGAAAAATATTTTTTTAATCGGCTTTTGTAAATTTTGAAGTACGACCAATAATCGAAATTCCGATGAAACCACGCACATCAAGTTGTGTTGGACTAACCAATGTCATTTTACAAGAATATGTTTTACCATTTTTAGGGTCATATACTTCTCCATCTTCCCAAGTTCCTTTTCCAGTAGTTTTAAAGTTTTTTAGATTCATCATCCCTAAAATTGGACGAGTTTTTAATTTGGCATCGGGATTTTCCTTATCTAATCTTGGCTTACCATTTTCATTGGGGTCTTTTATCCAAACAATTTTACCATTGATTTTGTCTCCTTGCTTGAAAAACTGAATTTTGCCAGTTTTTTCTTCATTATACCAGGTGCCTTGCGTAATATCTTGTGAATAAGAAAAGGCTGAAATAAGTAAGAAAGCAATGATTGAAAGTGTTTTTTTCATAAGATTAGGTTTAGATTACTGATTTATTGTTTTTAAAAAGTGTAATTAATGGATAAACTGCAAACGGAATTAAGAAACCAATCAAACCTCCAACCAATATATCAGTTGGGTAGTGAACACCCACATAAATACGACTATATGACACGATTATTGCCCAAATCGACAAAAAAAGTATCATTTTAGTTTCAATTTTATGCGTTTTAAACAAAATAAAAAATGCGGCCACCAACGCAAAACAATTGGACGCGTGACTCGAAACAAAACCATATTGCCCGCCACAATTACCCACCACATGGACTATATTCTGAATTAACGGGTCATGGCATGGCCTAAAACGTTGAAAAAAAGGTTTCATAAGTCCTGATGTAATTCTATCAGCCAAGCCCACTGAAATCAAGACAAATAATAGACTTCTAACAAAATCAAAACGAATATTTTTATACAGAAAATAGATGATGTAAAGGTAAAGTGGTATCCAAGTAAAACGAAAGGTTACCCAAAACATCACCGTGTCCCAAAATGGTGAATGAATACTGTTGAGCCACAAAAACCACTCATATTCGGCGTATCTGATTGTTTCAATCATCTTATAAATAACCTAAAACTCCTCTTACATCATTGATTGTCTTTTCGGCAATTTCACGGGCTTTGGCTTCACCATGTTTAAGTTTTGCTTCCAAAGCCTCTTCATTTTCCATATAATAATTAAAAACCTCTCTTTCATTTTCAAATTTTTTCCATAAAACCTCAAATAATGCCTGTTTGGCATGACCGTAACCAAATCCGCCTGCCAAATAATTGATTCGCATTTCTTCTATTTCGATTGGTTCGGCAACCAAGGAAAATAATTTAAAAGTTACGTCAGTGTCTGGATTCTTTGGTTCTTCGAGCGGTGTACTATCCGAAACTATAGATTTAATGGCCTTCAATAAAGGCTTTTCTGCCAAGAATATATTGATGTAATTATTATATGATTTACTCATTTTCGTACCATCAGTCCCAGGAATCACCATAACTGTTTCATCAATCAAAGGCTCTGGTAATGTCAAAACTTCTCCATAAGTGCGATTAAATATGGCAGCAATATCTTTAGACATTTCAAGATGCTGGCGTTGATCTTTTCCAACGGGAACAAAATTTGCTCCATAAAGAACAATATCAGCAGCTTGTAAAACTGGATAAGTAAAAAGTCCAGCGTTTACATCTGAAAGTCGGTCAGATTTGTCTTTGAACGAATGAGCGTTTGCAAGCATCGGATAAGGCGTTTGGCAATTTAGGTACCACATTAGCTCTGTGTGAAAACCAGCCAAACGAGACTGACGATAAAAGAAATTCTTTTCGGCATCAAAGCCACAAGCCAACCATGCAGCCGCAACTGCACGAGTATTTTCTTGCATAATTTTTGCATCTTTGATGGTAGTCATTGAGTGTAAATCTGCAATGAAAAGAAAAGAATCGTTCTGAGGATTTTGTGATAATTTAATGGCAGGCATAATCGCCCCGAGTATATTTCCGAGATGCGGAACACCGCTCGCTTGAATGCCTGTTAATATTCTTGCCATAATTTAATAAAATAAATAAATAGACTTAATTTTTCACAAAAATAGATAAAATTACGAATGCTAACCCATCATTTACTTCAATATTTAACAAAATTGGAACATAAAAATAATCCAGAGAAGTTTCATGCTAACCAACAAGATTATGAACAAAACAAAAATAAAGTTTAGGGCTTTTTTTTAACAATTCATCAGAAATAGAAATTTTTCAAGAAAATATTATAAATACTTCAGCAAAAAGTTGTAGATTACACGCCAATTGGTAAATTTTAATATCAGTTAATGAATCTACGCACATAAAATATAAAGCCTTTAGCTTTGGTTTAGATAGTAAAAATTTTGATATTAATATTATCAAAAATTAAAATCTTACCTCATAATTATTAATTATAAAATAATAG
>JAFEIL010000074.1 GCA_017495105.1 Emticicia sp. | reverse complement strand
GCAACCCTATCACATCGGATATATATGTAGTGTATAATAACTCAGCCAATAATACCGGCTCAGATTTACAAATCAAATTGACAGCAAACATCAAAGACTGTGCCTGTTGTGGTGCTTTTATAGCAACTGGTGTGTGGAAAGATTTCTTATGTTATAATTTAGGTGCCAATACTTCGATTGACCCACACTTACCTGCTGTAGGTTTACATGGTGCACTTATCCAATGGGGAAAAAGAGGGCCAAACACGACAGGAGACTCTCGTGTAGATTGGCAAACCGCCGCTAATAATGGCTCTTTAGGATTTAGTGCAGCACCTACATCCGGGAATGACAATACTGTTACAATAGCTGGTTGGAGTACTACTAAAGCGGCCGATTACTCATGGCGAACCGCTGCTGGTGTCAAAACCGCAAATGACCCATGTCCAGCCGGCTATAGAGTACCTACAAGTGCAGAGTGGGTTGGTGTAAATAATAACAACACTATCAGTAGATCTGGCACTTGGGGTTCTGTTAATACAAATTATAGCTCTGCCATACATTACGGCCCTAACGCAAGTACCAAACTATTGACCTTGCCTGCAGCAGGTATTCGCAGTATCGCAGCTAATAATGGAGCCTTTGGCAGTCGTGGCAGCAACGGATACTACTGGAGTAGTACGGAGGGCAGCAACAGCGGCCCAGCTTTGCTCTTGGCTTTTATCAATACGGATCAGTACCCACTCTTCAGTAGCGATCGTCTTTTTGGTATGTCTATCCGTTGCATCGAAGACAGTGATTACGTTCCGGTTGCTCCAGCTGCTTCGGTGAGTGCTTTAAATTGCAGTGGTGCTGCTAGGACTGGTGTTTTATCGGTTAATATGGCAGCTAGTAACGTATCTATTTCGGTACCTTATACCGGAGGTAATTACGGAACTTATAGTGGGCAAACCGTAGGTTCTACAGGCGTGACGGGTTTAACGGCAGCTTTAGCTGCGGGTTCACTTAATAGCGGTTCGGACAATGTAACTTATACAATTAGCGGGACGCCATCTAGTGCGGGCACGGCCAACTTCGCTATTAGCCTTGGGGGGCAAAGTTGTACTTTGACTACTAATGTTCAGTCACAACCACAAGCTACATTCAATTGCGTGAACACTGTAATTACAACTAATAATTGGGTGCTAACTAATGGCACCGCTTACACTGGCACAATCTCTATCCCTTACACCACAGGAAATATATCTCAATCCTATTCTGCTGAAAGTATAACCTCAAACGGTCTCACTTTTTCTAGAACTGCAAGTGCCTATGCTGTATCGGGAAATATTGTGTATAATTTTTCTGGGACATATACCGGTGTTTCAAATGCTATTTTCTCTATAAATAGTGACCTTTTTGCTGGCGGTTGTAATGTTGTTATTTTTGATGCCATTCGTGGTGCTTTAGCATCAGCTGGTTGTGCGAGTTGCGTAGCCTATGATGCGGCATCTGTTAATGGTCCCATTTCTATTACTAAAGCAGAATATGATAGAGTTGCCTTGATTTTAGGAGCAAGTAAAAGTGGTTTGTCAGATGTAACAATTGGAACAAATTCTTCAAATCCGCAAACATTTCAAAATGCAACCTTTACAAGTAATAGTATTCAAAATACACAAATACCAGCGTCTAACTATATCATGGCTTTCCAAGTAAGAACTACCAATGTGGCACCAACAACTATGGCGGGCATTCAAATGAAAATAGCCACCATTCATACTGGGCCATACACAAATTATGGTTCTACCACATTGGCTACAAGTACCAATCTTGCAAGTACCAATTACTTTTTTGTATATAAACGGCCTACGGCTACAACAGCATCTGGTAGTAATTCTTTCTTTGCATTTTATGTCCCTGTTAAAGATCAAATTCAAGTCTTTCCGAGTGGTTCAGGTCAGTTATACGCTTCCTCAGGTAATTTAACTACGGGAATAGGTTCACTTTCAACCGGCCATCAAACTTATGCTCAATTTCTAAGTACTGCTACTAAACAGTGGTAATGTTAATTTTAAAACTACCCAATTATTCTTATTTTGGTGGTTAGTGTCTTCACTGATCACGGAGTGTGTTATGGTTATAGTAAATTATCGATGAGGTTGATGTCATACGCCGAAGGGGGGGTGAAGTTATTACCAGCAGGTCGATATTTTCAATCTTCGACCAAAGAGTAGTGGATTTATAATCCACATATGACTAGTATCTCCCCAAATGGAACTCAAAAAACCTCACCCCCGGCCCCTCTCCACATGAGAGGGGGAGCTTTTGATTTCTTCTTTTTGAAAGTCCTTCTCCTGTGGAGAAGGATTTAGGATGAGGTTTAAACGCAGATTTTAACGCTCAAAAAACCCCTGCTGGTCGAGATTTTCAATTTCCCCTGCTGGTCGAGATTTATAATCTTCGACCAAAGAGTAGTGGATTTATAATCCACATATGACTAGTATCTCCCCAAATGGAACTCAAAAAACCTCACCCCCGGCCCCTCTCCACATGAGAGGGGGAAGCTTTTGATTTCTTCTTTTTGAAAGTCCTTCTTCTGAGTAGAAAGATTTTGGATGAGGTTGAAACGCAACATTCCTACCTTCCAAGGTCACAAATCTCATGTCTAATTCCCAAAGTCACAAAAAAAAGCCGTAATGGATAGAAAAATACCTTTTTGGGATAGTTACAAGTAAAACAATCTGCGTCATACATTAGCAATTAGACAAAATCGGGTATTGCTGAAAAGGGTCTTGAATTTAGTATCGAGATATTAGAAATGAGATGCGAGATAAGAGATTTGTTAAATATACTCAAAATGGTAAATGAAAAGCCTTTTTGGCTATTAGAATTGGTAATGTAATTGCACAGTTTTTAAGGAGTACTTTGTGTGTCAAAATTTATTTTTTTGCTAAGGTTTTTCTTTCAATTAAAGTTCGTAAAGTGAAATTTTAGACTAAAAAGAGATTATAAGTTGGGGATAGCTAGTAAAAATGCTTTTAATGATAAGTAAAAACCTTTTTTGCATATCTTTTAGGATTGAAGATTGCTAGAA
>JAFEIL010000522.1 GCA_017495105.1 Emticicia sp. | reverse complement strand
ATAAGCCATTTATGCTATTTTGAATATTGTTAAAATAAATGTTCTTCATACTTATAGTTTATCAATTATTAGTATTTTTATTAAACAATAAACTCTATAAAAACTATGAATCAAGAAATTATCAACCTTTTCGACGAGTACACCCACAAGCCACTCAATCGAAATGAATTTATGACACGCTTGGCAAAACTTGCTGGTGGAACAGCTGCTGCCATAGCTATTTTGCCTCTTTTAGAAGTAAACTATGCCAACGCAATGACGATTGCAGAAAATGACGAAGATATTATAGCCGAAGATATTACCTATGAAGGTGATGGAGCAACAATGAAAGCCTATCTTGCGAAACCAAAGAAGATTTTAGGTAAAATAGGTGCGGTTTTGGTGATACATGAAAACCGTGGTTTAAATCCACACATCAAAGACGTAACTCGTCGAGTGGCAAAAGCCGGTTTTATAGCTTTGGGTGTTGATGCCCTTTCACCATTAGGTGGAACACCTGCCAACGAAGACGAAGCCCGTGGCTTATTTGCCAAATTGGATGCTCCAAAAAATATCAATAATTTCGTTAAAGGTTTTGATTACCTACGTTCAATAAAAGAATGTAATGGTAAAACAGCCTGTGTTGGTTTTTGTTGGGGTGGTGGATTAGCCAATCAATTAGCTGTAAATTCTCCGCAACTTAATGCTGCAGTTGCTTATTATGGTCGTCAGGCAGATATAGCCGATGTGCCAAAAATCAAAGCATCATTGATGCTTCACTATGGTGGACTTGATGAGCGTGTAAATGCGGGCATTCCTGCTTACGAAACAGCCCTAAAAGCTGCAGGTATAAAGCATGAAATTTTTATTTATGAAGGAGCAAATCATGCTTTCAACAACGATACAGCTCCCACCCGATATAATGCCGAAGTAGCTAAATTGGCTTGGGAGCGAACACTTCGTTTGTTTAAAGACACAATCGCTTAAATATGCATAGTCTATCTTGTTAATAGATTGTTAAAAATGATAAAATAGTTTGTCAAAACATTATATGTCATTACATTTGTTACTTAAGTTTAGTCTAATTTTTTATAAGTATTAACCAAAAAAACACAGTAAAATGAAAAAAATCACAATACTTGCTTTTGCTTTATTAGCATCGGTTGCATCTTTTGCACAAAAATGGTCACTTGACAAAGCTCACGCTAAAATGACTTTTACAGTAACTCACTTAATGATGTCAGAAGTTGACGGAGTTTTCAAAAGCTTTGATGCAACAGTTACCTCTTCAAAAGAAGATTTCTCAGATGCAGTTTTTGAGTTAACAGCTGATTTGAAACAAGTGACTACAAATCAAGAAAATCGTGATGCTCACCTTCAAAGAGATGATATGTTTGATACTGCAAAGTTTCCAACATTGACTTTCAAAAGCACGGGAATCACTGCTGCTGGCCCAAAAAAATATAAATTGAATGGTAATTTAACTATTAAAGGAGTAACGAAACCAGTTACTCTTGACCTTACTTTAGTTGGTACGGGTGCCGCTCGTGATGGTAAGAAATTAGTAGGTTTCAAGGTTACTGGTGCTGTAAAACGTAATGACTTTGGAGTTGGTGCAATGCCAGGTGCAGTTGTAGCTGACGAAGTTGAACTTCGTGCTTCTGGTGAGTTTAAAGCAAACTAATTCTTAGCTTTATATCCTTATAAAAGCATACTGAGAGCGAATCTCGGTATGCTTTTTTGTTTTCATGACAATTGTCATATTTTTAGAAAACTGACTTTGATAGCTTTGTCTATTCAGATGTAAAGGAAGATAAATATATGACAACAGTGAATAATCTCATTAATAGTTCAAAAATGCTCCAAATGATTACGGAGCGATTAGACATAACTCCCAAAACTAAGGCAATCAAGCAAATTGAGATGAACCCCGAATTGATTGAGCTGATTTTGGATTTATATAATGATGATGTAGATTTTCCTTTTGAGAAAATGCAGAGGTTTTCGGTAGAGGAAATTTTGGATTATCTTCAAACTACACACCAATATTATTTGAGCAAGAAATTGCCAGAAATAGAACAGTCTTTATTGCACATTTTCAGCAAATACGGTCAAAGTCACCAACTTTTGGCAAGTTTGGCGATTTTCTTCAACATTTATAAAAACAAGCTCGTTGAGCATATTCTTATGGAGGAAAAACAATTGTTTCCTTATATTCGACGAATGATTATTGCTTCAAAAGTGAAGGCAGTTTGTGCAGAAAGTCTTGAAATTGATAAGGAATTTTCGATAGAAAAATTTATATCAAGCCACTCACCAATTGAAGACGAGTTGAAAGAAGTAAGCGAAATCATTAAACAATATTCTGATAACAAAACCACACCATTGCCCTATAAAGTTTTCTTGAATCAAGTTGAGTTATTTGAGCTTGAACTTCGTAAGCACGCCATTATTGAAGACCACGTACTAGTGCCGATGGTGATTGCACTTGAAAAACAAACTAAGCATTTTTCTAATTAGAAAAATATATGCCTCAAATAAAAGTGCAAGGCTCGGTGATTCATCATCGGGCTTTTTTGTTATCTTTAAAAATGTTTTATTTACTTCATCTGTTTTATGAAAAAAAGACTTGCCGTTTTATTCCTATTATTTTTTCAATTTTCGCAAACTTACGCACAACAATCACAAAAAGGTTTACTTTGGGAAATCTCAGGCAATGGAATTTCGCAACCTTCTTATATTTTTGGAACAATTCATTTGATTTGCCCCGATAATTTTTTTGTACCGAAAGGCACAGAAGAAATGTTTAAAATTGCCCAACAGGTTTTTTTAGAAATTGACATGGACGACCCGCAGATGATGATGAAAACTCAAAAATTAATGATGTCAGCAGATGGAAAAAAGTTGAAGGATATTATGAATGAGTCTGATTATCAGGTTTTTAGTAAATATTTTAAGAAAATTTCTGGAATGGATGTAGCAATGTTTGGTCCAGCAAAACCAATGGTATATATGAGTTTTGCATTAATGAAATCTGTGGGATGCCCGATGCCAAAATCTTATGAGGAGTATTT
>JAFEIL010000128.1 GCA_017495105.1 Emticicia sp. | reverse complement strand
ACTTACACCCTTGGTATCAATTTGAATTTTTAATAAACTTAAATGACTTAACATAATGAAAAAGATAACCTTTACAGCACTTTTTGTGTTTTTTGGTCTGATAAGTTGTAATAAAGACTTCTTGACCGTAGTTCCAGAAACAAACCTTAGTACAGCTATATTCTTTTCTAAAGAAGCAGATTTTCAGCAAGCAGTCAATGCATGCTATGTGCCCTTAAGATCTATCGTCAATGACAGAGCTTGGCTTTTGAGTGAAATGCACTCTGATAATGCATATTATTATAGAAATATCCTTTTTGGAGCAACTGAGCAGCAAGAAGATTTAGCAGATTTTGCAGTGCCAACTGCCAATGGCGTGACTTCTAACACGCACGTATTGAATCAGTATCGACTTGATTATCAAATCATTGCACGTGCCAATCAAATTTTAGCTTCGATTGATGCCGTTGAGTTTCCGGCGGCTTCAAAAAATAACTTGAAAGGTCAAGCTCAATTCTTGAGAGCGTATGCTTATTTTGAGTTAGTGCAATATTTTGGTAAAGTGCCTTTGCACCTTACTCCGGTAACCAACCGTCAAGAAGCAGCATTGCCACTGGCAACTGTTGAGGAAATTTATGCACAAATTATCAAAGATGCTACTGCTGCATCTACAGGTTTATTGCCAAAATCAACACAGGAGGCTGGTAGAGCTACTTCAGGAACAGCAAAAATGTTGTTGGCCAATGTTTATATGGTTCAGAAAAAATGGGCAGATGCTGAAAAATTACTCAAAGAAATTGTGGCAAGTAATGATTATAAATTGATGCCAGATTTCAATGATGCTTTTTCAACAAATACTGGAAACAAAAATAATGCGGAATCAATCTTTGAAGTACAATTTCAAGAGGGTGCCTCTGGCTATAACGGAGCAATCATGTATAACTACCTCCCACGCCCGATGAGTCCTGATGAACTTCGACCAATTTCTGGTACATCTAATCCACAGCCATTAACAGGCGAAGGAAATGGTGCTCCAACACCCAATTTGATTGCTTCTTTTGAAAAAGGAGACAAACGATTGGATGGAACAATTGCTTACGTTACAATCAGTGGAAGTTTAAGAGCAGATAAAAAATTCCCTTATAATAAAAAGTTTGCAAAAGCACACTCTTTGCATGGTAATACAGGAAATAACTTCCCAATTTATCGTTATTCAGAGGCCTTACTATTTTTAGCTGAAGCATTGACTGAGCAAGGGAAAATGTCAGAAGCATTACCAATTCTTAATCAAGTGCGTTCTCGTGCGGGTTTACCTGCAGCAACGGCAACAGCACAAGCAGCTGTAAGAACACAAATTTATCAAGACCGCCGAAGCGAGTTAGCTTTTGAAAACAAACGTTGGTTCGAATTAGTACGCACCGGAAGAGCTGTTGAGATTATCACCGCTTACGGAAATCAAGTAAAAGCCAATCCTGTAGCTCATTATTATCCAGAAGGTGCATTGCCAAGAAGTAATGCCTTTACGAATATTAGTGTATTATATGGACTTCCAGCTGATGAATCAGCTTTATCTCCATATTTTTAATTTTTTTTAAAACACTTTTTTCTCTGTATATTGTGGGAGATTTTCGACTCATGATATACAGAGAATATTAGGAGCCGAAACTACACTATTCGACAATAAATAATATTTAACCCTTACTTTATCATGTTTTCTAAAAAAAACTCCATTAAAATGGGGATTGGAATAGTCGCTATTGCCACGGCTGCTTCATTTACTCTCCTAAAAGAGCCTAACCTGTCTGTAATAACTACGGGTGACCCTAAACTGGATAAACTAAAATATCCTGCAGGGTTTAAAGCTGAACACCTTTTTAGCCCTTCTCAAAACAAAATAGGTTCATGGGTTTCAATGACTTTCGATGATAAAGGCCGAATGATTTGCTCAGACCAATATGGAAAACTTTTTCGCTTAAAAATGCCCGCAGTTGATGGCAAAATCTCAGCTTTGGATGTTGAAAAACTACAAGTTGGGCCTGCTACTGACACAATGGGTATGGGCTATGCACACGGATTGCTATATGCGTTTAATAGCCTTTACGTAATGATAAACAATAGTAAGGGTAATAAGATTTTTACGAAAAAAAGTGGTTTGTATCGTCTTCAAGATACCAATAATGATGACCAATTCGATAAAGTTACTTTACTAAAAGAACTCGCTGGTGATGGCGAACACGGCCCACATAGTATAGTTTTATCGCCAGATAAACAATCGCTTTATGTAGTGAGTGGAAATCATACTGATGTTCCACCAATGGATGCTTACAGATTGCCATCAAATTGGCAGGAAGACCAAATGTTTCCTCACATCAAAGACCCTCGTGGGCACGCCAATGACCGCTACGCTCCAGGTGGCTGGGTTGCTAACCTTGACCCTGAAGGAAAAAAATGGGAATTGGTAAGTGCTGGTTACAGAAATGCCTTCGATATTGCTTTCAACGAAAACGGAGATTTGTTTGTATATGATTCTGATATGGAATGGGAGTTTGGTTTGCCTTGGTATCGCCCAACGAGAATTTTACACGCTACATCTGCCAGTGAATTTGGATGGAGACAAGCCACTAATAAATGGTCACCGACATTCCCGGATAATCTTCCTCCTGTAATTAATATTGGTCAAGGTTCGCCAACCAACTTGTTGCATTTGAAAGACGCTAAATTTCCAGCAAAATATAAAAGCACGCTTTTGGCTTTCGACTGGACTTTTGGGGTAATGCATGCTATCCACTTAAAACCATCTGGTTCATCTTATTCGGGTGAAAGAGAAGAGTTTTTGTCAGGTATTCCACTTCCATTGACTGATGGTGCAATTGGCCCAGATGGTGCTTTGTACTTCCTAACTGGTGGTCGTCGTTTAGAATCTGATTTATACCGTGTTTCTTATGTTGGCAACGAAAGTACTGCTCCGATTGCGGCAGCTCCAATTAATCCGGCCAATGCTTTACGTAGAAGTTTGGAGAAATTTCATACTGGTGGAGCAAATCCTGCTGCTGTCGCTACGGCTTGGCCACAATTAAAAAGCCCAGATAGATTCATACGTTATGCGGCACGTTTGGCATTGGAGCATCAACCAATTGCTCAATGGCAAGATTTAGCTTTAAAAGAAAAAGATCCAGTCGCTCTAACCCAATCATTGATTTCATTGATTCGTATGGGCGATGGCTCTAAGAAAAACGATATTGTAAATGCTCTTTTGGCTGTAAATTTCAAAACTTTGCAACAATCGCAGCAATTAGATTTACTAAGAACTTTTGAATTGGCTTTCTTGCGAATGGGGCAACCAGATGCTACACAAAAACCTAAAGTGATAGCTTATCTAAACCCGCTTTATCCGGCCAATACTGCACATTTGAATCGCTCATTAAGTAAATTATTGATTTATTTAGACGCTCCAGAAGCAGTTGCAAAAACTATGGCTTTGATGGATATTAAAACTGAGCCAGGTAGCGATGCACTAAACATTGAAACTGCCACAGCTTCAAGTGATTTGATTTTGAGAAACCCTCAGTATGGTAAAGATATTGCAGCAATGTTGGCAAATTTACCACCAGCTCAGCATACTTATTATGCTGTTATGTTGAGTTTAGCGAAAGAAGGCTGGACACCCGAACTTCAAGACAAATATTTTAAATGGTACTACAAAGCCTTTGAATACAAAGGGGGAAACAGTTATATAGGTTTCTTGGACAGATCATTAAAATTGGCCTTGAAAAACGTTCCCGATAGTAAAAGAGCTTACTTTGAGAAACTGGCAGGTGCAGAAAGATTAAGTAAAAACGGAAATGATTTTATTTCATTAACAGCACCAAAAGGCCCAGGAAGAAACTGGAGAATGGAAAATGCTTTACCAATCATAGAAAAAGGGCTAACTGACCGAGATTTTGACAATGGAAAAGCCATGTATGCTGCAACTACCTGTAAAATGTGCCATTCGATGAAAGGCGATGGTGGAGCAATTGGGCCAGATTTAAGCCAACTATATTCACGTTTCTCATCAAAGGATATGTTGGAGTCAATCATAATGCCCGATAAAACGGTTTCTGACCAATATGCTGCTACATATTATAGTTTGAAAAATGGTAGCTCAATTGTAGGACGTTTAGTAAACGAGGACAAAACTGCCTATTATATTTCTCAAAACCCTTATGCTCCAAATGAGCTTGAGAAAGTTTTGAAAAAGAATGTAATATCGTCAAAACCATCAGCCGCATCTATTATGTTTGGTGGCTTGATAAATAGCTTGAACGAAGATGAACTAAAAGATTTAATGGCCTATTTGATGGCTGGAGGAAGTGAAAACAATGCCATGTTTAAGTCAAAAGCGGAAGTTAAAAAGTAAATATGATTAAGTTTAATATGCTTGCTTGAAGGAGTATCAACGAATTTGGGCAGGCATATTTAAAATTGAACCTATACGTTCGGAAACAAAGAATTTAAAACAGAATACTCTTTTTAATCATACACCAATGACAACAAAATTTAATTTAAAATATTGGAATATTATTGTTCTAATTGCTATCTTGGCAGTTGGTTGCAAAGTTTCGAGTACTGCTCAAAATGAAAAGGGTTTCAAGTCAATTTTCGATGGAAAAACGCTAAACAATTGGGAAGGTGATGCTAAATATTGGAAAGTAGAAAATGGTAATTTAGTGGGTGAGATTACTCCCGAAACTTTACTCAAAACCAATTCATTTATTACATGGAAAGGTGGAGAACCAGCAGATTTCGAGCTAAAAGGTGAATTTAATATTACTGAAAAAGGAAATTCAGGCATTAATTATAGAAGCGTAAAATTGCCTGATATTCAGTTTGCATTAAGAGGTTATCAAGCTGATATTGACGGAAATAATACTTACACCGGCCAAAATTATGAAGAACGTGGTCGAACAACTTTGGCTTATCGTGGTCAGATTACAAGTATCAATTCACAAACAAATCCAATGACGCCCGAAGAAGTTCGCAAGAAAGTGCAAAAAAATGCTTGGACAGAACTAAAAGTAACGGGAAGTTTAGGAGAAAATGAAGCTTTAAAAACCAAAATTAATAAGCAAGATTGGAATACATTTCACTTGGTAATCAAAGGCAACCGTTTACAGCACTACATCAATGATATTTTGATGAGTGATGTAACCGATAATGATTTAGTAAATGGAAAATCGAAAGGTATTTTGGGCGTACAAGTACACGTTGGCCCACCAATGAAAGTTCAGTATCGTAATTTAAGAATTAAAGAATTGAAATAGAAAATAACGTAGGGGCGTATCGTATACGCCCAAGTAGGTAATGAATAAAATAGGATTCAACGTTTTGGCATGGTCGGCCAATGTTTCAGAGGAGTTATTTCCGATTATTGAGAGGTTAAAAACCATTGGTTATGATGGAGTAGAATATTTTGTAGGGGCAGCCGACGAAAATGCTTATAAAATAGTTGGTAAACACTCAAAAGATATTGGCTTGGAAGTTACGACTGTTACGGTCGTAAGTCCAGATGCCAATCCAATCAATGAGTCGGCGAGTGTGCGTCAGAAAGGATTAGACCGAATAAGATGGGCAATTGACCGCTCGTATGATTTGGGTTCTACCTTGCTTTGTGGGCCTTTTCATTCAGCTCATGCACATTTTGAGGCACATCCAGCTCTCGACGAAGAATATAAAAGAGCTGCCGAAATTTTGTACCAAGCAGGTGAACACGCCAAACAGGCCAACATAATTTTAGCCCCCGAAGCCCTCAATCGTTTTGAATGTTATTTGTGCAATACGATGGAACAGTTGGCAAAATTGATAACGATGGTAAATCATCCGAATGTTCGAGCAATGTTTGACACGCATCACGCCAATATCGAAGAAAAAAGATACGCTTCGGCAATCAATTCAATTGCTCCATATTTGAGTCATGTACACATCAGCGAAAATGACCGAGGCACTCCAGGTGATGGACATATACCATTTGATGATGCTTTTGCGGCACTAGCCTCTATAAATTACAAAGGATGGCTAACAATTGAGGCTTTTTCAAGAAACGATCCAGATTTTGCCAATGCAATCAACGTTTGGCGTGAGTACAACGACCCATGGGACATAGCCGAAGGTGGTCTGAAATTTATCAAAGAAATGTGTCAAAAACATGGATTATAATTAGTTAATGGTTATTTGTTACTCGTTGTTTGTTTTAATTTGCTGATTATCTCTTAATTAAATATTAAAAAAATACTCATTAGTAACTAATAGCCACAAACTAGTAACTATTTTACCAATAATAAGTTACCAATAACTATTCACCCGATATAGAAATGAAAGAAAATTTACCTTTTCGATTTGGTTCGGAAGTTTATACATGGTTTATGAGTGGCAACGGCCAAACCCACCAAGGTCGATTAGCTCATATGATAGAAGTTATTGCCAAATCGGGTTTTACAGGTATTCAACCAATTTTTACTTGGATGGGCGATTTAGTTGACGCCGACCGTTTGGAAGCAAAACTAAAAGAGCAAGGCATAGAATTAGCGGCTCTTGCATTGGCTTTAGAATGGAATGGTTCAGAGGAATCAGAAAACGAAAAGCAAATAGCCGATAATGCCATTAAATTGTTAGAGCGTTTTCCCGGAGCTATTTTAAATACAGTTCAAATTCCAACAGGTCGCCATGATTTAGAAAATCGCCAAAGAAATTTGGTTAATATCGTCAATACAGTTTCAAAAAGAGCAGCCGATAGAGGTATTCCTTGCAGTTTTCACCCAAATTCACCGCATAGTTCAATTATTAGAACAGAGTCAGATTATAAATTAGTTTTAGAATCTTTGGATAGTTCGGTAACAGGCTGGACACCCGACGTAGGGCATATCATCAATGGTGATATGAATCCACTCGAAAAAATGAAGGAATATGCTTCGCTCATCAACCATGTTCATTACAAAGATTGGAATGGCGAACCTGAATTTACTTTGATGGGTAAAGGAAAAGTTGACCTTCTTTCAATTACTCAATGGCTCAAAGATATTAATTATAAAGGTTGGATTATCTGTGAAGATGAGGGAGAAGAAGCTTTAGATGACCCCGATTTTGTAACTATTCATGATGGTAATTGGATATTAAATGACTTAATTCCTAACTTAAAATAGTTGAATTGTATGCCATTCGTACAAACAAACGGAATCAATTTTTACTACGAAGAGCGTGGTCTAAGTTCGACTACACCTCTTTTGATGATAATGGGAATTACCGCAGCTGGTACTGTTTGGGAGCCTCATACTGCTTATTTTGAAAAGAATTTTAGATGTATCATCGGAGATAATCGTGGTGTGGGTCAAACTGATAAACCTGAAGGAGATTATACAACAGCAATGATGGCCGATGATTATGCAGGTTTACTCGACGAACTTCAAATCGAAAACGCCCACGTAATTGGCTGCTCAATGGGAAGTACAATCGCCCAAGAATTGGCAATCAGACACCCAAAAAAAGTAAAGTCTTTAGTTTTAATGTGTCCTTGGGCTCGCTGTGATAATACAGCAAAAGCAATTTTTCAGCATATTATCAATTGTAAAGCAAAGTTTAGTCCAGAGGAATTTAGCCTCTATATTCAATTATTGATTTTTTCAAAAGCTTCGTGGGACAATGAAAAGTTTGTGGCCGAAATGGAGGAAGGTCGAAAAAATGCTAATTTAGACCCAAATCCTCAACCACTACACGGACTAAAAGGTCAAGCGGCGGCATGTATCAATCATTCGGTGCTTGCAGAATTAAGTTCAGTTTCTCAGCCGACATTAGTAATAGGTGGTAAAGAAGATATTTTTACCCCCGAATGGATGGCCAACGAAATTGTGGCAATAATGCCCAATGCCGAACTTTTCCTTTACGTAAATGCGGGTCATGCCTTTCATTTTGAAAACGTGGAAGACTTTAATATTCGGGTTACAGACTGGTTTTTACTTCATTAAAATGTTTTAAATTAAAAACTTTGTCAATTAATTTTCGATGAGCGAAATTCAAAACTTTAAAGATAAAATATCAAATCATGCCCAAATGGGAGGCATTGAAACTTCCGTTCTTGACAATGGTTTAGGTCGTGGAAATCGTATCGCTTGGATAAATACAGGAACTGGTTTGAGATATAAGGTGGTCATTGATAGAGGAATGGACATTGCTGAGGCGTTCTATAACCAACATAGTTTGGCTTGGCTTAGTCACGGTGGTTTTATTGCTCCACAACCTAACTCTGACCGAGGAATCGATTGGCTTAAAACTTTTGGTGGCGGACTCTTAACCACTTGCGGACTTTCACATGTGGGTGGCCCTGAGAAAGATGAATTTGGTGAAAGAGGTATTCATGGGAATATTTCAAATCTTTCTGCTGAAATTGTTTCTATCATTCAACCTGACCCTGTGGCAGGAAAAATGGAAATGAGTATCACGGGAATTATTAAAGAAACCAAAGTTTTTGGACCAAGTTTAGAACTAAGAAGAACAATTTCGGGAACACTCGGTGAGCCAACACTAAAAATTCATGATGAAGTTATCAATCGAGGAAATACACCCACCCCTCTGATGCTTATGTATCACTTCAATTTTGGTTATCCAATGGTTGATGAGGGAACGAAAATACTTTGGGATGGAAAATGGAAACCACGTTTTGGCGATGAAAATGCCAAGATTTTCAAAGAAGGTAATGATTTCAAAACCTGCCCATCACCCTTAAATGACCATCTCGGCACGGGTGAAGAAGTTGTCTTCATTGACCCAAATTCTGATGGTTCGGGAATGTGTATGGCAGGACTTTATAATGCTAAAATTGGGCTAAAAGTAGAGGTTATTTTCAAGAAAGACCAATTGCCACATTTAGTTAATTGGCAACATTGGGGCAAAGGCGAGTACGTTACAGGCATCGAACCCGCCACCAATCCACCAATCGGACAAGCACAAGCAAGAGCCAATAATGAATTGATTTTTCTTGAATCTTACGAAACTCGTTCGTTTGACTTGGAAGTGAAAATTTTTGAAAAACAAAATCTGTAAAAGTCCCATTGGGACAATGTATGTTGTAGAAATGGGTTTTAACCCATCGTAAAAACAAAGAAATAGTAATTAAGATCTGTAGGTTCGGAGCAAATTAAATAGCCTATCCTTGCAGGATTTACAAATACTCAATTGGATTATTTCAGTGGTTTAAAACCCACAGATATAATTTTAAATCGTCCCTTTGGGACTAATAACACAAATTCAACCTTTCAAATATTACATTATGTCAAATTTAAGTATTGCACAAAAAGCTTTAGAACAAGGAAAAGGAATTTTACGATTAGCACCGACTTGGGTTCCACGTTCATTTTGTGTGCCGGGCCGCAGAATAAAACTTCACCCTGATGATTATTATGTACTCGGTGGTGTACGTGGCGGAATCGACGAGCGTTGGCTTTCCTCAACAACACCTGCAAAAAATGGCCCATTAACGGGCGAAAATGAAGGTTTAAGCTTCGTTATTGTAGGTGATGAAAAAGTGCTTTTAAAAGATGCAATTGAAGAACTCGGTGCAGAAATTATTGGAAACCGCCTTTGGAATGAATACAAAAGTTGGCCAATGTACTCGAAGTTTTTTGATAATATGGGGCCTTTACCGCACCACATTCACCATAACGACGAAGAAGCTGCCAAAATTGGTCAACTCGGCAAACCTGAAGCATATTATTATCCCCCACAATTGAATAATCACGGTGGAGATTTTCCTTATACATTTTTTGGCATTGCCCCAGGCACAACCAAAGAGCAAATCAAAGAATGTTTGATGAATTTCACAAAAGGTGATAACAAAATTACGATGTTTTCGCAGGCGTTTCCATTAATTCCTGGAACTGGCTGGGATGTTCCTCCAGGAATGTTACACGCTCCGGGAAGTTTATGTACTTATGAGCCGCAAAAAGCATCTGATGTTTTTGCCATGTATCAATCTTTAGTAAATGAAGCAGTTATTCCAGAAGAGTTATTGTGGAATGGCACACCTCCAGACCAAATTGGCGATTATGACCAACTAATGGGTGTAATTGATTGGGAACTTAACACCAATCCAAATCTTTTAGAAACTCGATTTATGCAACCAAAACCGGTAAAGGATATGGCTGAAATGGAAGTAGATGGTTATATCGAAAAATGGGTTTGTTATCGTTCAGAAGCATTTTCTGCAAAAGAATTGACTGTTTTACCAGGACAAACTGTAACAATTAAAGATAGTGCCGCTTACGGAATAATCATGATGCAAGGACACGGTAAAATGGGTGTTTGGAATATCGAAACACCAGCCTTGATTCGCTACGGACAACTCACAAATGATGAGTTTTTTATCACCGAAAAAGCAGCAATGGAAGGGGTTACAATTATAAATCATTCAGCAAATGATCCAATCGTGATGCTCAAGCATTTTGGACCTAATAACCCTGATTTAGTTTTATAATGATAGACTGAGTGAATGATGGAATGAATGAATATTTTGTGAGAAGTTACATTAATTATTAAACAATTGTTCAAAATTCTATCATTCACTCACTCAATCATTCACTCATTAAAAATATCAACCTAAAATTCTATTAAACTATGGAAAATAATTATCCTAAACTCCACAATGCTACATGGCCGGGTATTGTAGGAAAAGGGCCTGACTCTGAGCCTCCAATTTCGTTGGATACCATGCTCGAAATGACAGCAGCTGCTGAAGTAGATGGTGTAAAATTCGATGGCGTTGACTTAGGGCTTTTCGACCCACACTATGACCTTGATACTTCTGATGACGCCATTAAAAGATTGGCTGATAAAGTTGCAAAACACGGTCTTGAAATTGGCAGTTTGGTTGCTCCGATTTGGGGCGGGCCTGCAATGGGCAGCAAAGAAGAACGAGCGAGTTTTGTAGAAATGGTTCGTAAATCTTGTCATATCGGTCAAAAATTGCGTGAAATGGGCATTCGTCCAAACGGAATCGTAAGAATTGATTCTGCGAGTAGTCCACAAAGTTGGGCTGCTGACCCAGTAGGAAATACCAAATTGATTGCACAGACATTCAGAGAAGCATGCGATGTGGCTGCCGATTATGGTGAAAGACTCGCAGCTGAAGGAGAAATTTGTTGGGGTGGAATGCACTCATGGAAAGCAATGATTGATACTTTAGAGGCAGTTGACCGCCCAAATATTGGTTTTCAAGCGGATATGTCGCATACTACGCTTTATTTGCTTGGTTACAATGCTCCCGAAGCTCGTATTTTGTCCGAAGATTTTCAATGGGGAGACAGAGAAACTTTCCTTGCAGGATTAAAAAAACTCACTGATGCTTTGCGTCCTTGGACAATTGACTTTCACGTTGCTCAAAATGATGGAACTGTTCATGGCACAGGTTCACACGATAAAACTGGTCGCCATTGTCAAGCTACCGACCCAAATGGAAAACTTGATATAGCTCACGATGCAGGCCTGTGGCTTCGCAATAATTCGGGCGAATTAACCAAAGCTTTCCGACACATTTGTTGGGATGGCTGTATGTTTGACAACGCAGTAATGACTCAGCCAAAAACTTGGAATGATATTTTGGCAGCCATGATAAATGTTAGAAAGCAACATGGGTGGTATGAAGCGTAAATTTATATAAGATATTAGATAATAGACTTGAGATAAATACTACTATTCTCTTGTCTCTTGTCT
Source organism: Emticicia sp. (assembly GCA_017495105.1). Taxonomy (GTDB): domain Bacteria; phylum Bacteroidota; class Bacteroidia; order Cytophagales; family Spirosomataceae; genus Emticicia. Next base: position 2,239 of record JAFEIL010000128.1, on the reverse strand, counting down.
AACTTTTCCTGTCTAAAATTAATAAAACTATGTCAACGAAAAAACAACTCAGAATCGGATTAATAGGAACGGGCCTCATGGGAAGGGCTCATTCTAATGGATATAATCGTATTACAAATTTTTTTCCTGAATTGGAATATACGCCTGTTTTAAAGGCCGTTTGCTCAAGAAATGCGGTAAAAGTACAAGCATTTGCTGACCAATGGGGTTTTGAATCTATCGAAACCGATTGGAAAGCCCTCGTTGCTCGTGATGATATTGATGCCATAGATATTTGTACACCTAACGATACCCACGCTGAAATTGCTTTGGCAGCGGCAGCGGCAGGAAAAATGATTTTGTGTGAAAAACCGCTGGCTCGTACTTTGGAAGAAGGGCAAATAATGGTAGATGCCATCGACAAAGCAGGAGCGGACGGCGTTCCACTGAAAACTACGGTTTGGTATAACTACCGTAGAATGCCAGCCGTAACTTTGGCAAAACAAATTGTTGACTCAGGTAAATTGGGTAAAATATACCATTACCGTGCAAATTTTTTACAAGATTGGACTATTAGTGCCGACCTTCCACAAGGGGGGGAGGGTTTATGGCGAATGGACGTAGATTCAGCAGGTTCGGGCGTAACAGGCGACCTTTTGGCTCACTGCATTGATACTGCTATGTGGCTCAACGGTGCAATTACTGATGTTTCTGCCGTTACCGAAACTTTCATCAAAGAGCGTATGCATCAGCTAACTGGAAAAGTTCAACCTGTTGGAATTGATGATGCCTGTATTTTTCATTGTCATTTTGCCAATGGTTCACTCGGACTTTTTGAATCTACTCGCTATGCTCGTGGACATAAAGCTCTTTATACTTTTGAAATTAACGGTGCTGATGCTTCTATCCGTTGGGATTTACATGACCTAAATCGCCTTGAATATTTCGATCACCGTGATGATTCTATTGTTCGAGGATGGAGGTCAATTCATGTGACTGATGGTGACCAACCTTACATGAATAAATGGTGGATTCCTGGTTGTGGTATTGGTTATGAGCATAGTTTTGTTCATCAAGTAGCCGATTTCTTGAAAAGTTTAGAAACTGGCGAAGATTGCTCTCCAACCTTCAAAGAGGCACTTCAAACCCAAAAAGTTTGTGCAGCGGTTATTGATTCTGCCAATTCGAGAAGTTGGAAAGACACGAATGTAGATGGTGATTTTGTTTGAAAAATTATTCGAATTAATTCGTAATATTCGTTTACGGTAGAGACAAGGTATTACCTTGTCTCTACGACTCGAATGTTTTTTTAATATCTAAATGCCCTCTAACCCTCAAAATATTCTCTTTGTACAAAATCTCTCTAAATCATTCTTAGGGGTAAAGGCGTTAGATAATATTCAATTTGAACTCCGAAAAGGTGAAGTTCATGCATTAATGGGTGAAAATGGAGCTGGAAAATCGACATTTATGAAGATTTTGATGGGTTTACTTACACCTGATTCGGGCCAAATTGTTTTTGAAGGAAAAATATTAAAAGGTAAAAGCGTTCACGAAAATTTACTGAAAGGCATTTCTATGATTCATCAAGAAATCCTTGTCGTTCCCGAATTAACCGTTGCTCAAAATATCTTTTTAGGTCGAGAAGCTAATTATCGAAATTGGCTAGACGATAAGGCAATCAATCAGGAAGCTCAAGAATTGCTCGATTTGATAGGTGTGAAAATCAATACTCAAACCAAAATTAAGAATTTGAGTATTGCTCAAATGCAAATGGTTGAAATTGCCAAAGCGATTTCAACCAATGCAAAAGTAATCATCATGGATGAGCCCACATCGGCACTTTCAGACACAGAGGTGGAGATACTTTTCAAAATTATCAATGATTTGAAAGCCAAGGGCGTGGCAATCATCTATATTTCTCACAAAATGGACGAAATATTTGAGATTACCGACAGAATTACGATTTTCAGAGATGGAAATTATATTGATACAAAAAATACCAACGTTTTAGACAAAAACTCTTTAATTGCTTTAATGGTGGGCCGGAAAATTGAAAATCTTTTTCCTGAAAAAGTAACTTTCAAAGGCGAAAAAAAAACAATTTTAACCATCAAAAACTTTTCGAAAAAAGGTAAATTCGAAAATATTAATTTTGAAGTTCATGCAGGAGAAGTGCTTGGCATAGCAGGCTTGATGGGAGCAGGTAGAACGGAAATTGTAAGAGCAATTTATGGATTAGATAAATATGATAGTGGAG
>JAFEIL010000206.1 GCA_017495105.1 Emticicia sp. | reverse complement strand
GGTATCTACATCATAATAGAAACCATTTTCGAGAGGTGGACCAACCCAAAACTTTACTTTTGGATATAATATTTCTAAAGCCTCAGCCATTAAGTGAGCCGAGGAGTGCCAAAAAGTTGATTTCCCGTCTGTATCATTCCAAGTCAAAAGTTGTAATTTCGAGTCTGTTTCTATTGGCAAATTGGCATCTTGCACCATGCCATTTATTTTGGCAGCTAATACATTTCTCGCAAGCCCTTCACTAATCGAAAGTGCAATATCGTAACTCGAACTCCCTTTTGGATAATCTCTTACGCTTCCGTCGGGTAAAGTAATTTTAATCATATAAATTTTTCAACAATTAAGTGGCAAGCCACATTTATATTTTAATGATTTTGTTGTTTTTGTATAACGATGATATTTTAAATACTTCGATTTTGTATAAAATCACAATTTTAAACGCCTTGAAGTATCAGTTTTGATATTTACCTTTTTCTTTGGTGCTATTATGTTTACTCTAACTCTTGAGGTATCTAAAAGTCTTTTGGGCTCTTCAACAACTGGTTTAGCTACTGGAGTAACTGGAGCTTTTTTAACAGGAATCGGAATTGGTGCCGTATAAACACCCAAGGCTGCATTTACTTGTCCAGAAACGCGATTTAAAGCTATAATTGTTTGCGTATCATTAGGGTCTTTTTCAACTTGAGCTTTTAAAAACTCTTCTGCTTTAGTCAGTAAACCGAGTTGTTCAAGTGTTAAAGCAATCAAATAATTGATTTTTGAGGTTTTTGGATTAGTATCTAAAACCTTCTCATACAACTTCAATGCCTTATCATAGTTTTTCCAGCGGAAATAAATTGAAGCTGAATAAAGTATTGCTTCAATTCTTTTTTCATCCATTTTTATAGCTCTATCAAAATAGACAAGAGCAGAGTCTAGGCGACCAAATTTATTAAAAACCAAACCTCTATCTACCAAAAACTCAGAATTTTTAGGAAACTGTACTATAGCTGAATTATTAACTGCCAAAGCTGAATCGTATAATCTTCTATTTCTCAGCAATTCTGTCAAAGACGAATAAGCCAATTTTAGAGAAGGCTTCATTTCGATTGCTCTGTTCATTTTCAATAAGGCTTTTATCGTATCGCCTTTCCGAGCAGCCAAAGTCCCTTGATAAAACGAAGTTTCGCCGTCATAAGGAGCTATTTGCACAGATTTTGCCAAATATTGTTCAGCATTTTTGAGATCGTTGCGTTGTTGCGATAAATCACCAAGCAAAGTATAAAGTTCTGGGGTATCAACATTCAAGATTTCAGCACTTTGAGCAACAGCATACGCTTCACGGTATTGCTTCATATCCCGTAAAATCATAGCTTTCACATATAAGTATTTCCCAGTATTTTGTTTAAGACGGTCGGCACGATTAATATCTTCAAGAGCTTTTTGAGTCTCGCCCATTTTATTTAAAACTATCGCACGTTTGTAATAGTTTTCGGCCAAACTTGGGTTGCTTCTAATTGCATCAGTTAAGGCTTCAAGCGAGGCAGTATTTTGAATACTTTCAGTTTGAAAAGGTGTTGGTGGAATCTTCGAACGCTCACGATTATCTTGTCCGCAAGCATATAAGAGTGCTGAAAGAGCAATAAATAGGTATTTTTTTTGATTATTAGACATCCGATTTTACTGACAATTGGGTCATAGCAATTAAAAATCGCTTAATTGTGAGATATTTTTTACAAAAATCCGAATTTTTTCTCACAAATAAAATGAAAAGTTAAGAGTTCTGAATTGAGTGTTCTAAATTCAGAGTTTATTAAATTATCATTTCACTATAAAATACTGACAATCAACAACTTACATAAATTTATTATCTATTTTTACAATTACTCAAGAAATACACCAATATGTATAATAGAAAACATAAAGTCGAATAATGTTTTTATTGGATAGCCTTGTGACTAGCAAGTAAAAAAATATTGGTAAAAAGCTTTTTTGATAAATCTAAACATGGATGATTGGCATTGTTCTTATACTTTACCAAAAACCACATAAAAGAGTTAAAAACTATTCACGATAGAAACTTAAAATCTTGGATTACCATATTAACTTCGGTTTTATAATAAAAGCAATAATCAAAATTTGGTTAATCAACAAAAGGCTTCCGAATCTTATATTTACCGCTCGAATTCAAGAAACAATTAAAGAATTGATATAGTGTGATTAAACGAATCAAATTGAAGAAAAACGATAAAAAACACCCAACGGTAATTTCTTATTGAAGCTATCTTGCAATACCAACTCTCCCATTTCGGGGTTTTGAATATTTGCGTAGTTTTGCCTAATGATTGTTTCAGCAATAACTGCCGAAAAACCCATTGAATAGAGATTCAGAATAAAAAAATGATGATTTTCATCAAGAAGTTCAAGGCAATTTTTCAATAATTCGTTCAAACCTTCTTCCAAAACCCATTTTTCACCGTCGGGTCCACGCCCATAAGCTGGCGGATCGAGAATGATTCCGTTATATTTTTTCCCACGTTTTACTTCTCGCTTTACGAATTTTAGTGCGTCTTCGATTACCCAGCGAATATCCGTCAACCCACTTGCCTCCATGTTTTCTCTAGACCACGAAATTACCTGTTTTACTGAATCAACGTGTGTAATATCAGCTCCGTTGGCCTTTGAAATCAAAGATGCTCCGCCAGTGTATGCAAATAAATTTAGCACTTTTGGGATTTGAATAGCTGAATCTCCACTTTTCATCAATGACAACTTATCTTCGATATATTTCCAATTAGACGCTTGCTCAGGAAAAATGCCAACGTGTTTGAAAGATGATAATGAAAGTTTGAATTTAAATTTCGATTTGCCTTGAAAATAGTCCATATACCACTTTTCTGGCATTTTTTTGATATTATGCCACTCGCCACGTTCCTCTGGACTTAATTGGTCACGACCTTTGGTTTTCTTGAAAATGGCCGATGCTTTTCGTTGCCAAATTTCTTCAGAAAGTGATTTATCCCAAACGGCTTGTGGTTCGGGTCGTGCCAAAATAAAATCACCGAAGCGTTCGAGTTTTTCGTAGTTTCCTGAGTCGATTAACTCATAGGTGCTGATATTTGGTGTAAGTAAATTATACAAAACAATGCTAGTTTTAAACGAATTGAAAATTATCTAAAATCAAGAATTTAGTATTTTCGATAAATAAACAATTTTCTTGACGTTGGTTTCTGGAATTTGACGCTGCCTTTTTTTCCGTCTTGAAGGTTTATCTTTTAGAGCAGACATTTCTTTTATTACCTCAAATTTAATACGACTTCCATCAGCAATGAAATAATTTTCATACCAATTTTTCACATTGCGGTATTTGGCAATGAATTGATTGTTTTTTGTTTCATCGTTTTCATTCGATAGTTTGTAGCTATTAGTTTCTGTTAAGCTGTTAAGTTTTGTAACAATCAAATTTCCTTTGTTGCAAATTGCTACCGCATTTTGATTATTTATAGCTAAAACATCATCAAGTTCTGAGGAGGTTTGTTTGATTTCCATACGTTGTTGTTTAAGTAAATTTCCACTTAAATCAAAACTTGCTGTAAAACCACTTGAATAATTATAACTTGATGAAACTTGCTTAGTTTTCGTTTTATGTATTGAATTAAACGAAATTATATTATTGCCAACATAATCAGGATTGTCTGCATTAATCAACTGATAGGAAGGTTGGTAGAAACTCCCTCCTAAAAAAATCTGATTTTCTGTAAAGATTGTTTGAGCTGATAAGAAACTAAATGTACTCGAAAGTTTTTTGAGTTGTTCTTCATTTAGGTTTTCAGTTCCAGCCATAAGTTTACGATACTCATAAAACTTGGTAAAAATAGTTTTATCATACTCAATTTTAGAAAAATAAATGCCTTTTACTCCATTTTTGGATTGGTAAACACCAGTGACTACACTCTTCAAAGAATCAATTCTTGTAAGTTGGGCTGTCAGCGGAAAGTTTCCTGCATTTGATTGTATAGCATTTTTTGAAATGAGTTTTCCGAGAGTATCATATTTGGCATAAACCACATAAGCATTTTTTATAAACTCCCCTTTTTTCTTCTTTTCATTAGAATAGCCTTGCTCTTTAATTGACCAAAGCGTCTCAATTAAGTGAGTTTGACTATTATATTGAACAAGCTGTATCTGTGCTTTACCGCTAACGTCGATAGCAGAAAACTCACCTTCGTTAGATTTAAAATCAAAATCGTAGAATACGCCTCCTTTTTCGTTTATTCCAGCTATCAAAACTCTATCTTTAAAGGCCACATGACTTTGGTCTTGAAAATAATCTCGAATTTCAAAACCTCTATTTTTTTCCGTTCCATTTTTTAAATCAAAACTCAATAGCTGATAATACATTCCTTGGTTTTCGCTGAACAAAAAAGTAACCTGATGATTATCAAGGTAATATGAGCTAGGTTTTCGTTCAACATCCAAAAAGACCTCATTTTCCCACACTTTGTTTAAGTCAGTATCAAATTTTATAATCAAAGCCTTGGTAATATCTTTTTTGACAAAAAATAAAAGACCTTCTTGTCCCAATGAGATTACTTTTTGCCAAGTTGGATTTCCACTTACTTCTATCTCAACAGTTTTTAAAACACCTAAAGTAGGAAAATTGACATTTTGTTTTTGGGCTATTAATGTATTTGAAGATATAAATATTAGAAAGAAAAAATAATTTTTCATCAGCAATGAGGACTTTGAGTTTTAGCCACAAAAATATGTCACAATAATTGGATAAAGAGATGACACAAAGAATTTGATATTTTAGAATGCAATTTTATTAAGATAAAAAACCCTCCTTCTTCCTTCGCTTCTATTTGCAATTTGCTGATATCCCCAAGCTAAATAATAATTTTGATACCAATATTCAATGTCATCGGTAGCTGTATCTCTAACTTTGTCACCTTCTTTTTGAGTGTCAATATCAATAGTTTTGATACCTTCAATTACCTCATTCCCTCTCACTATTTTAGTGGCGAGTTTACCTTTATTGCTGTAAACCAGGGCAATTTCATCGCCTTCATATCGGATTTTAACTTTCTCTTTTAGTTCCAAACTTTTTACATTATCGAAACTAAAACTGTTATCCCAAACTAATTTTCCATTTAAATCAAATCCAGCTACAATGGCATGAGTGTATTTAAAACCATCAAATTGTTGGTTATTATTGTTATAGTTTGAATACATCCACGGATTCCAAGCCCAAGAATTTAGTCCATAATAACGGAAAAAACGCATCGCATTTAACGAACTATAACCAAACCCAAAAGGTGAGCCAAATGCACTTCCATAAAATGGCGAGCCATAGTTATTGTTATTCCTAAATTCTGGATAAAAAACCTCAGCTACTAAAATATATTGATTGTCTTTTTTGATAATTTCGTGAACTAAAACCCTATAATTGAGTTTTAAATCATCGCCTTTGCCTTTTTTCTTTTTGATTTTTTTTTCAATCTTTTCTTGTTGTTTCGGCGGTAAAAATTTGAAAAAATTCTTAAAATCAGTAAAACTGTGCATTTTCAAGTATTCGGGAGTTTCACCATCTACTTTACTGATGTATAATCCTTGCGACATTGGCCCTCCATTTGATTGGTATCCTTTAAAACCATAGTTTCCAATCATTAATTGAGTTCCATCATTCAATGAAAATAGTTTTCCGGTCAACAATCCGTAATCTTCTTCTGGTTCGACAGTCAATTGTTCAACAATTTTACCATTAGGATTTATCCGTTTAACAGCCATGTAACTTGAACGGCCTTTTTTAACAGAATATGAAACTACGAGTAAATCATTGATATCGTCATAATCAAGCGACGAAATACTTGCTGTACCTTTAATTCCACCAGCCAAAATACGTGGTTGCATTTTATTAAAATTGACACTCATCAAAACTGGCTCTTCCTTTACCATTCCGGCTAAGTAAGCTACCTCGTTGAACACTTTGAATTCAGAAATTTCAAAACGACGAATATTTTCAAAGAAAAACTTTTGAATTATTCCAATTCCAGTCGAAACTTTTATTATTTGGTAAAGGTCAGAATTGTATTTGCTAAATAGAAAATAAACGTCTCGACCATCTCGATAAAAATCGACCATTGATTGATTTTCTTCTAACTCACCATTTTTTGACCAACTTTGTTGAAGTTGAGTATCTAATTTGGTAATATTAAAGTTTAGTTTCCCAATTTTAGTTAAGAGCAAAACACCTTCTTCGCCAAGGGTAATCACCTGAAAACCTTGATCATCACCACGAGTTGGTATTTCTACACGCTTTACACTTTGTGCATTAGCATGAAATAAGCTAATGATTAATAATGAAAGCAAATTTAATCTTAACAAATACCTTTTTAAATTTTTAATTTCCATATCCTTTTGAAACAATGAGGTCAAACTCTTCTTTTTTAAGTTGTTGAACAGAGAGGCGAGACTGACGAATCAAAGAAACATCTTGCAGGCGTTCATCGGCTTTTATGGCTTTTAATGTAACACTCTTGGGCAATTTTTCTACTGGAACTAAATTAACAACAACCCATCGATTATCATCAGTTGTAGGGTCTGGATAGGCCTCTTTTACAATTTTCGCTATACCAACTACCTCAACGCCTTCATTCGAATGATAAAATAAAACTAAGTCGTCAAGTTTCATTGCCGCAAGATTATTTCGAGCTTGATAGTTTCTAACGCCATCCCAAGTACCTACGCCTTGACTAACGAAATCGTCCCAAGAATATTTGAAAGGTTCTGATTTTACGAGCCAATAATTCATTGAATATTGATTAAATTTTGATTAATATTTGCCGTTTTTTGCTTTTGCAGTACAAAATTAAAGTAAAATTGATATTTATCTAAGCATATTGTTTAATATTGCTAATAGAATAATTTGTAATGTAAATCCTACTAGTATTTCATTTTTCAGAGGATTTTGCCTATAAATAAGATATAAAGAATTATTCTGAATGAACAAACAAAATGTATTTCCTTTGTAAAAAATTGAATAATGAAAGTCGTGAAGGGGATTATAATCTACTTGTTTATACAATTTATTTTTCGTACCTCGTTTGGACAAAGTCCGAATATCCTTTGGCAAAAATCTTTGGGAGGAAGTTTCTATGATAAGGCTGTTTCAATAATTGAACTAGAAGATGGAGGGTATATTGTAGGTGGTCATTCTCAATCAAGTAACTTTGATCTTTCAATGAATCATGGCGGAGCCGATTGGTGGATTGTTCGGCTAAACAATAATGGAAATATAATTTGGCAAAAATCTTTGGGGGGTAGCAATGATGAATATTTAAAAAAAATCATAAAAACTCCAGATGGAAATATTCTGTGTATTGGCGATACAAAATCAAACAATGGCGATATTACTAATTATATCGACCAAATTGATTTTTGGGTGGCAAAAATTGATTTATCTGGCAATCTCATTTGGGAAAAGTGCTATGGTGGAGTGAATATTGATATAGGTTATTCAGCCTGTACAACTGATGACGGGAATTTTCTGATTGTAGGTTCAACAGAATCTCAATATCCATATGTAAGAAACAATCATGGTTTATCTGACTTTCTTTTAATTAAAATCGACCCAGAAGGCAATGAACTATGGCAAAAAACTTATGGTGGTAGCGGAAATGAAACCTGTAAATCAATAAAAAAATCTAGCAATGGTGGTTACATTTTAATTGGAAACAGCACGTCTATCGATGGTGATTTAAGTAATAATTTTGGACAACAGGATGTTTGGATGCTAAAAATTGATAATGCAGGCCAAGTAGAATGGCAACAAAACTTTGGGGGCAGTAAAGATGATTTTATTAATAATTTCACAGAAGATCATGAAGGTAATTTTGTAATAATTGGAGAAACCTATTCTTTTGACTTTGATGCTATTGAAAACCATAGTGGAAATGGAGCAAGAGATTTTTTTATACTGAAAATTTCTGCTCAGGGAAATAAAATATGGAATCGTTGTTATGGTGGAAGTGGCGATGAATATGCACGAGGTATTATAGAAAGCAATAGTAACGAATACGTTGTTGTGGGCGAGTCATACTCAAATGATGGTCAAGCAACCAATAATATTGGCAGTGCGGATGTTTGGATAATCAAGCTTAACTCCATCTCTGGCGAAATTATTTGGCAAAAAAAATACGGAAGTGAAGGACATGACGAACCAAATGATTTGATACTTACCTTTGACAATAATTTTTTATTTGTTGGAAATACCCTTCCAGTTCAAAACTTTAACGATGTAACTCAACATTACGGTGATGATGACTTTTGGATAGTAAAACTGCTGAATAATGATTGTGTGAAAAACCTTTTTCTAAAAACAGATATGCTATACGGAAACAAAAATTTTAGTTCTTCTGAAATAATTTCAAGTAGTGCAAAAGTACTTAATTCGACCTCTCACATTATATATTCGGCAAAAAAAAGTATTCTCTTACAAAGTGGATTTTCAACTCAAAATGGGGCTGTTTTTGAGGCTAAAATTGAAGGTTGTAATTAAAAAAAATAGCGAAGAGCATTGCCCTTCGCTATTTTCCAGATGTTTTTTTATCAGTTTATATCTTTCTTCTTACCAACGCTTATGGCAGGAAGCTGATTTTCAAGGACCATTTTATTGAATGCTGGAACGTCCTCATCTATAACTTTCTTGAGTTTATCTGTTGTTTTCTCCATCTTTTTAGACAAATCATCAAGTGCTTCATACGAACCTTTAGTTGGTTTAGCGTCTGCACTTGAAACAACACTTGCTACACCTGCAATTTTATCATTAAGACGAATTGGATACGCTAATAAATCTTGAGTTGCTCTTGCCTTATTCTGAACTAATGATTGTTCTAAATCCTCTAAATTTTTGAGCATTGGCTTAGTCAATTTTTGAAATTTACTAATCAAGACTGTATCTTTTACGCTTTTCATATATTCAGATACAGCTTTTTTAATTTCACGCATTTGATTAATTGCCTTATGGTTTTCATCTAATTTTCTGTGAATCTTTAACAATAAATCAAACTGCTCTTTTAACTCAGCATCAGTTACAGGATTACGTGGATCTTTTTTGATTTCTGCAATCTCTTCTTTAACAATATTTTTGCCTACAACCAATCTAACCTTATAATTTCCTGGAATAACCTTTGGTCCAATCATGCTACCAGCCCACATCGGAGAACGTTCGCCTGAAATTTCAGTGGCATCCGCATAACGCATATTCCAAACAAAGTGATTCTGTCCAGCATTTGCCGAAAGTAATCCAGATTTAGTTTGTTTAGCATCTTCATAAAAATCTTTTGATGCCTTTTGCTCTTCTCCTTTAACATCCTTTTTACTTGAATATGTGATGATGGTGTCATTTGTCATTGTCAAAAACTGTAATTTAACCTCATCTATTGGGACATTTTTAAAGTAGTAATTTACCAAAACACCATTTGGAGCATTTTGACCTTCATCCTTTGGAGCTCCACGTCGGCCACCGCCATCACCACCTTGCATTCTGTATGAATGGCGTGGCTTAAACAAGTGAATATCAGTCACTGCATTGTCTTTAATTTCATATAATGGAGTCAAATCATCTAAAATCCAAAACGAACGACCATGCGTAGCAACTACTAAGTCTTTTTCACGCTTTTGAACTTGCAAATCACGAATAGAAGTAATCGGAAGATTATTATTCAACGGATTCCAAGAGGCACCATCATCAAATGAAACATATATTCCTCTTTCTGTTCCAGCATATAACAGACCTTCTTTATTTGGGTCTTCACGCACTACACGAGTGTATTCATCTATCGGAATTCCTCCAATAATACTCGTCCATGTTTTACCATAATCGCTTGTTTTAAAGAGATAAGGTTTTCTATCACCAAACATGTATCGAGTTGCAGCAACATAAGCTTTTCCTTTTACAAAATCAGACGTATGAATGGTCGAAATCAAAGCGAAATCACCTAATTGAGAACTAGGAATCGTAATACTTGACCAGTTTTTACCATTATCACGAGTCACATGAATAAATCCATCATCCGAACCAGCCCATATATTTCCCTTTTCGATTTTAGATTCGGCTAAAGCAAATATAGTTGCATAAATTTCAGCACCAGTTTGGTCAAGAGTAATTGGCCCACCAGTTGCACCTGTTGTCTTTGGGTCATTTCTTGTCAAATCTGGACTTATAGTTTCCCAAGAATTACCGCCATCGTGAGTAACGTGAACGTATTGTGACGTTGCATATAACCGTGTATCATCATGAGGTGAAAAAACAATCGGATAAGTCCATTGGAAACGGTACTTCTTCTCAGCTGAAGTATGTCCCATATTATTTTCAGGATATACCATGATATTTTGTTCTTGATTATTTTCAACATTAAGTTTTGTCATATAACCATCATACGAACCACCATAAGTTATCTTTGAATTTTTAGGGTCAATGGCAATATAGCCAGACTCACCACCTGAAACTGGATACCAATCACGAATTCCAATTGAGTTACCATCTGTGCGGCTTGCTATTCTGACAGTACTATTGTCTTGTTGAGAGCCATAAACATTATAAGGAAAATCATTATCAAGATGCACATGATAAAACTGAGCCGTTGGAATGTCAATATCGGAAAATGTAAATCCATCATTAAAAGTAACTTCTGCTCCACCATCATCTCCAATGATGAAATTCGCTGGATTTTTTGGATTTATCCAAACATCATGCGTATCTCCATGATGAACATTGAGATTTCTGATAGTTTTACCCCCATCTGTTGATTTGAATGAGTTTACATTTAATATAATCAAAGCATTTTCATTTTGTGGGTCTGCTTGCAGATTCATATAATACCATGGTCTTTGCCAAAGATTTTTGTTGTCATTAACTAGTGTCCAATGTTCACCAGCATCATATGACGTGTAAAGTCCCCCCTTTACATTTTCAATCATAGCATATAGGCGATTTGAGTTTGCTGGAGAAACAGCAATTCCGATTTTACCCAAAAGTCCTTTTGGCATACCAGGTTTTTGATTAAGCGATTCCCAAGTATCACCTCCATCTACTGATTTATAAAGACCACAACCAACACCACCACTACTCATACTGTGGCCATTACGATAGGCTTGCCAAAGTGTTGCATAAACAACTCTTGGATTATTTGGGTCGAGTCTTACATGATAAGCACCAGTACTATCATTCTTGGCCAAAATATGTTCCCAAGTTTTGCCACCATCTTTACTTCTGAAAACACCCCTTTCTTTGTTTGGTGCAAATGGATTACCTACAGCGGCAACATAAACCAGATTATGGTCTTTTGGGTGTACCTCTATCGTTGCAATCGCATCAGCTTTTGGTAAACCAACGTGTTTCCATGTTTTACCAGCATCTGTTGATTTATAAACACCATCTCCATAACTTATATTGCTACGCATGTCAGCTTCCCCCATTCCCACATATACAACATTTGGGTCAGAAGGAGCAACCGCAATTGCACCAACTGAACTCGACTTAAATGTACTATCACCAATGTGGTTCCAATTCATTCCGGCATCGGTAGTTTTCCATACTCCTCCACCAACAGCCCCAAAGTAATAAGTAAGTGGTTGGTCAGCATGGCCAGAAACTGCCAATGACCTTCCAGCACGAAACGGACCAATATTTCGCCAAGAAAGATCTTTGTATAAATTGTTATCGATTTTTGTTGTGGTGAAATTTGTAACTGATTGAGAGGATGGCTGAGGTAAATTTACTTTCTTTTTCTGGGCAAAAGCAGAAATTGATAAAGAACAGCCCAATAACAATAGGGTGATTTTATTCATAACTAATGATAAGTTTAGGTTTGTGCGTAAAAATACGTTCTAAGTAATAACAAAACAAAAAAAATAACGAAATTTGTAAACGATTTAACCCATCTATAATTATTACAATTTAAACTTAAGAAATATGAATTTTATAACATTCTCACCATCAACTGACTTTGTGACATTTGTTGAACATTGGTCACAGCTATATGACCCCAACTCAAACTGGGAGGCAAACTATTATAAACACATAAAAATTGGTAAACCTTTTACGCATAATGATATAATGGAGCTGTTTGAATGGCAAAGTCAAGCAGGCCTAGGAAAGATTCGAACGACAGCCATTAAAGATAAAATTTATCCTCATCTCGACTACATCAATGATATGAAATTTGAGGAAACCTTGGATTTGGAAGTTTTTAATGAAAAATTTAGTGAAGTAGCTGCTGTTTCAAGGACTTTGATTTTACATATGATTAAACCAGAGTTTTATCCAATGTTCGACCAAAATGTGCATGTTGCCTACAATTTTATTCATGGTATTGAAATGGGGCCAAACGAATATCCAATCAAGGCAGAACCAAGATTAAAGTTTTATTTTAGACACTTTGTTCCTTTCATTACAAAAGTAAAGGGTGATATTCCAATGAAGAAAATTGACGAGGCTCTCGATACCTTTGGACAGTTAATTAAGAGAAATCCTAAACTAAAAATATAATTTTAGTTTATAGTATGTCAATTCATGGCTTTTTCTGAAATTTGCAAGTAAATTATACTTCATATCTATGACTAACAACCAACTCGAAAGAATTATAGACAATTTGGACACCGTTTTTAGAGGTGATGCTTGGCATGGGCCATCAGTGATGGAGTTTCTGAATTCGATGCCACTTGATATTGTTGATGTTCAAAAAAACTTTTCTAAACATACAATTTGTCAAATAGTTTATCATCTTTCGGCATGGCGAAACTTTGTATTTGAAAAACTTAATGATAATGTTCGATTTGACTTAGTTGTCGAAATCGATAATTATGGAAGTGAGGAAGCGATAACAAAAGCTAATTGGTATAATTTGGTAAATAAGCTTAAGGAATCACAAGAAAAACTTATTGAAAAACTCTCCAAATTTGATGATAGTTTGCTAAATCGACTTGTACCTGGTCAAGATTATGATTTTTATAAATTACTAACTGGATTGATTCAACACGACACTTATCATCTTGGTATGATTTGGGTACTATGGGATTGAATTTTAGTAAACAGTCAACAAGTTCACTATCAAAAGAAATTTTCAACATTAGTAAGGTAAACTTAAATTAAGATTTAAAGATAAAAAATAGTACATTCTCAACAAAAGAGAATCTTTTATTATGGAAGAATTGCAAACAAAAGAACTTGAACGCATCAAGACATTACTTAACGCCGCCTTTCATGGCGGTGCTTGGCATGGCCCTTCGGTTTTAGAAAACCTCAAAGATATTAAACCAAAAACGGCCGGCACTCGCCAAAAGAATATTCATACAATTGCCGAGTTGGTTTATCATATTACGACTTGGAGGATTTTTGCCTTAAAAAAAATCCAAGGAGATGTTGAATTTGAAATTAAAACTGAAAAACAAAACTGGGGAAATATTAGCGAAGTGGACGATTTTGAATGGGAAACGCTTCAGATGGAACTTACCCTAAGCCATGACGAATTGATGAATGCTTTAGAAGAAAAAGATGATAGTTTCTTGACCGAAATTGTTCCAGGTGCTGAGTATGACTTTTATACTTTGCTCCATGGTATCATTCATCATGATTTATACCATAATGGACAAGTAGGTATTCTAAAAAAGTCTGCTCCAAAAACAAGCAAGTTCGATGATGAAGATGAATTCCGAACGACAAGTTACTTTGAAGACGAATATTGATTTCTTGAGTTTTTTAAAAAAAAGGTCTAAAATTTTTATAATTTTAGACCTTTTTCTGTAAACAATTATTTAAAAATCAATCAAATTAAAACTCCCACCAAACTTTATCAGGGTATAAACTATCAAGTACCACAGGCTCTCCAATCATTGGGGTAGTTAATTTGATTTTATTATTTGCTACTGCTTTAAGACGTTTGATTGGCTCATTCCAAGCATGATTCGCCAAAGGAAACTTTGCCCAGTGAACTGGCATTAATACCTTAGCTTTTAAATCTTTGGCAGCCAAAAATGTCTCTTCGGGTAGCGTATGAATATTGTGCCAAAGCATGTTATAC
>JAFEIL010000466.1 GCA_017495105.1 Emticicia sp. | reverse complement strand
ATAAGCCATTTATGCGATTTTGAATATTGTTAAAATAAATGTTCTTCATACTTATGGAGCAAAAAACGCTACTAAACAAAACGTTTGGTTGTGTTAGATTTGCCTATAATTGGGGTTTAAATGAAAAGACAAAAGCCTATCAAACTGACAAGTCAAAAGTTTCATGCTTTGAATTGATTAACCGAATCACCTTGCTAAAAAAACAAGAAGAATTTGTATGGTTAAATGAAATCCACTCGCAACCATTGCAAATGGCAATGAGAAATTTGGATAATGCTTTCACTAATTTTTTCAATAAAAGAGGAGAATTTCCTAATTTCAAAAAAAAATCAAACAATCAAAGTTTTCAATATCCGCAAGGTGTAAAGCTAAAAGATAACCAAGTGTTTTTGCCTAAAATTGGCTGGACACATTTCTACAATTCAAGAGAATGTTTTGGAGAAATAAAAACGGTAACTGTTTCAAAAACACCCACAAATAAGTATTTTGTTTCAATTCTGTGCGAAACAACTATTGAAAAGCCTACTAAAAAACCTATTGAGGATAAAACATCTCTTGGTATTGATGTAGGAATTAAAACGTTTGCTGTTTGTTCTGATGGTCAAGTATTTGAAAACCAAAAATATTTGAGCAAAAGTCTTAAAAACCTAAAAAAAGAACAAAGAACACTTGCAAGACGTTACAAAAAAGGGGTAAAAATTGTCGAACAAAGCAAAGGCTACCACAAGCAAAGAATGGTAGTTGCTAAATTGCACGAGAAAGTTAGTAATCAACGAAATGACTTTTTGCATAAAGTTTCTACAAAATTGGTTAATCAATACGATTCAATCATTTTAGAAGACTTAAATGTGAAAAGTATGATGAAAAACGACAAACTTTCAAAAGCAATAAGTGATGTTAGTTGGACTAAATTTAATGCTTTTTTGCAATATAAATGCGAATGGCAAGGTAAAAACTACATTCAAATCGGACGTTTTGTTCCAAGTTCTAAGATGTGCAACCATTGCGGACACATCAACAAAGAATTAAAACTAAAAGACCGTGAATGGACTTGTCAAGAATGTCAAAGAACTAATGATAGAGATTTCAACGCATCTCTTAATATTAAATCATTCGGGTTGGGGACACAGCCCAAAATCCATAACGTGAGCCATTAGGCTGTGCGTGGGTTTTAGAATCTCACTCCCTTTAGGGGTGAGAGTATGTCAAAGTTAGTTTGGCATTACAAATGCCTTACTCGGAAAGTCCAGCATCGCAGATGCGGACTAACGGGAAACTCATTTGACCGATGTGGGCTTGACTTTCGAGTATAACTTATTTGCAATCAATTCGGTAGATTACAAAATATTCCTAAAATCAAACCGCCCAGAAGAAATTGTTTTGTCGGTTTTGGCAAATTTTGCCAAAGAAACACCCGAAAATGCCTTAAAACACATACTTTCACGACTTGAAGAAACTACAGGTGGAGATTTAGCGTTAAAAAGGTATTTCAAACAGTTGCGTATATTGGCACAACTGCGTAAATTAGAACAAAAATTAAAAATCATAGTTGGATAGCATTACAAAATATATTGATGAGAAGAGGGACGTAGCGTTTCTTATAGGGCAAGAAAAAACAGAAGAGCGAATTGTAAGAAATCTACTTTCTAAAATGTCGTTGACCTTTGAGCAAATCGCCGACATTGCAGGTACAACGGTGGACTTCGTTAAATCGGTTCAGCGACAGTTATAGTTAATTGGCAAATTGGTTATTAGTCTGATTTTTAGGCAAATAAATTGATGAATTGTATCCTGCTAATTGATA
This sequence comes from Emticicia sp., assembly GCA_017495105.1. GTDB lineage: Bacteria > Bacteroidota > Bacteroidia > Cytophagales > Spirosomataceae > Emticicia. The sequence continues at coordinate 1,263 of JAFEIL010000466.1, read as the reverse complement.
ATAATAAAAAAAGGCTTCCGAATACTCAAAAGCCTTTTTGTTAAACTATAAAGTAATTTTTATTTTAGGACGAGACGTTGATTACAAATCCACTGCTCTAAGGACGAAGATTGTAAATCTCGACCAGCGGGGCGTAAGCATGGTACAGCTCTTTGCTTCCGATGAGATTTTTAGAGATGTCAATTCGGCAGATAAAACACTCGTAGAAAAAATTAGAATTATCGAAGCGTTAGAGCCAACTGATGGAACTTCTATTTTCTCGCTCAATGATTCACTATTTGCTGAAAAGAAATTAAAAAATACCCTTTCAAGTGCCTTACAATTAGCTCATTAAAATATTACAAAAATGGATTTATTGGTTCAAGTTCGAGATACAGAAGCACAATTTTTGATGGAATTGCTCAAAAAGTTTGACTTTGTAAAAGTGAAACAACAAACAGAACAATCGCCTATTTTGGAAAGTTTGGAACGTAGCATTGAACAGATGCAAGACATGAGGGCAGGTAAATTGCCTAAACCTGCTATTACTGAACTATTTGATAATGAATGAACTTCTAATAACCTTCACCCCAGATTTTCGGCGTGAGTACAAGAGTTTGGCAAAAAAATATCTCTCGCTCAATGCTGATATGCAAGATTTGGTGGCTGAACTCCAAGAAAACCCTATACTTGGTACATCTTTGGGTAATAACGCCTATAAAATACGGCTCGCTATTTCTTCTAAAAACAAAGGCAAAAGTGGTGGGGCAAGAGTGATAACCTACTTTATTACAGACGATAACGAGCTTTACTTGCTTTCCATCTATGATAAATCTGAACAAACAGACATCAGCGATAAGGCTCTTAAATGCCTGATTGAAAAGGTTTTAGATAATAAATAAAAAAGTCACAGTTTACCTTATTGTTGGCAAAAGATAGGCGGTGGTTCGGCTGATTTTAAAGCCGTAGTGGAGCTATCAGACCTTGTGTTAGCCAATTTTCATTGCGGGTTAAAACGACGAAAGTCAACTCAAAAGGCACAATTTGCAAAGGTTCAGAGGCGACTGTCGCTCGGTACAAAGTGATGATAATGAGAAAATATAAAAATCCAAATTTTTTCGTCTACCTTACGTGCCTTCGGGAGACTATGAGAGAACGGAGTTTACGTGGTAATACGTGGATTACAAATACTACTCTAAAGTCGAAGTTTATAAATCTCGACCAGCGGGTTTATACTCAAAAGTAATTGATTTGCAAAAAAGCGATAATTTTCTAATTTTATGC
>JAFEIL010000446.1 GCA_017495105.1 Emticicia sp. | reverse complement strand
CTATTATATTGTCACTAAATCCAAAATTTAAAAAAACACTATAACTTTTGTTCTGACTATTGACCAAAGCATTGATTAGAATTTTTTATAAACCTTAAACCATTACAACCATGCTGTTTAAATTACGCCAACGATTAAGCTATCTCAACCAACTTATCAAACAAAGAGCAACGGGCTCACCTAAAGAACTCGCTCGAAAACTATGTATTACGGAGCGGGCGTGGTACAAATTAAGAGACGAACTCGTAAATGACCTAAACCTACCGATTGACTACTGCCCGCACAGCCGAAGCTACGTTTATACCGAAGAAGGTAGTTTTGAAATTGGATTTAGGAAAATACCGCCCGACACAGCTGCTAATATGACTGGTGGAAAAAGTAGTTTTAGCTACTTCTAGCCATTTTTTGAGGTAAAAAAACCGATTTTTGATTGAGGAAATTATTAAATTTGATAAATAAAACTTGACAAAAATGAGTACGGCACAGATAATTTATGAACAATACAAGGTTTTGCCCAAAAAGGTGCAAAATGAATTAATAGCACTTATCAATAAAAATAACGATGAAAAAAATGTGCGTTTGATTGAACAAGTAACACAAGGCTTGCGTGAGGTTAAGCTTATTCGAAAGAGAAAACTGCCACGTAAAACATTTCAAGAATTGAAGCGTGAAATAGGTAGTGAAAAATAAAATTTTCACTACGCCAAGTTTCGATTCACACCTCAAACGGTTGGATAAGAAGTCTCGTTCGCTCGAAAACGATATTGATAGCTTAGAAAAAAAAATTATAAGCAACACCAATACTTGGTGAAAGACATCAAACTTTGAGAAATTGGCACTTAATTAAAAAAACTTTTGCACCTAAAATCTTAGCATATTATGAAACTATCTCTTTTTCAAAAACTCCTTTTTGTGCTCATAGGCTTCGGGCTTTTATTCATCAATAAAAATATTGCGTTTATTTATCTAATAATTTTCAATGCCATCATCGCATTTTTAGAATACGGGAAGAGAAAAGCAAAATAATTTGTAAATTTTTTTTCTCACTGAACTTTTAGTTCAGTGAGACGCCCTATGTTTGTAGCACCTTACGATGTTGTAAGGCAACTTTTAAATTCTTATCACAATGAAAAAATTACAAATGAGGCAAATGGAAGGATTACAAGGTGGAGGTTATGATGGAGCTTGTGGTTTCATGGCAGCTATTGCGGTTGTTGCTATTTTTAGTACTGGACCTTTGGCACCTGCAACTGGTGGCTTGATAGGTGTTGGTTTTACAGCAGCCTGTGGTGGTTCTCTTTTAAGTCATTTACACATGTGATATTAAATCTTTTATTCAAATGAAAAAAATTAATTCTATTGAAAGGACTGCTCAAATACATGGTGGAAAGGGGGGAGTCGAAGAGTTTTGCGGTGGCTGGTTTGCTGGTCTTGGAGTTGCTGGCTTATTAGGAATGAGTCTAACGCCATGGGGCTGGGCTATTGTAATTGGAGGAAGTATGGTATGTTTACACAGTAGTTAAACACAATATAGGCTATAATTTCGACTAATTATAGCCTATTTTAAATTTAATTAAAATGAATTTAAAAAAAAACAATCAAATATTCTATTTTGTCATAATTATTTTTGCATCCATTTGGTATTCAAAAAGGCATCCGATTCAAAATTGGGAGGTTTGGTTAAAAACGATTTCTATCGAAAGTATATTGAAATTTTTAGCTGGTTTTTTGTGTAGTTTTCTTGTTATTTATTTAACCAATCGTTTTGGCAAAAAGAAAGAAACTGAATAGATTTTCTTGTATCTAATTTCATAATGGTAAAAGTCCATAAAGAAATAATTTATAAACTAAGAGAATTTGAACCAAAAACGTATGAACTTTCCCTTCAAAAACATTCATTTCCGTTCCCTAAGGGTCTTCGGCACGAGACCTTTAGGGCATTTGGTTTAAGTAAATAGGAATAATCTAAGAACACCAAGAACAAAAATATAGCCGCCCGGTTGAACGCCACTTGAGTAAGATAAGACCAATGACCCAAAATATCAAGTAAATGAATGATGGAATTTAGCAAGTGATTATTTGCTATATCCTCACTCCTCGACAAGGTTTTATGATTTGAATGAAGTAAATGAATTCGTAGTTTTAACCCATTATCAAGATATCTGGGTTTGGTAGCCTAATGCCATCAATTCCTTAATCTTTCTTAGAATTATCTCTAAAAAATTTATCACGAGTTACGTTATCACGAGGTGCGGCGGCGGCACCTGCTTTCCAAGCTTGGTCTTTCCACGCACCACTTTTTACTGCTTTCACGAAATTTACCCAAGCAAATGGATTTAATAAAGGATTGGTCGTAACAGCACCTCGGCTTTCCATTTGTTTGATAAACTGGTTTTGTCCGTAGCGATAATTATCATTTACATTCATACCATGCACCGAAGCCATTTTGGCGATATTCTCGGGGCTGTAAGTTTCTGCTAAGATTTTGCGTTCACGGTCGTCGGGAAGTTTCATATCGACTAATGCTTGCTTAAATTCTTCTTCGGTACTAAAAGGATAAACTTTAACTTCTTTTAACATTTTAGAGTCAACCTGAAGCTCAACAAATACCGAATAATCAACGTCGGCTTTTTTAGGAATAATATGAAATTGTTTCTTGAAACCTAAGTAGCTAAAATTAATTGTATCGCCAGGGAAAACACCCAATACAAAATAACCTTTACTATTTGAAAGTGTACCTCGTCCCGCTCTCGGAATGGTGATATATGCCCCAGGAAGTGGCTCTTTTGTTTGGCTGTCAATGACTAAACCCGAAAACGTAATATACTTAATTTCTCCTTGAGAAAAAGCCAAATTGCTCATTATCAAGGATATAAAAATCAACAGAAGTGTAAATGTATTTTTCATTGTGAGTGATTCAACCAAAAATTTTCAGAAATGTAACAATAAAAGGCATTGAAAGCAATAGTCCGTCGAACCTGTCCATAAAACCACCATGCCCCGGAATTGTATTCCCTGAATCTTTGATTGCTATGCTACGTTTAAAGAGCGATTCAACTAGATCACCGAGAGTGCCTGTTATAAAAATAATGATAGCTACTCCGTACCATTGCCAACTTAACAAACTATCGAAATACTTTGTTAGAATAAACGCTACAATTAATGAAGTTATTGCCCCGCCAAAGAAGCCTTCCCATGTTTTTTTGGGTGAAACTCGCTCAAAAAGCTTTCTTTTTCCGAGAAATCTTCCTGCAAAATATGCCCCGGTATCATTCGCCCAAAGAATAAATAAGCAACCCAAAATCAGTTGTGGAGCATATCCATGAGAATCGGTCAAAACCATTTCGTTAATAAGGGCAAAAGGCACTGCCACGTAGATGACGCCCAAAAAAGTGTATCCTAAATTGGCAAAAGGTTTGGTATCTTTCTTGCGATAAAGTTTAATGAAAAACGTGGTGGTGAGTAATGGAACAATTAAATAATAAAATTTGAAAGGCAATATTTCTTTTTCAACAAAAAAAGTAAGTGCATTCAGCACGATGCCACAAAAAGTACCATAAACAAGGAGTGGATGGTTTTCATCGAGTTTGAGGAGTTTATAAAATTCTCGTTGGGTAAGAATGCTGATAGCCAAAAATAAAATCCAGAAAGTCCATTCGTTATAAAGTACGCCGCCTAAAATAATAGTCACACCGACAACTGCCGCAATGACTCTTTGAGAAAGATTTGAAAGATTATTGAACTTCGTGGTCATTTTGATAAAATATGTCGATTACTACTTTTGCTATTGATTCTTGCTCATCGAGTACTTGTATTTCGTAGTAGCCGATAAGGTAATTACTGTCTTGTTTGTTGAGTACAACTGCCATTATCTCGTGGGTTTGTAACTCATTTTTTAATAATTCAGCTTTGAAGCTGTTTTTGGTTTCAAAAACTTTTACCCAGTTTGCCATATTGTATTTTTTGTGAATTTAACCCAAATATAGGGTGAAAATATTGAAAAATAATAATTGTCAAAGAATGTACTTTTGGGCTTTGCTTATTTCATAATCCTTTAAGGCAAAAATTGCCTCAAAAATTAGATTTAATTCTTTTTTCATGCAAATATTTTTAGCACATGAGCATCAGCTTTTGAAGTAGTTGCCTTTCTTGTTATTATTCTCAAACAAAAATTAATGTTTCATGCAGAATAAATGAGAATTTTGGATTTATCTTAAAAAGCCATTACTTTAGTAGCTTAAACCAAAAATTCTAAGCCATTATGCTCAATGTTGCCCTTGTTGGATTCGGACTTTCTGGGAGATACCTCCAAGCTCCATTTTTTCTTACTAATCCAGATTTTAATCTCAAAACCATCGTTTCGGGTTCACAAAATCCACAAGCTATATATCCAAGCGTGGGTGTTGCTCGCGGTATCGACGAAGTTTTGGCCGATACCGAAATCGACTTGGTGAGCATCGCATCGCCGAGTCATTTGCACTTTTCACAAGCTAAACAAGTTCTTTTGGCAGGTAAACATGTGTTGGTGGAAAAACCTTTCACAGCAACCGTAGCCGAAGCCGAAGAACTCATTGAGTTGTCAAAAAAGCAAGGAAAAGTGCTTTCAATCTTCCAAAATCGTAGATTCGATAGTGATTTTATGACAGTAAAAAAAGTAATTGAAAATAAACTTTTAGGCGAATTAGTAGCCTTTGAAGTGCATTTCGACCGTCATAAGCCAATCTTAAACCCAAAAAAATGGAAAGAAGAAGTTAGTCCAGCGAATGGGATTTTGTATGATTTGGGAGCTCACATCATTGACCAAACGATTGTACTTTTTGGTTCGCCAATGGCAGTTTCTGGTGAAACCTACACCCAACGCGAAGGCTCAAGCATTGACGATGCTTTTGATATTAGACTCGATTATGGAAAACTAAAAGTGACTTTAAAATCGAGTCTTTTGGTGCGAGAAGAAGGCCCAAGGTATATTATTCACGGTACAAAAGGCTCGTTTGTAAAATATGGCATTGACATACAAGAAGACCATCTGAAAGCAGGGCTTTTTCCACGCATGGAAGGTTTTGGCGTAGAACCAAGCAATAAATGGGGAGTTTTGAACACCGAAATTGGTGGACAACATTTTAAAGGACACATCGAAACCGAAGCCGGTAATTGGGATTTACTTTTTCAAAATCTACACGGAGCGATAGTTGATGGAAAAGAACTCTACATCAAACCCGAACAGGTTTTAGAGCAGATTCGGGTTATTGAAATGGTGAAGGGAGTTTAAGATATTATTATGTATTACGTTGGAATTATTTTCTCCAACTTTCTTTCCCTCTGGGTCTTTGGCACGAAACCATGAGCGAAAGAAAGAAAAAAAGGACTGATTTTGTCAGTCCTTTTTTATTTGATATATTCGATAATTTCTTCGGCTGTTTGTAATCCGTTTATCATTACCCTTACCGATGGGATACCATGATTTAACCAAACCTCATTCGCCTAAGTTTTTAGATTTTTCAACTAAATTCCGACAGAATAGAAAAAACGTCGACAAAATTTCTAATGCCGACGTTTAAAAAAATTATTTCTTAGTATTTATCTCTTTCAAAAGTTCATCGACGGCTGTTTTGAGTTGGTCGTCAGTGCCTTTGGCAATCCAATCTGGTTGGTTTTCTACAATAATATCTGGTACGGCTGGCCCAAATTCTTGATTTTTATCGGTAGCTTTTGTAAACCATCCACGAAAAGGCAAACGTACAAACGAACCGTCCATTAGATTCTTTCCTCCAGTCGAAATGACCGAACCATTGGTTGGAACGCCAACGAGTTTACCAATTCCAAGCGTTTTGAAGGCGTGTGAGAAGATTTCAGCGTTTGAATAACTCCCTTCATTACAAAGTGCAATTGAAGGTTTTGTCCAAGCGGCATACACTAAGCGTTCGCCCGTTGGATAATAATCTTTAAACTTCAATTTATCTTTCTCTAAATCATTGCTCGCTCCTCTCGGAATCGTGTAGGCGTGTTGTTTATAGTTCAGAATCGTCATTAAATAATCTGCTGTTGAGCCGCCACCATTATAACGCACATCAATCAATAAACCTTCTTTTCCGTATCCCGCCGCTGCAAATTCACGCTCAACCACCTCAAAACTCGGAAAATCCATGCCTTTGATATGAATATAACCCAAACGGCCATTCGAGTATTTTTCCACCAATTTCTTGCGGTTTTCTACCCATTCATTATACAAATTATTAGAAATATTGGCCGTAAGTCGAATAGCTACTTCACGAGTTTTTCCGTCAGCAGCTTTTACAGTCAATAAAACTTTTTCATTCACCAAACCATTCAATAATTCGTGAAAATTAGAATTTTCACCTATAACTTCACCATTAACGGCAGTAATTACATCACCTTCGTTAAGCTTACTTTTTTCTTTATCGGCTGGAGTTTCTGGCACAATATGATTGATTTTAACACCACCACTCACAGGCATAATTTCTGCACCTAAAAGTCCAGTTGCTTCACGTTGCGTTTCGGCACGGTCTGTTACGGTTAGACCCGTGTGACTTGAGTTAAGTTCACCTAACAAGAGGTTAAACATATCTCTAAAATCATTGCTCGTACTAGCATTAATACAACGTTCTTTGTATTTATCATGCAATTTTACCCAATCGTTTCCATGGAATTTAGGGTCATAGAAACCATCACGGATAGTACGCCATGCTTCTTCAAAAACTTGAGAACGCTCGGCCTTATAATCAACTTTCATTTTTGAAACGAAAGGCAAATTCTCTGAAGCACTTGTTTTCACATCAATTCTACTTAAAGCTCCTTGTTTGGCAAAATACAAGTACTTTCCGTCTTTATCCATCGAAATTCCGCTCGGATTTGCTCCACCTTTGGTGATTTCCTTCAAATCTTTTCCGTCCCACTTGATACTGAATAAGTCACGCCCTTTGGCATTGCTGCTGTTTGTTGTGTAGAAGAAAGTTTCTCCATCTTTCGAGATAACGAGGTCACCTTCATCACCGGAAAAGTTAGTAACTTGTACAACACGCTCATAAATTTTATCGAAATCAATTTTAATTGGCTTCGGAGTTTTATCTTTTTTATCATTTGGTTTTGCTGGTGCAGCTTCGGCTGGTGTTTCACGCTCTTGCCAATCTTGGCTTTCTTTTTCCCAATCTTCTTTTTTGAGCCACGCAAACCAAACATCGCCACTACGGCCTACGCTTCGCTCAGAAATAAAACCTAATTTTGAGCCGTCAGCACTCCAAAATGGGCGACCATCGCCTCGTGGGTGCATTGATACATTGACCGGTTTTGCAGAATTATCAGCGGCGTGAATAAAAACTTCTTCGTTGAAATATAAATCCTCGAGCGAATAAGCTAACCATTTGTTATCAGGACTCCAAACGATACTACGAGGCGATGCCCAACTCTCATTCAATATTTTTTCGTTAGACATCTTCCCATCAGCCGAAACATCAGTTACTACAAAAGTGCCACGTCCACGCACATAAGCAACCTTTTTACCATCTGACGAAACACTCATACTGGTTTCATCGGTCGGCGTTTTGGTGATTTGCACAAGTTCGTGTTTGAGCGATTTGAAAACATTTCGTTGGGTTGAATCGGCCGAACGAAACATATAAATATCAAAATTTCCGTTGGCTCTATCGCTACTGAAAAGAAGCGTCGAATCATTCAACCAAGTTGGTTCGACATCACGAAATGGGTGTTCGGAAACATTGATACTTCTTGATTTTTCTTTATCTGCTTCTTTCAAAAATATTTCTCCACGAATAGAATATGCCAACAATTTGCCATTGGGCGAAACTGCGTATTGATTTGCTCCTGTGGTAAATATTTTCTGTTCGGTAGCATCGAGCCGTTCGTCGGCACTGATTTGTATGTTAATTTTTTGAGCCGAACCTCCGCTAGTTTTTAGTGTATAAAGATTCATGTCTTTCTCAAAAACTATTGTTTTTCCGTCGGTCGAAACACTAAAAGCTCTTATTGATTCATCTTTAAAACTCGTTAGTTTTTCAGGTTTATCAGAAACCTTGCCATTAGTAGCTATATTTAGGCGGTAAATATTATAAGCACCGTCATTACTGCTTAAAAAATATAAGGTATTGCTACCAAACCATTGTGGCAAAACATCGTTTGTTTCAAAACCTGGTAATTTTTGAAAAGTTTTGTTTTGAGTATCGTAGAGCCAAAGGTCACGGTTAGAACTTCCTTTATACTCTTGGCGGGCAATTGGATTAATATCACCACGCACAAAGGCAATGTATCGGCCATCGGGTGAATAAATGGGATCGAAACCAATTGCGTCTAAAATACGATACTCAGTACCACCTTTTGGACTGATTGCGTAAGCTTCGTTAGGGCGTTCGATTTGCTTAAACTCTCGGTTGGTTGAAAATACAATCTTATCGGCTTGTGTCCAACTTGAAATATTATCCGAGCCTGAATGGAAAGTTAGACGTTTGGGCATTCCACCTTCGGTTGGCATTACAAAAATATCGTTATTGCCGAACCTTGCTCCCGAAAAAGCAATTTGAGTACCATCTGGACTAAAAATGGGATTGCCTTCATAGGCTTCATGGATAGTCAATCGAGCGGCTTTTCCACCCGAACTTGGCACTGTCCAAATATCGCCTTGAAACGAAAATGCCACTAGAGACCCATCTTTATTGATGGCTGGCTGACGGAGCAGTAAATTGTTTTGTGCTTGTAAGAAAAGGCTTGAAAAGGCAAGAAATACTGCGGTTAGGATAGTTTTTTTCATATTGTATTAGTTTGTTGAAGGACCAAAGATATAGCCCAATTTCACTAACAAAGTTATGATTTTTTTGCATTTATAAAAACAAAATCCCTTTGGGAATATCCTCAGTAAAATTCAACTAATACCTCAAATAAATGAAAATATTATAGAAAAAATGGGAGCAATATCTCTTTAGTCTCAAAAAAACAACATATATTTTCATGTTTTTTAACTATTCAATAGCTTTCAAGACCTTAATATCCTTCACCAAATTTTCGATATCAAGCGGTAAGGTTGCGTTATAAACTCCACGAATATGTCCGTTTTTATCAATCAAAAAAGCATTTTCAGTGTGAAGAAACTCATTTTTATCTTTCTGCAAACCAATTTCTTTTTCGGCAAAATACGATTGGCGAGCTAAAGCATAAATTTTTTCTTTTTCACCAAAGAGTAAATGCCAACGCTGTGAATCAATTTTCCAGTGATTGGCATATTTTTTCAGTTGGGCAACAGTATCTGTGGCCGGCATAACCGAGTGAGAAAGCATTAATAAATCAGCATCATTTTTAAATGTGTGTTGAACAACCAGTAAATTTTTGGTCATGGTTGGGCAAATACTTGGACAAATCGTAAAGAAAAAATTAGCCACATAAATTTTACCTTTAACATTTCCGCTTGATACTTTTTTACCATCTTGGTCAATAAAACTAAAATCAGCAATTTTATGCAAATCTAGTGTATCAAGTTGTTTTTTTGTGTACCAATTTGGCGTAAAATCAGCTGAATTGTAGTAAGGTAAGCTTTCTTTTTGAGTTTCTTCTGTGGACTTGCAAGAACTCAAAGCCAATAATAGGATACAAATATATACAACTATACCTTTCAACGAAGGGTTGATTAGTTCTAAAATTTCCCCTCTTTTTTTCAAAGAAGAGAAACCTAAATTAGAATTAATCAACCCTTTCATCATACAGACAATTTTATTTATTTTATGAAATATCATTTTTTTGCTCGAAAAGTATTGTTTTCTACTACTGAAACGCAATTTTTTACACCTGGCAAGCCAAATCGGCGACCTTTTTTTATGACATAATTGGCTTTAAGAGAGCCATCATCAAACCACATTTGTTGCTGACCTTCCTCGTGTCCATTTACGTAATTAAATACTTCGGCAAGTTTTCCATCGGGAAACCAATCTTTTTGCAGGCCATGATGTTCATCGTTTTTAAAATGATACTCAAAACGAAGTTTTCCATCGGGCCACCATGCACGGTGTATATTTTCCTTTTTACCTTTTTCGTAATAACGTTCTTCGGCTAATCGGCCACCCTCGTACCAAATTTTACTCCATCCTTGCTCCTTTCCTTCTATGTAAGTCAAAGATTTTGCAGTATCTTGATTAGTAAAAAGCAGATACTGAACACCCGAAAAAGGTTTATTTTCTAAAAGTAATAGACCCTGTTTATGCGAAAAATTAGCATCATTGGCGTCGACTTTTATTTGCGAAGTATTTGATTTATTTATTTGCTGACAAGCAGCTAGCAGTAAGAAAATACTACTTAGAAACAGTGCCTGCCGTGCCATAGAAGCCATTGCCATTGATATAAGGGTCTGCGTCGGTGATATGATAATGATAAATACCATTCGGATATTCGGTAGTAGCGTGCGAGTGTCCGTGATAACCATCTAAATCGCTATTGGTTACGGTTTTGCCTTTTTCGAGTGGCCCATACACTGGAAACCCATCTAACAAAAAGCCCAAAAGTGCATCTTTACCTTTCTCAGCAGTTAGGTAAGTTGGCTCAACATGGTAGTGGTATTGACCTTGTTGCTGCGGATGTCCTTTATATTGGTCAAAACCGTTTACTTCGTTGGTTAAAGGAGCATTCATGGCTGCATATTGATTATAAAACGGCACACCATTGAGCGATACACCAATCGGTCCAGCAGGAGTTGCACTTGAACTTGAAGCTTTTGTTGGATTGATTGGAATCTTAAAAACATAACTTTGTGAAACAATTCTATTAGGATTTAACGCAAACTTTGTATTCGTTCCGTTGTAAGCCTCATACTTTGCAGTTGCCCATTGAGTATCTTTATAATACGGACTTTTATGGTCTGGCAAACCATTTGCTTTGATAATTGCGTAATTTCCTTCGATATAGACTTCCGTTGCTCCATAAATTTTCTTAAAGATTTCGAGCGAAGTAATTGCATTTGCGGTTGTTGTAGCTGTCGAACTCGAACCGTTTGTACCAGTTGATGAGGTGGTCGAATTAGTTGTTGTTGTTGTGCTCGATGTTGTACTTGGTGATAAGTTCGACTCAGTACCACAAGCCGAAACCAAAAGCATGATATTAGCGACTAAAACAGCGATAGACATGACTGACTTTTTCATAGGACTTTATTTTTAAAGTGAAACATTGACTAGTTGAAAGTGTTTTTTCTTGTAAAGTTAAATCCATAGAATAATTTATTGATCAATGTTTTTTTGATATTAATTAATTAGACGCATTTGAGTTCTAAAACTTGCGGTATTTTTTCAAAGAATGAATTCGGCAACTATTTTACAAATTTCACAAATATTATCTTTCAGGTGGCGGAGGCATATCATCCATCGGAGGACGACCGTCTCTAGGCGGTGGACCTCCTTGATGTGGTCCTCCTTGCGGGCCTGGGCGTTCGATAGAACGAATTAAATCAAGAATTACCCCGTCAAAATGCTTTTGCTGAGCAGGCGTACACATTTGGCGAACTTGCTGAAAATGACGAAAGGTAATTACATCCGCTTCGGCCATTTTACTCTCTATTTTTTGTGCTCTTACCTTCAATGAGTCGTCCAAAATAGGTTTACCTAAATCAGCATAGAAAGCCTCTTTCATTTCTTTTACCTTTTCACGCAAACTACGCATTTGTTGGGCATGCTCTTGACGTAGGTTTCGATAAGTTTCGGCTTGATTTCCATCAAACTTCAACTCTGTTTCTAAAAATAGTCGTTTGGGTTGAGCGGGAAGTTTATTCGAAAAAAAACTAATCCAAACTAACAACCCTACATTCAGCAAAAAAAGCACGCCTAAAGCAGCCCAAAGTATCCTGTATTTGTTATTCTCTTTCATGGTGCTATAAATTTGAATCGAGGGTATTTAATCCATATTCTTTCGCAAACGAACTGGCATTTTGCGGTTCTGAAATCGTTTTTTGGCTGAATCGAATTACAACCCCAACATTCAGCAATACAACTAAAGCTAAAAACGACCACACAAAGGTTGGCCGTGCCATAAACTTTGGTAATGATGAGTAGCGTTGTGGCATTCGAGAAATATCCATTCTAGCCTCAAGTCGAGTATAAAAAAATGGTCGAGGTTCAGCTCGCTTTATTCCTTCTAATGCTCCGACGGTTTCATCTATTTGGCGTTCAATTTCTTCTTGATTTTTCATGCCCTCATATAATTTGGTTTACATAAAACTCTTTTAGTGTTTTTCGGAGATTTGTTTTTGCTCTGAATAATAATGATTCTACTGACGATGAAGACAGTTGCATCACCTCCGAAATTTCCTGATAGTTCAGCCCTTCTACATTAAAAAGTGTAAATGCAACCTTCTGATTATCAGGCAATTGATTAATATATTTGAATAATACTTTCGCACGTTCTTTGTTTTCAAGTACAACCCCTGGATGCTCAAAATCAGCTGGATGATGCACAATTTCATCGTTTTCACCGAAAAGACTCGTCAGAAATGCAAAGCGTTTGTTAGCTTTCTTTCGGCGAAGATGATCTAATGCTTTAGTGGTCGCTATTCGATAAATCCATGTTGAAAGTTTTGCTTCTCCCTTAAATCTACCGACTGACTCAAAAACCTCAATAAAAACTTCCTGCGATACATCTTCAGCTTCTTCAGCATTCTGCACAATCGACAATACTGTATTAAACACCTTGTTTTGAAATGAATCAACGAGGTGGCGGAAAGCACTTTGCGAGCCTTTCTGCAAATCAGTAATGAATTGTTTTTCGTCCAAATAAGTTGGTTTTACTTAGTTACTAAATATTAGATGTGTAAATTAAATAAAACTTGCGAGAATATCGAAAAAAACTTTTTACACACAAAAAGTCCTCCAAAAAAATGTTTCGGAGGACTTTCAAAAGTTAAAATCTTATAAAAAATTAAGGTAAATTCAATAAGAAGCCAATTGTAAAGTTAGCGTCCCAGTCAAACACAAATTGCTCACAACCAGTAGCGTCTTTGATAGCTTTATAGATATTAACGCCTGCTTTTCCTTTAGCATCATCCATTTTATAATCTTTTGGTGCTTTTAAGATTGTATAGCGTTCTTTACCGTTTCTTACTTGTTTTGCCATTGAAAACGGAGCCCCACCGATGATAAAACAAGTTTTACGTTGCATACTCGGAATTCCTACACATTTAGCTTTTACTTCATCATATACTTTTCCATCGTCAGTGCCATCTTGAAAATATTTAGCTCCGTAAGTCTCAACCGCCGACACACCGCCACTTTTAATCCACGAAATTTTAGTATTTCCTGAGCCAATGTCTGTCACAAAAGCTGCATCTTCAAAGTCTTTTGGCAATACACATTTCAAGGCTAAAGCACCTTCTTGTTGAGCCGAAACCGTATTTACGAAATAATTCAAAGCCTTTAAGTTTTTAATAATTTTTTGTGTCACTTCGGCTTTTACTGCACCCGAACTCACCACAAAGTGAATATCACGGCCACTTACGCCAAAATCAAGCATTTTGCCGATGTATTGCTTCAAACCTGCACGAATATCTTCATCGGATGCCATATTTTCGGTTACTAAACTATTTCCAAATTCTGATTTTTCGAGTTTCCAGTTTTTATCTTTATCAATTCTTACAATAAATGAATTAAAACCACTTGCACCCAGTTCGACAACACCTTTCAGTTTTCCGTTGATTGGCTCTGGTGCAACATAACTAAAACTCGAACTTCCACCAGCAGTTGCCTCAGTATCGCTCGAATTTGATGATGACGAACTCGAAGTACTTGATGCCTCAGAAGCTGGACCTTCTTCAGGAGCTTTTGTTTCAGCATCGGTTTGCTCGGTCGTACTTTTAGCAAGCATATTTTTGCCCCAAGACGTATTTTCGAGGATATACTTTCCACCAAAAAAGATTGCACCAAGAATTACAAGCATTATCAGAAATCTTGCAAAAGGGGTTAATTTGTTCATTTTACTATTGGTTTATTTGTGAATTAAAATAAGTGTTGAGCAAAAATAGATAAATACTTTCATCTGCTCAATTATTTTTTTGAATGAATGGTTGCGGGGCTTGATGGAGTCTTGTAAAAGATTGATAAAATTTTTGGTCTGACATTAAAAAGCCTATTTCGTTTTGTAGTGAAATAGGCTTTTTAACTTTAATCTTGATTTACTTTTCAACAATCACCCTTTTAGAGTCAGAAACTTCGCCTGCTTGACAGCGAATATTATAAATAGACTCAATCGTGATTTTATCTTGAATATT
>JAFEIL010000536.1 GCA_017495105.1 Emticicia sp. | reverse complement strand
GTATAGGGATCTGTCGTCGCATTAGTATAAATTATGGATGAATTATTCGCTATAATAATTAATCGCAATGCTAAATCTTTATTAAAAATACCATTTACTCTCGTCATAGTAGCATTCATGGCCGCTAAAGCTCCGGCAACAGTACCCCCATGATAGGTCGTATATTCTGCAGTACAAGACAATGCTAATCGAAAGGTTTTATAAACCCCATTGCTGGCCGCAATCTTACTGGTTTTGCTTAGCATTTGCTTATTAACAAGCACGTCTTCGGTTTTACAGCTAAAAGGCAAAGAACCTCTTTTTCGACTTTTAGAATCAAAAACAACATAAGCTGTTGAACCTTGAGAATACCTTTCAATAAATTCCGTATCGTTTTCTCCTCTTAAAACCATCGTCTGAATCCCCTGTGGCGAAAAACTAAAATTAACAGAAGCATTAGGGTCCGATATCCCTACTCCTTCATAGGCACGAATATCTGGATACTGCGCTTGTAATTCAGGTGCGAAATTGGAAGACTCCCAAACTGAAAATTTTTCTAAAACACCATTCTTATTAGGAATCTCAATCACTGTTCCGTTTTCTTTGACTGCCTTCCCCTGAATAGAAGCCAATGATTGTTTCATGCTCACTTCATCCAGTTCAAAAACCAGTTGATTGGCAGCATCTATTTTAGAATGAATCCTTTCAGAAACAGCAATCCTGCTTTGGCTGATTTTTTTCCAAGGTGAGCCATTTTGAGCATGCATTTCTAAAAAAGAAACTATGGTTAATAGAAGTAGAATTATTTTCTTCATAATTTGGGCATATGATTTGAAACTCAAAATTAAACCATTTAATTTAATTTAAGAGTTCCCGTTCTGTATTTTCAATTTCAAAGTCCAATTCTATAGCCTTTTTGATGTTTTTAATCTGTATTTATCAATGATATGCCCAAATCTTTCGAAAATCAATTCTTCATTTCTTTAGATTTAAAATAGATAGTATAAATTTGCAGCATTATAAAACAATTGCTTTGAAAATTTTTCATTCTATAAACGATTTCAGTTCCTCAAAAAAAACAATCCTCACCTTGGGTACTTTTGACGGCGTGCATATCGGACACAAAAAAATTCTGGAGAGAATCACTCAAAACACCGAGAACGGAAAATACGAGAGTTTGGTTCTTACTTTTTTCCCACATCCAAGAATGGTTTTACAGGAGAAATCAGAAATAAAACTACTCAATACCATTGATGAAAAAATCGATTTGCTAGAAAGGGCCGGGATTGAAAATCTTGTTATCCATCCCTTTGATGAAAAATTTTCACGTTTGACCGCAGAGGAATTTGTTAGTACCGTACTGGTAAAACAATTCAATATCCAAAAAATCATCATTGGTCATGACCACCGATTTGGAAGAAACCGAACAGCAAACATTGATGATTTAATCGCTTTCGGGAAAGAATATGGCTTTGAAGTGGAACAAATCTCTGCGCAGGAAATTAATGATATTTCCGTAAGTTCCACAAAAATCAGAACAGCATTAGAAGAAGGAGATATCTCTTTAGCCAATGAATATTTAGGATATGATTATTTTTTGACGGGAACCATTATCAAAGGAAAACAATTAGGAAGAACCATTGGTTTTCCAACCGCGAATTTAAAAATCGAAGAAAATTATAAACTGATTCCTCGAAACGGAGTATATATTGTTAGCAGTTTAATCAACAATGAACGATTTTTTGGGATGATGAATATAGGGTACAATCCTACTGTTGGAGGAGAAAATCAGTCCATCGAAATTAATTATTTTGATTTTAACCAAAATTTATACCATCAAAAAATAACCGTTTCTATTTTACAGCGAATTCGTTCAGAGCAGAAATTTGAATCGGTATCACTGCTTAAAATCCAATTAGAAATAGACGAAACAACCGCAAGAACCTTTATAAACAGTTTTTAATTACATAAAAAATCTTTTGTCAAACTTAAAAAGATCAGTTTATTTTTTGTAAATTTGATAGCTAATGAATTGTTTATCAGTGTAGTATTATTTTTAACTTTTTAAAACTAATCTCATGAAACTACCAAAAGAACTTTACAACGGATGTATCATTTTTCTCGGAATTGGTTTTTACTTTTTATTAATGGAGGCTGTGGGACTTGCTGATTTATTCTACCTACGTCTTCTTAATATCCTTTTTGTATTTTATGGAACCAACAGAACCTTAAAATCCAATTTCAAAGAAGGCAAACTTATTTTTGCCTCCAATATAGCTTCCGCATTGCTCACATCAGTGACAGGAGTAATTTTAAGCATCGTAGGTTTAATTACTTACAGTTTTGCAAAGGGAGGAGACTTATATGTACAATCATTATCAAAAACTTTTTTATTTGGAGGAAATCCATCAGTAATGACGTACTCCATAAGTTTACTTTTTGAAGGAATCGTCTCTGCCGTAATTGTTTCGTTTATATTGATTTTATATTGGGAAACTCGTTATACTTCTGACAAACACTCCAATTAAATACAAAATCGGTATTTTAAATCTTCCCAGAGGATTCTATTCTATAATAAAAACGGTCTTTGTATTCCGTTCAAAACGAGTTACTACTTTGCAATTTTAAAATCCGATCACATGAAACTATCTAACGAACTACTAAATGGATCTATAATTTTCATCGGAATTGGAATCTACTTTTTACTGATGAATGCCTTGGGTTTTGCCGATTTGTTTTATTTACGGTTCCTTAATGTCTTTTTCGTTTTCTATGGCGTGAACAGGACTATCCAAATGAACCTTATAAAAGGCAAAAAAAATTTTGTTTCCAATGCTATTTCAGCGATGATGACTTCTCTAATAGGAGTATCTTTAAGCATCATTGGATTAGTTATCTACAGCTATATGAACGGTGGTGATTCTTTTGTGAAAACATTACCAGAAACTTTTTTATTTGGAGGAAATCCATCTGTAAACACCTATTCCATCTGTTTGCTTTTTGAAGGTGTAGCGTCATCCGTTATCGTTACCATGTTACTGATGCTGTATTGGAACAACCGTCATGCAACCGATTAACTTTGGCTATAAAATTG
>JAFEIL010000495.1 GCA_017495105.1 Emticicia sp. | reverse complement strand
GGGTATCATTACATTCATCGGTGTTTTTTTGGGAAAAGAAAGCTTTGCCCAAGAACAGATGGCTCATAACCCAATTATCCATGCCGATGTGCCTGATTTGTCGATGATTCGTGTGGGTGATACATATTATATGAGTAGCACGACTATGCACATGAGTCCAGGTTTACCGATTATGAGTTCAAAAGATTTGGTAAACTGGAAGCTGGAAAGTTATTGTTATGAAAAATTGGTAGAAAACGACGCCATGAACCTCAATAATGGCCAAAATACCTATGGAAAAGGTTCTTGGGCGAGTTGTATTAGGTATCATGATGGCATGTTTTATGTTAGCACTTTTGCCGCCACATCGGGCAAAACGCATATTTATACCTCAAAGAGCATCAAAGGGCCTTGGCAAGAAAAAACATTTAAACCAGCCTATCATGACCATACTATTTTCTTCGATGACGATGGTAAAGTGTATATGATTTACGGAGTTGGCAAACTCAAAATTTTGGAATTAAAGTCAGATTTGAGTGGAATAGCTGATGGAGTCCAAGAAAAAGTTTTAATAGAAAATGCTTCAACTCCGGCTGGAGATAAAATTATGTTGAGTGCAGAAGGCTCGCAGCTTTTCAAAAAAAATGGCAAATATTATCTGTTTAATATCTGTTGGCCACGAGGTGGAATGCGAACAGTTATTATTCATCGTGCGGATAAAATAACTGGCCCTTGGGAAGGAAAAATTGGTTTACAAGATTTAGGCGTAGCACAAGGCGGTTTGATTGACACGCCGGATGGACGTTGGTTTTCCTACCTTTTTCGTGATAATGGCGGCGTGGGGAGAATCCCGTATTTAGTGCCTGTTGAGTGGAAAGATGGTTGGCCTATTCTGGGAGAAAACGGGAAAGTACTAATGACTTTGAAACTTCCAGCTAATAAAAGTTTAATTCCAAACCTTGTAAATTCAGATGAATTTTCTCGAAAAAAGGGAGAAGCTGCTCTGCCTTTGGTTTGGCAATGGAATCACAATCCTGATAATTCGCTTTGGTCAGTTTCTGAACGAAAAGGCTTTCTTCGACTGAAAACGGGTAGAATTGATACCTCTTTTGTATCGGCAAAAAATACACTTACACAGCGTACTATTGGGCCAGAAAGTACAGGGTTTATTTCTTTAGATGTTTCAAACATGAAAGAAGGAGATTTTGCGGGATTGGGTTTACTTCAAAAAAATTATGGATTTGTGGGCGTAAAAATTGAAAGTGGTACAAAATCAATTATCATGGTAAGCACAAAAGCAGGCAAAGCTGTTGAAGTTGAGAAAATTTCGATGGCACAAAATACTGTTTTCCTTAAAGCTGAATGTAATTTCAAAGACCGGGTTGACATTGCTCATTTCTTTTATAGTCTAGACAGAAAATCATGGACTAAGATAGGAGAACCTTTGAAAATGCCATATACATTACCGCATTTTATGGGCTATAGATTTAGCCTTTTTAATTATGCAACTAAAAATATTGGTGGCTTTGCTGACTTTGACTATTTCAGAATAGAGGATAAAATTTCAGAAAAATAAAACTCTAACCAAAACAATGAAAAAAATACTACTTTTAATTAGCTTATCTATGTTGATAGGCCATTCTTTCGCCCAAGACCCAAACTTTCATATTTATCTTTGCCTCGGTCAGTCAAATATGGAAGGTGCAGCTCGTATCGAAGCCCAAGATACTACAAATATCGACAGTCGTTTCAAAGTTTTAGAGGCCTTAGAATGTCCAAAACTTGACCGTAAAAAAGGACAATGGTACACGGCCAAACCGCCACTCTGCCGATGCGATACTCGCCTTTCTCCAGCCGATTATTTTGGTAGAACTATGATTCAGAATATGCCTCAAAACCAATCTCTCGGCTTGGTTCATGTAGCGGTGGCAGGAAGTAAAATTGAAATTTTTGATAAAGTAAAATATAAAACCTATCTTGATTCATCGGCCAAAGAAAGGCCTTGGATGATAAATATGGCTAATTCTTACGGCGGAAATCCTTATGAAAGATTAATTGAAATGGCAAAAATTGCCCAAAAATCAGGGGTAATTAAAGGAATTTTGCTTCATCAAGGCGAGTCGAATACTGGCGATAAAACTTGGCCAACTCAAGTAAAAAAAATTTATGATGACATTTTAGCAGATTTAGGTATTTCCCCAAATTCTATTCCTCTGTTAGCTGGTGAAATGGTGGCCGTTGAGCAAGGAGGCAAATGTGCCAGCCATAATATAATCATTGCAACACTTCCGAAGTCAATTCCTAAAGCCATTGTAGTTTCGTCCATTGGTCTTTCTGCTGCCAAAGATGGTTTACATTTCGACTCAGCAGGTGTGCGTGAGTTTGGCAAACGTTATGCTGAAGCCTTAATGCAGTATTCTAAAAAATAAGTAGAAATATTTCTCGAAAAAATGAAAACTAAATTACTCATAATTACCGCACTTTTCTGTGGATTTTCTGCTTTTTCGCAGGAGAAAATCAATCTTTATCCAAACGGCGTACCAAATTCCAAGCCTTCGAGCGTAATAGAGTCTGGTGCAGAAAGAGGATTAATTAAAGGAATTACAAACCCAACACTTGAATATATAAAACCCGAAAAACCTAACGGTTCTGCCATAATTGTAATTGCTGGCGGTGGTTATGGAGTAATTGTATATAATGGAGAAGGACTCAACACAGCTAAAAGTTTGTCAGAAAAAGGAATTTCTGCATTTGTGTTAAAATATCGCCTACCAAGCGATGAAATCATGCCAGATAAAAAAATCGGGCCATTGCAGGATGTACAGCAGTCAATCAAATATTTGCGTGAAAATGCTGATAAATACGGAATTGATAAAAATAAAATTGGTGTAATGGGTTTCAGTGCGGGTGGGCATTTGGCAAGTACAGCTGCCACGCATTTTGAAAAATCATACATAGAGAACATTCAAAATACTAATCTTAGACCTGATTTTCAGATTTTGGTTTATCCAGTAATTACGATGCAAGATGCCCTTACGCACGGCGGTTCTCGTGATGCTTTAATTGGCAAAAATCCTTTGCAAGAGGATAAAGACTTGTTTTCTAATGAATTACAAGTAAAAGCCAATACGCCAATGACATGGCTAACTCACGCCGCCGATGATAAAGTGGTGGATGTTGATAATAGTGTTCAATATTTTGAGCAATTACGCAAAAATAAAGTCGAAGTAGAAATGCACATTTTTCCGAAAGGTGACCACGGATTTATATTTCGCCAAAAAGGTTGGATGACCCCGCTTTTTGATTGGATGGAACGAAATAAAATTATTTAAAACCGACCTAACCAAAAATGTGATACCTTATCAATATCATATCAAATCCTGCCAAAACTAACAAAGATTTCAAATTGCTTTTTACGGGAATTAGTACAGAAGATTTCATGTGTAAAGGCAAAACTGGATTGGAAAATTATTGGAAAGACAAGAAAATTAATTTCAGAAGTTATTAAACCGATGGTGGGCATACGAACGTGAAGAAATACCTCAATGAAACATTGGCAATATAATTTAAATAAAAACATAAAATTCAAACCAAAAAAATGAAAAACTTTCTCAAATGGATTCAATGCCATAGATTATATTTCGGAAGGAACGGCCCACGAACTCCAAACATGGATACGAAGTTTATTGCAAATGGCTCCATTACTTTTTAAATAAAAATCAGTAAAATCCTCTCAAAAACATAGTGGTTTGGTTAAATCGTTTAAAATCAATGCATTACAAAAATCTATTCACATGAAAAATTTCATATTAGCTTTCTTGATTTTGTGCAGTTTCATTTCTTTCGCACAAAAAATGGAAAAAGAAATGCCAAAAGGTTATGAACAAGAAAAAATGGGCATAACCAAAGGAAAAATTGACACCGTGCTTTACGAGTCTAAAACCGTAGGTAGTACTCGTAAAACATTGGTTTATACGCCGCCAAACTATGATAAAAAGAAAAAATATCCTGTATTTTATCTCCTTCATGGTATTGGTGGTGACCATTTAGAGTGGTTTAAAGGAGCAAATCCACAGAACATTTTGGATAATCTTTTTGCTGAAGGAAAAATCCAACCAATGATTGTCGTGATGCCAAATGGCCGTGCTATGAAAGACGACCGCTCAGTAGGCAATATCATGGCTCCCGATAAAGTTCAAGCTTTTGCAACTTTTGAAAAAGACCTATTAAATGACCTTATTCCTTTTATCGAAAAAACATATCCTGCACTTACCGATAAGGATAATCGAGCTATAGCGGGTCTTTCGATGGGTGGTGGTCAATCACTTAATTTTGGTTTGGGAAATTTGGATAAATTTTCGTGGGTTGGGGGATTTTCCTCCGCACCAAATACCAAAGTGCCGAAAGAGTTAATGCCTAATCCTGAAGAAGCTAAAAAGAAATTGAAGTTACTCTTCATTTCTTGTGGCGATACCGATGGATTAATAACGTTCAGCAAACGTACGCACGATTATATGTACGAAAACGATGTGCCACATATTTATTACTTGGAAGCTGGAGGACACGATTTCAAAGTTTGGAAAAACGGACTTTATATGTTTTCGCAGTTTTTATTTAAGCCTACAAATCCAAATAGTTTTACCAAATATTCGGTGCTCGGAATACCAGCTACCAGCAATATCCGTAATGCAAAATACCCGCAGATTTTACCTGATAATCGAGTAATTTTCAAAGTAAAAGCTCCAGAAGCTCAAAAAGTGCAAATAGATTTGGGTAAAAAATACGACATGGTAAAAGACACTAGTGGATTTTGGAACGTGACAACCGATTCAATCAGTCGTGGGTTTCATTATTATTCACTTTTAATTGATGGCCTAGCCGTAGCTGACCCAGCTAGCGAAACTTTTTATGGTATGAGCCGCATGGCAAGTGGTATAGAAATTCCATACAAAGAAGGTAGCTTTTATGCCTTGAAAGATGTTCCTCATGGTGATATCCGAATCAAAAAGTATTTCTCAAAAGCCACTAACTTTTGGCGAGAAATGTATTTATATACCCCAGCAGGTTATGATAAATCAACTGAAAAATATCCAGTTTTGTATCTTTTGCACGGCGGTGGCGAAGACCAACGTGGTTGGGCGACACAAGGAAAAACTGATTTGATTTTAGATAATCTTATTGCTGAAAACAAAGCTAAGCCAATGATAATTGTGATGGTTGATGGTAATTTCTATGGCGGCGGTGCTGGTGTAGCAGGATTTGGCATTCAACAACTCAATCAAATTGAAAATGAACTAAAAAATGCCGTGATTCCATTTGTGGAATCAAATTATAGAGTCATGACCGATGCCAAAAATCGTGCTTTGGCAGGCCTTTCGATGGGTGGCTTGCAAACTTTGCATACAGGCGTTCGCAATTCTGATTTGTTCAATTATCTCGGAGTTTTTAGTTCGGGTTGGTGGGCAAATAATACCAAACTTTCAGACCCACAGTATGAATTCATGAAAACAAACAAAGATAAAATCAATGCCAACATCAAAGAGTTCTGGATTTCGCAAGGTGGTAAAGAAGACATTGCTCACGCAAATTGCCAAATTATGATGAAAAAAATGGATGAAATGGAAATAAAATACCATTATGGTGAATATGCTGGCGGTCATACTTGGCCAGTATGGCGACATGACATATATTTGTTCTCTCAGTTATTGTTTAAGTAAAACCAATTTAGAAATAAAGTGAAAAAAATAATCTTATCATTTATCGCAGGCTGTTTTGTGCTAACTGTAACAGCCCAAACCAAAATCACGTTGAACACGGATTTGGCAAAAACTAAAATCAATAAACACATTTACGGGCATTTTGCCGAGCATTTGGGTCGCTGTATTTATGGTGGAATGTATGTTGGTGAAAACAATACCAAAATTCCGAATACTGCTGGTGTTCGTAACGACGTAATTGCTGCCCTTAAAGACCTAAAAGTACCAAATCTACGTTGGCCAGGAGGATGTTTTGCCGATGCTTATCAGTGGAAAGATGGTATAGGCCCGAAAGAAAAACGCCCAAAAATGGTGAATGTTTGGTGGGGTGGCGTAACAGAAGATAACAGTTTTGGAACACACGATTTTCTTGATCTTTGCGAAAAAATCGGAGCAGAACCATATTTAGCTGGCAATGTAGGCAGTGGCTCCGTTAAAGATTTGGCCGACTGGGTGAGCTACGTAAATCAGCCAACAGGTAGCCCAATGTCTGACCTACGGATACAAAACGGTCGTAAAACGCCTTGGAATGTGAAAATATGGGGCGTTGGTAATGAGGCTTGGGGCTGTGGTGGTAATATGACTGCTGATTATTATGCCAATATTTATCGCCAATATGCAACTTTTATGAAAGATATCACACCTGAGTCTGAACTTTATAAAGTAGCATCAGGTGCAAGTAGCAACGATTTTGCTTGGACTGAAACTTTAATGAAAAACATTCCACATAACATGATGTCGGCATTG
Organism: Emticicia sp.; assembly: GCA_017495105.1. GTDB lineage: Bacteria > Bacteroidota > Bacteroidia > Cytophagales > Spirosomataceae > Emticicia. Next base: position 7,877 of record JAFEIL010000495.1, on the reverse strand, counting down.
GCATTACACCATTATTCGGTTTTGAGTTGGAAAGAGACAAAAGGCCCATCAGTTGGTTTTACAGAAACTCAATATTTCAAAACAATGGATGAAGTTTGGAAAATGGAAGAATTCATAACCAAGCATAGCACCATCATGGACAAATACGACCCACAGAAAAAGATTGATTTAATTGTGGACGAATGGGGCGGTTGGTACGAAACCGATGCCGAAGGCAAAGGTGCTTTATACCAACAAAACACCATGCGTGATGCCATGATTGCAGGTTTGACGCTCAATATTTTCAATAATCACGCTGACCGTGTTCGTGGGGCAAACTTAGCTCAAATCGTCAATGTTTTGCAAGCAGTTATTCTTACAAACGAAGAAAAAATGTTGCTAACTCCTACATTTCACGTAATGAAAATGTATAATGTGCATCAAGATGCTAAGCTTGTACCAATGAGCATTGAGTCGCCAACGTATGAGTTCAATGGTAAAAAACTGACTGCGGTAAATTCATCTGCCTCAAAAGATGCTTCGGGAGCATTAAATATCTCGTTGACTAACATTGATTTTCGCAAATCGCACGAGGTTATAATCAATCTCAGAGGTGAAGATTTTTCAAAAGTTTTTGGACAAATCTTAGCATCTACAAATATTAGCGATCACAATACTTTTGAGCAGCCAAATAAGGTTTCGGTTAAAGATTTTTCTGGAGCAAAATTGGAGAAAGGTGTATTAAAACTCATAATTCCAGCCTATTCTGTTATTGTTTTGAAAGTAAGTATGTGATTTAGCTTAAAAAATTTGCTTAGTTTTTTTAACTAAAATAATTGTGTTAATTTTACACAATTCAATGTCATTATTAGTTTTTGGTAATTAAAATTAGGTTAAAAATAGTTTTATTCGTGGAAATTAATGATTTTCACGAATTTTATATAATAAAACAATAGCAAGCGTAATATTTGCACATATTTGTGTAAAAAATTAGAAAATGAATAAATATCCTCATTCAACCCGAATCCTTGTAGCTCTTGATTGTATTGTTTTTGGCTTCGATGGCGAAGAACTCAAGCTACTTCTAATCAAAAGAAATTTTGAACCAGAACAAGGAAAATGGTCATTAATGGGTGGTTTTTTGGAAGAAGAAGAAGACCTCGAGGTGGCAACAAACCGTATTTTGTATGATTTGACAGGTTTAAAAGATGTTTATTTTGAAGAGATTAAGACTTTTGGTAAGGTTGATAGAGATCCTGTTGAACGCACACTTTCGATTTGTTTTTTTGCTTTGATTAATATTTACGCACACAACCAAGATTCAGCTAAAGCTCAAAATGCTTATTGGATTGACCTAAAAAATCGCCCTAATCTGATTTTTGACCATAATCAAATGGTTGATTTGGCACTAGAAGAACTTCGCTACAAAGCGGCTTTACATCCGATTGGTTTTGAACTTTTACCAGAAAAATTCACTATCCCCCAACTCCAAAAACTTTATGAAGCTATTTACGATTCACCACTCGACCGACGAAATTTTAGTCGTAAAATTCTATCAACAAATCTTTTGATTGATACAGGCGAAAAAAATCAAAATGCGACAACCAAAAAGGCAATCCTTTATAAGCTTGATAAAGATAAATACCAAAGTAAATTTAATGCCTTTCATTATTTTATTTCTGATTCTATGAGATAAAATTTGAATATTTTTATTACAAGGAATTGCCACAATGGAATTGCCACAATTTTGCTACTTTTACTTATGGCAGATAAAGAATATAATAATTGTGTCAAAAAAACACATAAATAAAAATGAAGACTACATACACAATAGGGGTTGATTATGGAACAGATTCGGTACGGGCATTGGTTGTGAATACTCAAACTGGTGAAAATGTTGGAACTGCCGTACATTATTATAAGCGTTGGAAACAAGGTCTGTATTGTAATCCGTCAACTTCGCAATTCAGACAACACCCATTTGATTATCTCGAAGGGCTTGAAAGTGCTATAACTGGTGCTTTGGAAGGTGTTTCAGCCGAAACTAAGGAAAATATCGTTGGAATTTCTATAGATACAACAGGTTCTACGCCTGTAGCTGTTGATGAAAATGGAACTCCTTTGGCGATGCTTCCTGAATTTGCCGAAAATCCTAACGGAATGTTTATTCTTTGGAAAGACCACACCGCCAATGCAGAAGCAGAAGAAATCAATCGATTGGCACGTAGTTGGAGCGTTGATTTTACAAAATATGTGGGTGGAATTTATTCTTCTGAATGGTATTGGGCAAAGATTCTCCGAACACTTAGAGTAGATAAAAGTATTCGTGAAAAAGCCTTCTCTTGGGTGGAGCATTGTGATTGGATTTCAGCTGTTTTGACTGGCGATACAAATCCACTCACGATGAAACGTTCTCGCTGTGCAGCAGGTCATAAAGCCATGTGGCACGAAGAATTTGAAGGACTTCCATCGGAAGATTTTTTCACAAAACTAGACCCACTTTTGGCTGGTTTACGTGATAGACTTTTCAGAAATACCTATACTTCTGATGAGTCAATGGGCAAAATATCGATAGAATGGGCAACAAAATTAGGACTTTCGAAAAATGTAACCATTGGTGTTGGGGCATTTGATTGCCACATGGGAGCAGTTGGTGCTGAAATTGAGCCATATGATTTTGTACGTGTAATGGGTACTTCTACTTGTGATATGCTCATTGCTCCTACTGAGGAAATCGGCCATTTGCTTATTAAAGGCATTTGTGGGCAAGTTGATGGCTCTATTATTCCGAATATGCTCGGTATGGAAGCTGGACAATCGGCTTATGGTGATTATTATGCTTGGTTTCAAAGTGTTATCACCGAACCCGTGCGTGAACTTTTAGGCGAAAAAGCCGCTGAAGAGCTTTCACAAAAACTGATTCCTTATTTATCAGAGAAGGCTTCTCTCCTACCCATTTCAGAAAATGACCCAGTTGCAACCGATTGGATTAACGGACGACGAACTCCCGATGCAAACCATGAGTTAAAAGCGGCATTTATGGGTCTAAATTTAGGTACAGATGCCATAAAGATCTTCAAAATGATTGTAGAAGCAACGGCTTTCGGCTCGAAGGCAATTGTTGATAGATTTATCGATGAAGGTGTGCCAATTAAGCAAGTAATTGCCATTGGTGGAGTTGCAAAGAAATCACCATTTGTGATGCAAACACTTTCAGATGTCCTTAATATGCCAATAAAAGTGGCAAGTTCCGACCAAGCCTGTGCCTTGGGTGCGGCAATGAATGCCTCAGTTGCAGCGGGCGTTTATAGTAATCTTCAAGATGCACAAAAGGCAATGGGTTCGGGCTTTGATGCTCGTTACGAGCCACGTGCTGGTAATGTTGAAGTTTACCAAAAATTATATGGCAAATATCAAAATTTAGGAAAATACACAGAAAAAAATGCTTGATTTAAAACAATTTGAAGTTTGGTTTGTAACAGGTAGCCAACATTTGTATGGAGAAGAAACGCTTCGTCAGGTTGATGAACATTCAAAAATCATTGCTGATTTCTTCAATAATTCACCTCAAATACCTGTAAAAGTTGTATTTAAGCCAGTTGTAAAAACACCTGAGGAAATTCTGCAAATTTGCCGAGAAGCTAATGTTGCTCCAAACTGTGTTGGTATTATTACTTGGATGCACACATTTTCGCCTGCTAAAATGTGGATTCGTGGGCTTACAGCTTTGCAAATTCCATTGTTGCATCTTCATACGCAATTCAACCGAGATATTCCGTATAGTGAGATTGACATGGATTTCATGAACCTAAATCAGTCGGCTCATGGCGACCGTGAATTTGGGCATATCATGACAAAAATGCGAATGAATCGCAAAGTTGTTGTTGGACATTGGCAGGCAATTTTGGTTCTCGAACAAATCAATGTTTGGACTCGTGTTTCGGTAGCAAAATACAAAATGCAAACCATGAAGGTGGTTCGTTTTGGCGATAATATGCGACAAGTAGCCGTAACTGATGGCGATAAAGTTTCGGCAGAAATGAAATTTGGTTTTTCGGTAAATACGCATGCGGTTGGTGATTTAGTGCAGGTTATCAATCAAATTTCGGATGCTGAAATTGGAAAATTGATGCAAGAATATGAAGATACTTACACTTTAATGCCTTCTTTGACTAAATATGGAGAAAAACGAAGTTCACTTTTTGAAGCTGCTCGAATAGAATTGGGTTTAAAAGCATTTTTAGAAGATGGCGGTTATTCGGCATACACCAATACATTTGAAGACCTTCACGGAATGCGTCAACTTCCGGGAATCGGTTCACAACGAATGATGGCAGCTGGCTACGGCTACGGTGGTGAAGGGGACTGGAAAACTTCGGCAATGGTGCATATTATGAAAGTTATGGCAAGTGGAATGAAAGGAGGAATCTCTTTTATGGAGGATTATACGTACCATTTCGACCCAGCGAATCCGATGGTTTTGGGTTCGCACATGCTCGAAATCTGCCCAACAATTGCTGCTAATCAAGTAAATTGTGAAGTTCATCCGCTTGGAATTGGCGGTAAAGAAGACCCCGTTCGACTAGTGTTTAATGCTGCTGCTGGACCAGCTTTAAATGTTTCGTTGGTCGATTTAGGAAACCGTTTCCGTTTGATAGTCAATGAAGTAGAAGCAATTGAAGTAACAGAATCTTTCCCGAAACTGCCAACGGCTCGTGCATTATGGAAACCCCAACCAAGTATGGAAGTTGGTTTGCAAGCATGGATTTTGGCGGGTGGAGCCCACCATACAGTTTATAGCCAAAATCTAACTACCGAATACATCGAAGATTTGGCTGAAATGCTTGATATTGAGTTAGTGGTGATTGATAAAGATACCAAAATTCGTGGTTTGAAAAATGAATTGAGACTTAATGAATTCTTCTATAAATGAGAGTATGTTTTGGAATTATAACTTATTGATAATGAATGAGATAAAAGCAATTTTTAACATAGCCTCTGCCGAAAGTATCGTTTTTTCCACATCCCGAAATAATCTTCTCCTAAAGCGGAACGCAGCCCGATTTAACCAAACAAAGCTTCCGCTTCTACGGTCCGATTTCCAATTGCCAATGTTTTTTTGTGGAATAAATCCTTTGGTTGATTCTGGCTTTTGTACAATTTCTACTTCCCATTTATAATGGCTCAATGGAAATAATTGAGTGGAGAGTGATAAAAAACAGTTTCCCACGGTGGATAATTGCTGTCCAAATTTCGCCATTGGACACCCGTATTATTTATGAAAAATATCGTATTTATAATTGTTCTTAAACGATGCTTACGCTTTCTTTGGTCATTAAGTATTTTCTCAATAACTTACCATTGAGAATCCGCAGGACGGCCTGTGCCGATAATTCTTGAAATTTATTTTTTATTTACTTAAGTTCTGATTAAACCAAAGTTACACCGATTCTCGTTTTATTACAATTTTAACAAATTCCAAAACACACTCTTAAATTACGGCAACTTAAAATTCCATTTTGAATTATCGCTATTAAAATCAAATTCTGCTAATGTCGGTGTGCTATCGCCAGAAGAAACTAATGCTAATTTCTTTCCAGAATTTGGCACAACTTTCGGCATTATTCTAAAATTACCATCAGTTAGTTGGTCGATTCTCCATAATTGTTCGGCAGAGCCTGTAAATTCTGGAACTGTTATAACTTCTGCATTGGCTGTTGCAGCTAAAGCTCGGTTTGTTCCTGCCAAAACAATTTTGTAATAGGGTCCACCCAAATAGCCTGTCGAATCAGGAGCATCGGTAATTGTCCATTTTTGATGCGGACGGGACATATAATCACCTATTCGTAAATTCAGATTGCCAGTTGGCCACTCTTTTATAACATCTGCTAATTGCTGAGCTGAAACTGGTTTAATTGGTTCATTGTTAGGCTGATTAAATCCACGCGGTGCGTTTGCCATTCTTGTAAAATCAATGGCCAATTCCAAGGCGTACCCTCTTCTAACAGATTCGATTTCGTAAGCACCTTCCTTAAATTTTTCTCCAGCCACAGGCCATCCATCTTTCCAAACAACTGGAAGTATGCCTAAAACACTACGACCTCCTTGCTCTAAATCTGCTTCGTAATGGATAGACATTTTTTCAACTCCTTTTTCAAGGATTATATGTCCGAAATGCCCAGGACCAAACAAATTGCCACGTGTAGCTACTACCATTTTTCCACCACCCTCCAACATACTTCTACCTACATTATCAATATAAGGGCCAGTAATTTTCTTTGAACGACCCACCACTACATTGTAAGTTGAATTGGCACCATCGCAGCAACTACCATGCGTGGCAAGTAGATAATACCAACCATTTCGATAAACCAAAGTACTTGCTTCGCATACAATCGCAACATCTACAGGTTTATTTCCTTTTTTAAGGCCTCCTGTTTTTGGGTCTAACTCTATGAGGCGAGTAAAACCAAAATAAGTACCATAAGTCAGCCAAAGGCGTCCAGAAGTTGGGTCTAACATAACACCAGGGTCAATGGCGTCGCATTCTTCATAACCATCAGAAGTAGCAATAACAACAGGTTCAGAATATTTAAAATCAGGTGATTTCGGATCAAGTGTCTTGTTCCACATAGTCAGAATAGCTCCTTTATGATTGGGTGAACCACCAGTTGCTCCATATATTACAAGGTATCGGTCGCCAATTTTGATAACATCTGGGGCTGCTCCGCCACCTGGTCTTACGCCACCGCCATGCCACGTCCAACCATCATTCGATATTAATCCACCACCACCAGTGCCGAATGTATAATATTTACCTTCGCACTCGGTAACAGTCGAAGGGTCATGAATAAAAGGTCGGCCGACCTGTGCCATTGATATTTGTACTATTAATAATGACAAAAAGCCAATTATGCAGGTTATTTTATTTTTTTTCATTTTATATTTCTTTAAATACCGCTCGAAATTATCTCTTGATTGAGGCCGTTTTTCAAGTGGATAATTTTATAATATCGTTAATTTTACAATGTATATCATTCGTAACTGGTTGTGAAGTTTTTGATTGGCTCACCTTTTTCATTTAAAAAACGAACGGCGAAATTAGCCATTCCCGGGCCATTAATTACAGCCCCACGAATAATATTCTTTCCTTTTTTAAGGGTCAAACGTTGAGAAGTTACATTATCTGCAATCATGTCTCTGTCGCCAGAAAGTACCATCGCTTCTTGACCATTTAACCACCACATACTTCCAGAATTGCATCCCGCCGACATTCTAACGTTTTGAATTTCTTCAGGACAATTGATTACCGTGACGAGCCAAACCATAATACCAAACTTTGGTTTGTTTAGGGCGTATGTAAAGTTATATAAATTAAAGTTGAATGACTTACTATCTAAAGCGTGCCATTTTAGTGCCTGATCACCAATTTTTACAGTTTCATTATTTTTAGGAATGATGTTATAATTGTTCGAGAAATTATCGGCCGAAAAATTAGTTTTGAGGTAGCTATCGGTAATAACATTGTTTCGAGCAATGTTTTTCTTTACAGGCTCAAGCACAAGCCAACGTTGGATAAAGCCTTTATTATTAGGGGCTTTTGGAGTTACTGAAGCACTTATAAAATGTCTATTTAAGGTGTGAGTTGTGTCTTCTTTTATTGGAATCGGAGGAAGTGAAGGAGCAACTCTTTGTCCAGAGCCTGGCCCTTGTGCAAAAACTGAAATGCCATTTATTTGAATTATTGTTAAAACAATAAAACTAAGAATTGGCAACAAGAATTTTGATTTATTGGTCATAATTGATTTTTAGGTTAATGATTGAATAGTATTTAAAGGAAAATTTCTTTTAGGCTATTTATTGGAAACCAACTTTTATCATCTTAGCAATTATTCACG
>JAFEIL010000207.1 GCA_017495105.1 Emticicia sp. | reverse complement strand
AATATAAAGTTTCAAATATTCAAAAATTTGAACACTCGAAATACACAAAATGATGATGAAAAATAGATATGAACAAGTTGTACTATCAAATTTTCTTTCTTGTAATCTTGGAAAAGTCATATAATGAAAAATGTACAAAGCCATCAAAAACAGCGAAGCCGCCACGATTGTCGGGAAATTGTTGTTTCCTACGTGGTCATAAGCTCGAAGGCTTCCCCAAATTATGTTGGAAGGTACTTTGTTGAGTTCGGCAGTCGTAATCATCGAATCAAACTTGCTGGCTTCCTGAAAAAGTCGGCGGACAACGTAAATAACTGTGGAGAAGGCAATAAGAATAAATTCGTAACCTCTGATTTTTTGTAATGATTGCATAGCTTTTTCATAAGTTTTCAACAAAACTATGCTCTGTATTTACACAAATCTCAAAAATGTTGCAGAAGTACTAAAAAAAGTGACGAATGACAGGTTGAAAACCTATCCTACAAAATTAAAACCCAATTTTTCTGCGTTCAGGTTCTTCTGTAATTACTTTCATCAGGTTTCCTACAAAACGATTTTCGTATTTTTCATGCCAATAGGTGGCCGTCATTTGCCATTTTTCAACTTCCGCTTTAAGTTTATTGTTTTCAAGTTGAAGTTTTTCAAGCGAAAAATCAACAGGGTGAGACTCAATATCCAATAAATCAACAATACTGACATTCAAAATTCTTGAAATTTCGGTAACTCTTGAAATCGTCAATTCTGTTTTGTTTCGTTCAATGTCACCGTAGGCGGTAGTTGAAATTCCCAACATATCAGCCATGTTTTCTTGCGAAAAACCCTTATCAAGCCTAATTTTCTAATTTTATTACCTGTGTTCATAAACGCTAAGTGTCTATATATAAGAGCTTTATAAAACTGTTGACTGTTGACTGCTAACTGTGGATTACTAAATATCGCTTTTTCTGAGAAAATATCTGAAATTCTGACTGCAAATTTCTAAAAGAATTAACATCTTTGTATCGAACAAAACGTATTTATAGAAAGTTCTTATTTTGAACTTTGCAAGTAAACGTTCTGTTTTAAATTTAAAGAAACATCAGTCAAAAACTGATAATTGATAACTGTAAATTGAAAAAAACATGCATTTTGGAGAAGAATTTCGTAAGTATGCCGTGAATCACATGGGCATGAGTGGTTTAGGAATTGATGATTATATGAAACACAATGTTCAGAATATGACTCCAAATATCATCGAAGAACGTCCGATGCGATTTGCCGCAATAGACGTTTTCTCTCGTTTGATTATGGATCGTATCATTTTCTTAGGAACAGGTGTAGACGATTACGTAGCAAACGTAGTAGTTGCACAATTGCTTTTCTTAGAATCAGTTGATGCTAAAAAAGATGTTTTGATGTATATCAATAGTCCGGGTGGTTCGGTTTATGCAGGATTGGGTATGTACGATACAATGCAGTATGTACGTCCTGATGTGGCCACAATTTGTACGTCATTGGCTGCTTCAATGGGAGCGGTATTGTTGGCAGGTGGTGCAGCAGGTAAGCGTTCGGCGTTGCCACACGCACGTGTGATGATTCATCAGCCAAGCGGTGGAGCTCAAGGACAATCGCGTGATATGGAGATTACCGTGAAGGAAATTATCAAATTACGCCATGAATTATACGAAATCTTGGCAAATCATACTGGAAAATCTATTGAGCAAATCGAACAAGACTCTGACCGTGACTACTGGATGAAAGCAGAAGAAGCAAAAACTTATGGTTTGATAGACGAGGTTTTGTATCGTGATAAATAATAAAAGTCAACAGTTGACATTTTACCGTCGGTAGTTTTATTTTAGAAAGTCTGCGTATTTCAATTACGCAGACTTTTTTGTTGTGATGTATTGATAGTCAATGTTTTATAAAATTTATCATTCATCATTAATATTTCATCATTACTTAGCCCTAACTTTGTAAAAAAATATTCAAAAAAAGTATGAGTTCTCTTCCATCTGGGGCAATTATCGCTCCTTCTGTGTTAGCAGCCGATTTTGCGAATCTCCAACGTGACTGCGAAATGCTCAATGTATCACAAGCTGACTGGTTTCATATTGATATTATGGACGGTGTTTTTGTGCCAAATATTTCGTTCGGAATGCCAGTTTTAGAGGCAATCCAACGCCACGCCAAAAAGCCACTTGATGTGCATTTAATGATTGTTCAACCTGAACGATTTTTAGAAACATTTAAGAAATTGGGTGCTGAAATCATCACGGTTCATTATGAAGCTTGTCCGCATTTGCACCGAACGATTCAGCAAATCAAAGATTTAGGTTGTAAGGCAGGAGTTGCACTCAACCCTCATACACCTGTTAATATGCTTGAAGATATTATCCATGATATTGATATGGTATTGATTATGTCAGTAAATCCAGGCTTCGGAGGACAAAAGTTTATTGAACATACGTATGAAAAAGTGCGTAAAGTACGTCAAATGTCAGCCACTATAATGATTGAAATTGATGGTGGCGTAACTTCTAAAAATGCCAAACAACTCGTTGAAGCAGGTGCGAATGCTCTTGTAGCAGGTAGTTTTGTGTTTAGTTCGGAAAATCCGATACAGACGATTGCAGATTTAAAAAATATCTAATTGATGCAAATACAGCAATTTCTAAAGCAAAATGCCAACTTTATTCTTGTCGGAATTATAGTTTTAGCTTTTGGTTTAAGATATTACAAAATAGGCGAACACGGATTGGCTGGTGATGAGAAGTATTCATTATTTGTTAGCCAGTTTGTGACTTACGAAGGCAATAATCAACACGATTCGGTTAGGAAACCTAATGATAAGTATTTTACACCGAAAGAATTTTGGTCAGAAAAGTCATTGCCTGATTTTTTTGATTCGATAGCACGATTAGATACTGGTAATGGTGCATTCTATACTTATTCCTTACATTATTGGACGAATTTATTTGGGGTTTCGGATAAAAGTTTGCGTTTGCCTTCTTTGATATTTAATCTTTTTACTATTATTTTATTATTCATTTTCGTAAAAGAACATTTTAATTCCCCCAATTTAGCTTTATTGGCTGCATTTC
>JAFEIL010000073.1 GCA_017495105.1 Emticicia sp. | reverse complement strand
TCGTAAGTCAATAATATTATTGCAAGATGGGGCTAACTGAGGGCTTACAATACAATGTGGTTTTCTTTAGGTCTTTTGAAATTCCTGCCTCATAAATTCCAATAAATTCGGGGCGTATATTTGGGTCTCCTTGTTCTAGTGTTTCGCTATGTTCTCTTTCTGGATACGGATTTAACTCATTGTTGGTCGAACGCTGCACTCTTCGACTGTACGCCAATTTTACTCGTAAATCTTTGCCAAAATCATATAAAAAATTGGCTGAAGGAAACAAATTTGAAAGTTTTAAAATTGTTGATTCAGACCCTCTGCTCTCCGTAAATTCTCTTAACGCATTTTCGTAGCGTAAACCTGCCGAAAACTCCAGTTTTTTGAATTTCCCTGCATATTGAGAATAAAGTGCGTGAATCCTGTTCTGTACCGAAATCTCCGCCGAAAATGCAGGATTAATGACAAAAGGCTCAAAACTTCCACTTTTTTCTAGATAAACAAAGCCCCCTTCTTGATTTTGAGTGCGATATTGATACCCAAAAGAAAATTTTCCGATGCCAATTATTTTTTCATAATCGGCTTTTAATCGAATAGCATTCAATGGATTATTACCCGTATTGAGCGTATATTGTAGCGTATCTCTAAAATCATTGTTGTTCAGATTGCGGTTTTTCGTGAAACCATCAAGATTTGCTTTTTCGTAAAGTCCTGATAATGTAAGCGTTGAGGCGTTTTTAAAAATATGCGTGTAATCAAGGTTAAAAACTTTAAAATCGCCCGATTTTAGTACCAAATTTGGGTTAAAATATTGGGCAACGCCAATAACTTTATTGGTCAATAAATCAGTTTTTGTATTTCGGTAATAAATATCAGCGGTGCGATATTGTGTTCTTTCACCCAAATAAATACCTGCCGAAATCTCATCATTCTTACTTACTTTATAGGAAGTAACAAACCTTAGGCCATAATTTTCTCGCTTAAAACTTCGCTCGCCTTCACTCGGAAAACTCGTAAAAATATTATTAATCGTCGTGTTTACATCGCCAATTCTTCTTCCTGCAATATCATTTTTCAAGTAATTGACCGAAAACGAAGCATCCCAACTTCCTTTTTTATAATTGATTGTAGCATCGGCACCGTAGCGTTTTGGCTCAGAAGCATTATAATATTCTTCGATTCTTGGCAAGCCCAATTGCATATTTGAGGCAATCGAAAAGCCATTATTTACACCTCTTTTGGTCACAATATTAATGATTCCAGCTTTACCGTCAGCATCATATTTGGCCGATGGAGCAGTAATCATTTCGATTTTATCAATACTATTGGCAGGAATTTGAGCTAAAAGCGTAGCTACATCCACTTGGCTGGGCTTTCCATTGACCATCACCATAAAACCTTTTGAACCACGCACAGTAATTTCGCCCTCTGCATTGACAGCCACAGACGGAATGTTTTTCAAAGCATCGGTTGCCGTTCCTCCTTTTGCCACCTCAAATTGTTCAGCTTTAAATACTTGTTTTTCAATAGTTGCCACAACATTAGGTTTCAGTCTACTTACAGTTACCGACTCCAACAATTGGCTCAAAGGCGAAAGTGTGATTGCCCCTAAATCTAACCTTTGAGTTTCTTTTGAAGCATCAACTTCAATAAATTTGGTTTTATAACCTACATACTCAACCTTAATTATATACTTATCTTTTCTTAGCCCAACTATCTCGAAACTTCCTTTTTCATCAGCTACACTACCTTTTGTGAGAGATGTTTGACTTATAGCATCAGCCCACACAGAAGCAAAAGCCAATGGCTCAGAAGTAAGCGAATCAAGCAATTTACCTGTTAAAACTCTATCGTTCTGGGAAAAAACATTGCTAAAAGTGAAGGCAAGAAGCAGAATAGTTATTAGTCTAAATTTCATTTAAAGTTCAATATTTTTCTTTGAAACAAAAGTATTGAGATTTAGTTTAGTTTAGTTTTGAAAAAACTTTTGAGGTTTTAAATCCAGTCGTCGCATGATTTTGCCCTTTCATCAAAATACCTGTTTTTGAGATGGTATTTTTGCAATGTATTCCTATATTTATACGAACAAAGACAAACTAAACTTATTATTTTACACTAAAACCGAAAAAGCTTTGAAAAGAAGAGATTTTATCCAGTTATCCAGCTTAGGCTTTGGTGGACTTATGTTGCCAAATATGCCATCTGGAGGTATTCCAATTATAGGAAACTCTGTTTCGCAAGAAGCACTAATTGATGGTGCAATTGATGCTGCCGTCAAAAAACGCCTTGCCGATGCCGCACTCAATGCTGCAAAAGCCAAAGGGGCTACCTATACCGACGTTCGAATCGGCCGTTACCTCAATCAATTTGTAGTTACTCGTGAAGACAAGGTTCAAAACATTGTTAACACCGAATCTTATGGTGTAGGCGTACGTGTAATTGCCAATGGTTGTTGGGGTTTTGCCGCCATAGCAGATGCCAAATCAGAGGCCGATACCGCTCGTGCAGCCGAAGAGGCTGTTGCGATTGCAAGAGCTAATGCCCGTTTAATGTCCGAACCAGTTATTCTCGCCCCACAAAGTGGCTACGGCGAAGTAAGTTGGAAAGCACCTATTCAACGAAATGCATTTGAAGTGCCAATCAAAGAAAAAGTTGATTTACTGCTAAGCGTAAACGATGCCGCATTAAAAAATGGAGCAAATTATGTCAATTCAGTGCTATTTATGGTCAATGAGCAAAAATATTTTGCTTCTTCTGATGGCTCATACATTGACCAAGATATTCACCGAATATGGCCAATTTCGGCTGTAACTGCCATTGACCCAAAAACTGGTAAATTTGAAACTCGTCAAGCACTTTCTGCTCCAGTCGGTATGGGTTATGAATACTTACAAACCAATCCAAAAGATAAAGTTTCGGGCATTACGACTCGCTACAATAAAGGTTACGATATGCTCGAAGACGTAACTGCGGCAGCCAAACAAGCCAAAGAAAAACTTACAGCAAAATCGGTTGAAGCAGGAAAATATGATTTAGTTCTTGACCCTTCACATTTATGGTTAACAATTCACGAGTCAGTTGGACATCCGCTCGAGCTCGACAGAGTTTTAGGTTACGAAGCCAATTTTGCAGGAACATCGTTTGCAACACTTGATAAATGGAAAAGTAAAAACTTTAATTATGGCAGCAAAGAGGTAAATCTAATTGCCGATAAAACCCAAATTGGCTCACTCGGTGCAGTGGGTTGGGACGATGAAGGTGTAAAAACCAAGCAATGGGATTTGGTAAAAGACGGAACTTTGGTAAACTACCAAGCCATTCGTGACCAAGCTCATATTATTGGCGAAACAGCATCACACGGTTGCTGTTATGCTGATAGTTGGTCGTCGGTGCAATTTCAGCGTATGGCCAATGTTTCGTTGGCGGCAGGAAAAACGCCTCTGTCGGTAGCCGAAATGATTAAAGATGTAAAAAAAGGAATTTATATTATCGGAGATGGTTCGTTTTCAATCGACCAACAACGTTATAATTTCCAGTTTGGAGGACAATTATATTATGAGATAAAAGATGGACAAATTGCAGGAATGCTGAAAGATGTGGCGTACCAATCAAATACCCAAGAGTTTTGGAATTCTTGTGTAAAAGTTTGTGACGAGCGTGATTACCGTTTGGGAGGATCGTTCTTCGATGGCAAAGGACAACCTTCGCAATCAAGTGCAGTTTCGCACGGAAGTTCAACCGCTCGTTTCAATGGTGTAAATGTGATTAACACAGCAAGAAAAGTTTAATTTTAGGCACAGAGTGGCAAATTGAAATTAATTATTTAAAGTAAATTTTCAAACTCTGCCCCTCTGAACCTTTGCACAATTGAACCTTTTCTCTTGTTATTTTAAACATTCATTCATTCTATCATTCACTAAATCAACATTATTCATGTCAGTCATATTAACAGAAAATGAAGCTAAAATCTTGCTGAAAAAGGTTTTAAGCTATTCAAAAGCCGATGAATGTGAAATCAATTTATCAGGCAATATTAATGGAAACATCCGTTATGCAAGAAATGAAGTTTCGACAAGTGGAGCATTGACAAATCAAAATCTACAAGTACAATCGGCTTTTGGAAAAAAAGTAGGGGTTGCTACAATTGATGAATTTGATGAGGCCTCACTCGAAAAAGTGGTGCGTCGTTCGGAGGAATTAGCTCGTCTTGCTCCCGAAAACCCCGAATATATGGGCGTTTTGGAACCGCAGCAATATATGCAATCGAAAGGTTTTTTTGATTCAACGGCCAATATTAACCCCGATATTCGTGCTGAAGCCGTTATGAAAAGTTTGAAACTCACACGTGAGCAAAAATTAGTGGCGGCAGGTTTCCTCGAAGATTCAAAAGGCTATTCGGCAATGATGAACTCGAAAGGACTTTTTGCTTACTACAAAAGCACAAATATTAATTATTCATTGACAGTTCGCACCGAAGACGGTACGGGTTCGGGTTATGTAATCAAAGGCTTTAGCGATGTCAATAAACTTGATACTGCCGCCTCAACACAAATTGCAATTCAGAAAGCAGTAGGCTCAAAAAGTGCAAAAGCATTGGAACCAGGCAAATACACCGTAATTCTTGAACCAACCGCTGCCGCTGTTTTACTCGAAAATATCTATTTCGATATGGACGCTCGCAGTGCAGACGAAGGACGCTCGTTTTTCAGTAAACAAGGTGGAAAAACCAAATTAGGAGAGAAAATAGTTGACGAACGAGTAACTATTTTCTCCGACCCAGCCTATGCCGATTTGCCCGCATCTCCATGGTCGGGCGATGGGCAAGCACAAGAAAAACGTATGTGGATTGAGAACGGAGTTGTTAAAAACCTATCTTATTCTCGTTTTTGGGCAAAAGAAAAAGGAGTAAAACCAATACCATTTCCTAGTAATGTAATCATGCTTGGTGGAACAGCTACGCTTGATGAAATGATAAAAAGCACCAAAAGAGGCATTTTGGTAACAAAACTTTGGTATATCCGTGCGGTTGACCCACAAACGCTTCTCCAAACTGGACTTACCCGAGACGGGACTTTTTATATTGAAGACGGTAAAATAAAATATCCAATCAAAAATTTTAGATTCAATGAAAGTCCGATAATCATGCTCAATAATCTCGAAATGTTGGGAAAAACTGAGCGTGTCGTCAGCACCGAATCGAACCAAAATTATATGGTACCACCCATGAAAATTCGAGAATTTACATTTTCGAGTTTATCTGATGCGGTGTAAAAGCCATAAGCTTTATGCTGTAAGCAATATGCTTTTTTATAAATGTAAATTAGACTATAGCTTACAGCCTACCGCCTAAAGCAAATAACATGAAACCATTTATTTTTACAAGAATACAGTATAATTCGGGAGATTGGGATACTGACCAGCGAATGCCTTCAAATATTCTCAATTCTTTGGTCGAATACACAACCATTCCGATTGATGAAAAAGAAAAAGTAGTACTTTTGAGCAGTAATGAGCTTTTCAAAAGTCCGTTCTGCTATTTGAGTGGGCATAAATTGGTTGAATTTTCGAGTCAAGAGCGTGACCATTTTCGAAAATATATCGAAAATGGTGGCTTTGTATTTGTAGATGATTGTAACCATGATATTGATGGACTTTTTGCCAAATCGTTTGAGCAAGAAATGGCTCGGACTTTCGGTGCAAAAGCTTTACAAAAAATCCAGAATACTCACCCAATTTACAACTGTTTTTTTCAGTTCGAAGGACCACCAACAACTACTTTTGAACTAAACGGTTGGGGCGACGACCTCGTTCATGATTATCTAAAAGCAGTTATTATCAACGGCAGAATCGGAGTTTTATACAGTAATAAAGATTACGGCTGCGAATGGGACTACGATTTCAGAAACAAACGTTGGCTTGCCGAAGACAATACAAAATTTGGAGTAAATATTATTAATTATGCCTTGACGGTGTAAAAAACTGTTGCATGTTACAAATTGTTGTTTTAAACATGTAGGAACGTCCAAATTGGACGTTCCTACGGCAACAATAAAAACTATTATTAAAATTGGAAACCAAAGAACTTCATCATTACAAAACATTAGTAGCCAAATTACCACTACTAAAAAAAGAAATTGCAAAAGTTATCGTCGGGCAACAAGAAGCCATTGACGAAATTCTGATTGCACTCTTGGCAGGCGGACATTGTTTGCTCGAAGGCGTACCTGGCCTTGCCAAAACCTTGATGGTAAGCACTTTATCGAAAACACTCGACATGAGATTTAAACGCATTCAGTTTACGCCTGACCTCATGCCAGGTGATATTGTCGGCACGGAAATTTTGGAAGAAGACCACGAAACTGGCAAAAAATTCTTCAAATTTAATCGAGGACCAATCTTTGCCAATATCGTTTTGGCCGACGAAATCAACCGTACGCCTCCAAAAACGCAAGCGGCTTTACTCGAAGCCATGCAAGAATATAAGGTAACTTATGCAGGAACAAACTACGATTTGCCAAAGCCGTTTTTAATTATTGCTACTCAAAACCCTATCGAACAAGCAGGAACGTATCCACTTCCCGAAGCTCAACTCGACCGCTTTTTATTGTACATTAAATTGGGTTACCCTTCCGAAAATGAAGAACTTGACGTTTTGAAAAGTACAACTGGCTCAAACAAACCAGTTTTGCAGAATATAATGACCGATAACGACATTATTGATTTGCAAAAACTCACCCGTGAAGTGCATATTAGCGAAGAGTTAATTGTGAAAATTAATCATATAGTAAGAGCGACTCGCCCTGCAAATACAAGTTCAACTTATGTAAAAGAATGGTGCGAATGGGGTGCCGGTCCACGTGCAGGGCAAGCATTGGTACTTTGTTCGAAGGCAAGAGCGGTATTAAACGAACGTTTTTCGGTGCTACCCGAAGACATTGAAGCACTCGCCTACCCGATTTTAAGACATAGAATTTCTCTAAATTTCAGAGCTGAAGCAGAAGGAATTACAACCGATGATGTGATTAAGGAATTGTTGAAGAAGTAAAAATATAGTATATTCAATACAAATTTACGCTTCACAGAGGGTGTCATCGACGGCTGACAATTGGTAGTAAACAGCATTAAAACAAGCCCCAGCGGGGCAAAATATCGGTAAAAATATAAGCCTATTAAATGCCAAATCCCGTAGGGATAATATATCAAAATCGGGGCGATATATTAGAAATGAGATACAATATTTCGCTCCGATGGGGCTTCATTTATTTGGTATGCATATTTTTCTACCAATATTTCACTCCGAACGGAGTTGCGGAGTTATACCGTACTAAAATCATTTCAAAACAAACTCAAATATTGAATATATGGCAAATACATATACTCAAATCCATTTACACTTGATTTTTGCTGTAAAATTTAGAACAGGTATCATTCAAAATAAATGGAAAGATGAACTGTACAAATACATAACGGGTATTATTCATAGTAATAATCATAAGTTACTTATCATCAATGGAATGCCAGACCACATTCATATTTTAGTTGGAGTTAGACCAAATCAGTCTGTTTCTGAATTATTGCAAGATATAAAAGGAAGTTCCTCAAAATGGATAAATGAAAAAGGCTTTGTAAAAGGTAAGTTTGAATGGCAAGAAGGGTATGGAGCATTTTCATACGGGAAATCTCAAATAAAAGAAGTAATTAAATACATAGAAAACCAAGAAATTCATCACCAAAAGAGAAACTTTAGAGAAGAATATTTGGCTTTTTTAGATGCTTTTGAAATAGAATATGATGAAAAATATATTTTTAAGGAGTTATTAGACCCATAAATATATCGTTCCTACGGAACTTTTAATTTTTTGGGTTACTATTTCATTCTACCGATATTAAATCCCTAACGGGATTGTTTTTAATATTAAAATCTGATATAATTGCTTACAACTGAACTAATTAAACTCAATAACCTACAATTGGCAGGAAAACTGGTGAGTGAACAACTGATGTTGGGTATTCATCAAAGCAAGCGTTTTGGTTATGGAATTGAGTTTGAACAATACCGACATTACGAACCTGGCGATGACCCAAAACGTATCGACTGGAAACTTTATGCCCGAACTGATAAACATTTAGTGCGTGAATCTTCAACCGAAAGCAATTTTCATTTGAGATTTATCATTGATTTATCGGGGTCGATGAATTATATTGAAAATGGAGTAAGTCGCTTGCAATATTGCAAAATTTTATTGGCTTCGTTGGCATATTTAGGCTATCGACAAAGTGATTTAATGAGTTTATATGCCTTGCAAAATGATGAACTACGCACTTTAGTTGTTTCGGGTAAACAATCGTTTCAGCGAATTTTATATACACTTGAAAAAGCCCATGCCAGCGGAGATTGGAAAAATAGCGACCCAAAATTTCCAATATTGCAATCGACCAAGCAGAAGGAAGTCATCATTATTGCCTCTGATTTTTTACAAATCAATAATGAATGGATTCAATTGATAAAAAACCTAACGAATCCGCACCGAGAAGTTATCATTTTTCAAGTTTTGGGCAAACAAGAATTAGATTTTAATCTCAAAGGATTTTATCGTTTCAAGGATTTAGAATCCGGAAAAGAAGTAGAATTACAAGCCGAAAGTATCAAAGATGAATTTAGGAAAAATGCCGAAAATTATCTTAAAAACTTAAAAGATGCCTTGCAAATTCCGTTTGTCCATTTGATCAGAACCGACCTTGAGGCACCGATTGCCAGCGTAATTACAGAATCAATTAAAAATAGAAAGTAGGGGTTTATTGCATAAACCCATTAAGAAAAATTTAACATGGAATTCATAAATCCTTTGATGCTTTGGGGGGCCTTAGCGATTTCAATTCCCATAATTATACATTTTTGGCATCAAAAGAAAGGAAAAATCATTGAATGGGCTGCTACACAATGGTTAGTCGAAAAGAACTTGCAACAATCAAGAGGCATTCGACTCGATAATATTTTATTGCTTATTTTGCGGTGTCTACTTTTATTTACGTTATGTTTTTTCTTAAGTAAACCATTCTTAAAATGGTTGAATAATGATAAAACAGCGAAGAAAATCCACCTAATTCAACCGAATAATTTGATTACCGAAAATTATAAATTTGAAATTGAAGAAGCATTAAAAAAAGGAGAAAAGTGCTATTGGATTAACTCTAATGCACAGCAAATTGAAGACATAAAAGAGCTACCAAGTCAAGAAATATTTGATTCAAATTTACTACAAAAAAGCATTAAAAAAATCAGTAAAAGCATTGATAATGAAACAGTTGAGTTGTATTTTATTAATAATCATCAACTAAATCAATTGCCAAATATCTTTGTTCCAACAGCTTTTCGGATACATACAATTGTAGATTCAAATTCAATTCAAAATCAAGATTATATTAAATTTTCGGGTGGTAAAAATTTATTCGTAAATGCAAAAAATGAACTCGTAAATCAAGGTATTTCTAACAAAAATGGCAAAGCAAAACACGAAGGAGTAATCAATATTTTAATACAAAATAACGATGCAACTGAGACCCAAAGCATTAAAGCCGCGTTGAATGCTCTCCAAGAAATTTATCAATTTGAATTTAAGATCGAGGAGCAAGTGGCACCCAATAAATTATATGATGTGGTATTTTCGAATAAAATTATTTCCGAAAATCGAAACAAGACTACTTTATATATTTTTTCTGATGCTGCTATATTTAAAAGTCAAGACTTAAGAGAAGAAAATGTTATTTTACTCCAAAATCAGTTGAAACCCCAAACTTCTGAACTGGTTTTTAATGGGAATTTACCCGAATTTTTGGGCGAGCAATTTATTAAACATTTTGGCTTACAAAACTCAAATAAGCCAATGAGCAAAAAACAAATTGATGCTTTATTTAAATTGCAACAATACCCCATGCAAGCAGCAAACAAGTGGTTTTCAAAAGGTATTTTGCTTATATTTATTATATTACTGAGCATCGAACGATGGCTGGCCATTCATAAAAACGCATGAACAATCTAAAACAAATAATTGCAAAAGTAAATTTTCAACTTTATCTGGTTGCAACGCTGATGTGCTCTATGGCGGCGAGTTCTGCATATTTTTTAATGCTTTTATTAACAAAATCTATTTTTTTCGCTGCATTTGTAGGAATTTTAACTTTTGCAGGAATAGCATTTTGGAAAAAACTTTTTCAGAACAAGAAAAAAGAAGCCATTCAACTCATTCATAAAAAACTTGGTGATACTGAATATAGCCTTGAATTATTAAACATTGAGCAACCAAATTTAGCCCAACAACTCCAACTCGAAAGACTTTTTTCTAAATCTAATTTCAAAACACCTTGGGCGATTGATAACAAAATCACTTTCTTTTTATTGACTTTTATAGCTTCAATCATAGCTTTTTTATTTGTACCGAAACTCGACTTTTCAGAGAAAAACGGTTTAAAAGGTCAAGATAATACATTAATTTCAACTGAGGAAACAGCACAAATACCAACATTTGTTTCGGCAGAATTGAGCATTACACCTCCCTCCTACACAGGTTTGACAATTACAAATTCAAAAAACATGAACGCCTCAGCAATTAGCGGTTCTGTATTTAAATGGCGTTTGGCATTTTCTTCTTCACAAAACTTATCGGTGAAGTTGAGTAATAATCGAGGTGAAGAAATCTCTCTCAAAAAAATAGATGAAAAATTTGAATATTCAGACAAGTTAATTAGCTCGGGTTTATATGCTTTCAAGGCATTTTGGCACGATTCATTGGTTTATCAGTCGGACTACTATCGTTTGGAAGCGATTCCAGATTTAGCTCCGAAAATCGAACCGAGTTCAAAGGAATTATATAAACTACATTTCTTAATAGACCCCAAAAACGTCCAAATTTCAGCCAAAATCTCTGACGATTTCCTGGTCAATCAAGCATTTATTGTAGCAACTTTGGCACGTGGTTCGGGCGAAAACGTAAAATTTAGAGAAGTAAAATTTCCAATTGTACAAACTAATTTTAAACAAGCCAATATATCCAAAAACATTGATTTGAAAGCCCTCAATTTTGCTCCTGGCGACGAACTTTATTATTATTGGGCTGCATTCGACAATAAACAACCAACTTCAAATTATACAAAATCAGATACTTATTTTATTGTTTATAAAGATACTTCGCAGACCGAAGAAGCCGACTTAGCAACGATGGCAATGAATATTATGCCTGAATATTTTAGAAGTCAACGCCAAATTATTATTGATACCGAAAAGTTGATTGCAAAGCGAAAGAAATTGGGTAAGGAAGATTTCAATAGTACTTCCAACGAAATCGGTTTCGACCAAAAAGCCCTCAGATTACGCTATGGACAATATTTAGGTGAAGAAGAGGAAAGTTCAATAGGTGGTGCTAATGCCCTACCAAGCGATGTAGAAACCGATGGCGATATGCTGAAAGGCTTTCGACACGACCACGATGAAGGAGAAGGCGACCATGAAGATGGTGAAAAACATGAAGAACATGAGCATCAGCACGGTGCAGAAAACCCGAATGAAAGCGACCCAGTGGTAAATCTATTGGCTGATTATATACATTCGCATGATGATGGTGAAGCGAATACCTATTATGAACAATCGACACGAAGTTTATTGAAAATGGCTTTGGAACAAATGTGGCAATCGGAATTGCATTTACGAATGTACGAACCCGAAAAAGCAATACCGTTTGAGAAAAAAGCCCTTGAATACTTAAAATCAGCTCAACAAAAAGCCAGAACTTTTGTCAAGAAAACAAGCTTCGACCCGCCTCCAATTAAAGAAAAAGAAAAACGCTTGACGGGCGAATTGACAAAATTTAATGCTCAGTTTAAATATGAAAAAAAATATACTCAACAACAAATAGAAATCATAATTGCAGAAGTAATAGGCATCATTGAAACCAAAACCGAAGGTAAAAAGTTGAGTGGATTGCAAAAGCAAAAAGTTTTGGAATTGAGTTCGGCACTTGGTAATAAAGTAGTTAATAGTAGTTTATCAAATTGGTCGATTTTGAGCGATTTACAAACTATCATTAATGATAAAGAACTTTCAGAAAAAGCCAAATTGTCATTAAATACGAAGCTTTATCAACTGATAAACAAGACTTTACCGAATAACAAAACTCCTAAAAATGCCTCCTATTTAAGCGATAAGAAATTAGAAAAAGCATTTTGGAAAAACTTTTAATTTGACAACTTTTTAAGATTTGACAACTTTTAAAAAGTTATCAAATCTAATCAAATCAACAAGATTTGTGATTGAAAATAAAATAGAACGATGATTTTAAACATACTAAATTTAACCATTTACGATTGGCTACTTGTGATTGGATTAGTCATTTTATTGGCTATTCAGTTGGTGGCTTTGTTGAAGAAAAAAGCCAGTAAAATTAAGATTGGCTTGAATCTATTGCTATGGTTTTGTGTCTGTATGTTGGTGATCAATCCTTCTTGGACGAAATCGGTGGATATGAGTAAAATCTTGATATATGGTGAAGATATCTCTAATGAAACTATCCAAAAAACAAAAGATAGTCTAAGAATCGGTGAGGTTTTTTCTCAGAAAGAATTCAACCGACGAGTAAATGAAAACGCTGATTTTGCTTCAAAACTTGGAAAAATTTATTTTTTAGGCCAAGATGCTTCACCCGAAATATTGAGTAAAATTGGTCAAAATCCTATTTCGTGGATTCCGTATTTCAAAACCGATGAAATACAGGATATTCATTGGGATGCTATAACTCGAAAAGGAGAAATGCAGGAAGTTGCGGGTAAAATCGAACTTTCAGAACCAAAAACAATCAAAGTAAAATTCGGCAATCAAGTTTTAGATAGTTTGAATTTACCAAAAGGATTTTCTGCTTTTAGTCTTAATTTTCCAACATTTTCGATTGGACGAACTTCTTTAAACTTAGAATTAGACCAAAAATTACTACAAACAATTGATTTTTATACCATAAAAAATCAGCCTCAAAATATACTTTTCATTTTAAGCAACCCAGATTTTGAGAGCAAAACAATGGCCGATTGGCTAGGAAAAAATGGCAATAAAGTTGAAATTCAAACAATAATTGCCAAAAACACCTTGAATAATGTTTCAATCAATAATACCGATAAAGCTTTTTCGCCCGATATTATCATTACCGACCCATCGAATGCTGATAATAATTTAGTAAAAAAAGTATTTACGGAAGGTAAAAGTATTTTATTTATCAATTTCGAAAATCCTGAACTAGGTGCGAAAAGTATCAATCAAAATTTTGGCACAAAATGGAAATTGAAGCGAACAAGTACGCAAGAAAACCGCCCTATTTCGCAGGAATTAACGGCACATCCTTACGAATTTGAGCCAAATATTTTGCAAAAGTCTGTTTTTGATTATCCTATTGCCATTCAGAAAAAAACAGGAAAAGTGGGTATAAGTCTACTCAATGAAACATTCCCGCTCATGCTTAGTGGCGATAGTTTAACTTATGCCCGAATTTGGCAAAGTGCATTTCAAGCATTAAATCCGTCATTTGATAATAATATTGATATAAATGCTCCAATTTTTCAAGATGTAAAAGAAGAGATTCTGCTAAATTCTTCAAATTGGCAAAGCAAATTGAGTATTGCTAATGATACTATAAAAACTACCCAATCGGCCATAAATCCAGCCTCCTCAAAAACTACATATACTTTCCGAAAAACTGGTTGGCAGACATTGCAAGATTCATTAGAAGTTTATGTTGAAGCTAACCAAAGTGCCTTAGCGAAATCGAATTTGCTAAAACCTTATCTAAAATCAGATGCCATTTTAGGAGGTTTTGAGCAAAAATTACAAGTCAATTTGCCCGAATGGGCTTGGTTTTTGATTATTTTATTGATTTTGGCTGGGCTTTGGATTGAGGCGAAGGTATAATCATTTAGTGGCATTAGTATCATCAATCCAATTTGCAAAAAAGTCTATTATGTCCGATTTAAGTGAATTATCGGTTCTCAATATCAAGGATATATAGAAAATTTCCGACTTGTCCTCTATGATTTTTTCGAACCTTTCCAAAAAGTCATTATTATGTTTTTTAAAGAAATTTGAGAATAACCTTCTCCGAGAAATTACCTTTTTGTCAATATTGGATACATGAAAAACTGCAAAGTTTAGTGGTTCTTTCTGAAAAAAATGTCTAAAAATTTGGACAATCGTCATTTCTATTTTTTCATCTTTTGGTGGTAAAAATTTTAATTTTGTTACAAGATCAATCGAAAGTTCATAGATATTAATTTCAACGCATTTTCATCGTCAAAAATAAACTCCATCGGTGAAAAGGTAACTTCATAAGCAACACCAGCATCGGTTTTAAAACCAAATAC
>JAFEIL010000187.1 GCA_017495105.1 Emticicia sp. | reverse complement strand
CTAGAAATTACTGCGTTATATTGTGTAATTAAATGTTTACATGTAATGGAATTACACCAAAACTGAAAGAATCAAAATCTTTTATGCTTTTACATTAACATGTAGAGACAGGTAAGCTAAGTAAAGCTAGTGGGTTCATGCCCCATTTATAGGTTAACACCTCCTTTCTAATGTGATTTTCTCCTTCTTTAATTCTGATACTTATCAGAATCATATCCAGAGTCTTTTTAATTTTGTCTTCTCCCTCGCTTTTTATTTCGTGGTTGGGGTTAGAATTAAATACTTTGGCCTTTTTGCCTCTAATGTTGGTTAAAAAAACAAGTATGTCTAGAGAGGGTTCTGTTAAATATTTTCTTACACAAACTTTGGCATCTATTCTAATTATTATTAGAATTGTTATATTCTTTTTAGATTTAAATAATGTGGGCAACAGTCTTCTTTTGGTTGGTTTAAGTATTAAATTGGGGGCGGCCCCTTTTCATTCATGAATTTTGAGAGTAGCTGAGACTTTAAATTGGCCAGTTTTGTTTATTTTGTTGACAGTCCAGAAAATTAATCCGTTATTCATATTATGAAACTTCTCTTCTTATTGGGGAAACGTGTTTGATGTTATTATTATTATGTCTTTAGTAGTCGGCAGTCTAATAGGGTTGATCCAGACAAGAACTCGACTATTGATGACTTTTTCTTCAATTAGTCATATGGGGTGACTTTTGATTAGTGTGTCTTTTGATTTATGAATAGGGGTGTTATATTTTTTTATTTATATAGTTGTCTTATTTCCTGTAATTATAATTTTTAATATTTTTAATATTTCTTACATCAATGAATTCTTTTTAATAAATTTTTCTTTATCTAAACAAATCTTATTATTTTTATCTATTTTATCATTAGGGGGTTTGCCGCCCTTTCTGGGATTTTTACCTAAGTGGTTGATTTTACAGGTTGTGGTAAGAATAGGGTGGTATTTTTTTAGATTAGTTATAATTTTAGCTAGCTTGTTTACCTTATTTTTTTATTTACGTATAACCTTCACAGCTTTTATCTTGGGGGGCTCTAGTTTATTTGAGACAAAAATCTTTTACTCTCTAGGAAATTTAAATTTATTTATACTATTATTATCTATTTTAGGGCTGCCCTTGTTTTTGTTTGTTTAGAATTTTAAGTTAATAAAACTAAAAGCCTTCAAAGCTTTAATTAAGAATGGTCTTAAATTCTACTCAAGTAGGAGAAGAAACTTCATTTTTAAATTTGCAATTTAAAAGTTTTAATTAAACTATCCTACCTAGTTTAGGAGAAATTTCTCGTACTTAGATTTACAATCTAATGCCTAGGCTCGGCCACTAAACTATTGCGACGTTGATTATTTTCAACCAATCATAAGGACATTGGGACTTTATATTTTGTATTCGGGGTCTGATCAGGTATGGTAGGAACTGCTTTAAGTATACTTATTCGAGCTGAGTTAGGGCAATCAGGTAGTTTAATTGGGGATGATCAGATTTATAATGTTATTGTCACTGCCCACGCGTTTGTAATAATTTTTTTTATGGTTATGCCTATTATAATTGGAGGTTTCGGGAACTGGCTAGTACCTTTGATGTTGGGAGCTCCTGACATAGCCTTCCCTCGACTAAATAATTTAAGTTTTTGATTTTTACCCCCTGCTTTAACTCTTTTACTTGTGGGAGGGGCAGTGGAAAGTGGTGCTGGGACTGGTTGAACTGTATACCCCCCTCTCTCTGCGGGGATCGCTCATGCTGGGGCCTCTGTTGACTTAAGTATCTTTTCTCTGCATCTAGCAGGTGTTTCTTCTATTTTAGGGGCAGTAAATTTTATTACAACTATCATTAATATACGATCTTTAGGTATAACTTTAGATCGAATTCCCTTGTTTGTATGAGCGGTTGGAATCACTGCACTCTTACTTTTACTAAGTTTGCCCGTTCTTGCGGGAGCAATTACCATACTCTTAACTGACCGTAATTTGAATACTTCATTCTTTGATCCTGCGGGGGGTGGGGATCCAATTTTATACCAACATTTATTTTGATTTTTTGGCCACCCTGAAGTATATATTCTTATTCTACCGGGGTTTGGGATAATCTCTCATATTATTAGTCACGAAAGAGGGAAGAAGGAAGCCTTTGGGACTTTAGGAATGATTTACGCCATATTAGCTATTGGTGTTTTAGGTTTTGTTGTTTGAGCGCATCATATGTTTACTGTTGGTATAGATGTAGATACTCGGGCCTACTTTACTGCTGCTACTATAATTATTGCTGTTCCTACAGGGATTAAGATTTTTAGCTGGTTGGGGACTCTCCACGGGACCCAGTTAATTTTTTCGCCCTCACTTTTATGAGCTGCTGGATTTGTATTTTTATTTACTGTAGGGGGGTTGACAGGAGTTGTTCTTGCCAATTCTAGTATTGACATTATCTTGCATGATACATACTATGTTGTTGCTCATTTTCATTATGTTCTTTCTATAGGAGCGGTTTTTGCTATCTTTGCAGGGGTTGCTCATTGGTATCCACTATTTACTGGGCTAACTTTACATAGCTCATGATTAAAAATTCATTTTTTAATTATGTTTATTGGGGTAAATTTAACTTTCTTTCCTCAACATTTTTTGGGCCTAGCTGGTATGCCTCGGCGATACTCTGACTATCCTGATGCTTACATAAGCTGAAATGTAGTCTCTTCTGTGGGCTCTATAATTTCTTTTGTAGCTACATTAGGGTTTATTTTTATTGTTTGAGAGTCTTTAGTAAGTTTACGACCTGTTCTTTTTGCTTCTCATCTTGCTACTTCTATTGAGTGACAACATTCTTTTCCTCCCGCGGAACATAGTTACAATGAATTAGTTTATATTTCTCAATTCTAATGTGGCAGATTAGTGCCTTAGATTTAAGCTCTAAAAATGAAAGTTAAAATCTTTCCATTAGAAAATGGCAACCTGAGCTCAGATCGGATTTCAAAACAGCGCGTCCCCTTTAATAGAACAATTAATCTTTTTTCATGATCACGCTTTGTTAATTTTAATTTTGATTACTACTTTAGTAGGTTACTTCATAATTAGTTTAGTAACTAATAAATTTGTGAATCGATACCTTTTAGATGGTCAAATAATTGAGATTATCTGGACAGTTTTACCAGCAGTGATTTTGATTATTCTAGCACTTCCTTCGTTACGTTTACTCTACCTAATCGATGAGACTACTGAGCCCAGACTTACTCTAAAAACCGTTGGTCATCAATGGTATTGGAGCTACGAATATTCAGATTTTAATGATATTGAGTTTGATTCATACATGACTCCAACTAACAATTTACAGCCACAAGAGTTCCGTCTACTTGAAGTTGATAACCGGGTTATTTTACCATACTTAACTCAAATTCGTCTGTTAGTGACAGCTGCTGATGTGATTCATTCATGAACTATCCCAAGTTTAGGAATTAAGGCTGATGCTGTCCCAGGCCGACTTAATCAACTTAATGTATTTTTTAATCGTCCTGGAGTCTTTTACGGTCAATGTTCAGAAATTTGTGGGGCTAATCATAGTTTTATACCTATTAGTGTAGAAGCTATCACCCCAACAGATTTTTTAACTTGAATTAAATCTTTTTCATCAAATAACTTAAAGTAAGTAAAAGCCTCTTAAGCTTTAATATGTCAATTAACGATTGGCTTTGGTGAGAAGAGTTAGTTAAATAATAACATTAACTTGTCATGTTAAAATCACTTTAGAAGTACTTTTCTATGCCACAGATTTGACCGATAAACTGAATCCTTTTATATTTAGCTTTTATTTTAATCTTTTTATTTTTTATTTCATTAATATATTTCGTAAGATTTGATGTTCAGTTAACTCAAGAAGAAAAGTCTTCAGAGAATCTTAATACTTTCTCGTGTGATTGAAAATGATAGCAAACTTATTTTCTATTTTCGACCCTGCGTCAACTTTGAGCCTTCCTCTGAATTGATTTGCTTCAATTTTAGGTTTGTTTCTACTCCCCTGAGTTTACTGAGTGCAGTCCAATCGTTATCATAAAATATTTTCAATAATTAGAAACCAGTTGCATTTAGAGTTTAAAACTCTTGTAGGTCCTGCATCTTCTCAAGGGCATACCTTAATTTTTATTTCACTATTTATATTTATTTTATTTAGTAACCTCTTAGGGTTAGCACCTTATGTGTTTACTGCTTCTAGACACCTCGCGATAACCTTAAGCTTAGCTACACCTCTTTGATTTTCTTTTATAATTTACGGCTGATTTAATCATACGCGCCATATATTGGCTCATCTAGTGCCTTTAGGAACGCCAGGTATTTTGATACCTTTTATAGTTTTGATTGAGACTATCAGTAACCTCATTCGTCCTGGTACTTTAGCAGTACGATTAGCTGCTAATATAATTGCAGGTCATCTTCTTCTAGTTTTACTAGGTAATCAAGGGCCTTCTTTATCTTCTTCGCTTCTTTCTTTTCTTTTGGGTACTCAGATTTTACTTTTAACTTTAGAAGGAGCAGTAGCTGTAATTCAATCTTATGTCTTCGCTGTACTAGCGACTTTGTATTCTAGAGAAGTAGTTTAATGTCAAATTTTATAAATCATCCTTACCACTTAGTTGATAAAAGCCCCTGGCCTCTTCTTAGAGCGTTCAGAGTTATAAGCTTAGTGACAGGCTTGGCAAAATGATTCCATACTTTTAATGTAAGTTTAGTAGTAATCAGTCTCTTTGCTACCTCTTTAATTATAATTCAATGATGACGAGACGTAGTACGTGAAGGAACTTATCAAGGTCTTCACACGATTCAAGTAGGAGTAGGCTTACGGTGAGGTATAATTTTATTTATTACCTCTGAAGTACTATTTTTTATATCTTTCTTCTGGGCATTCTTTCATAGAAGTCTAGCCCCTGCGGTGGAGTTAGGAAGTTCTTGGCCACCTGCTGGGATCAAGCCATTTAATCCATTCCAAATTCCTTTATTAAATACCGCAATTCTTTTAGCGTCGGGGGTTACTGTTACTTGGTCCCACCATGCACTTATACAAAATAATTATACTCAAGGGCTTCAAGGATTAGTCGGGACTGTTCTTTTAGGACTATATTTTACTTCCTTACAAGCTTTAGAATATTATGAAGCTCCGTTTTCTATCGCGGACGCAGTTTACGGCTCTACATTCTTTGTAGCTACTGGATTTCATGGTCTTCATGTAATTATTGGGACTGCGTTTTTACTAGTTTGTCTTATTCGCCACATATTTAATCATTTTTCAAGTACGCACCACTTCGGGTTCGAGGCTGCGGCTTGGTATTGACATTTTGTTGATGTAGTTTGATTATTTTTGTTCATTTCTATCTACTGATGGGGTAATTAACTATCTTTTTAATATAAATAAGTATATTTGACTTCCAATCAAAATGTCCAACTATGGAAAAGATAATCGTTCAATTAATACTGTTTGTACCTTTAGTGATACTTGTAATATTGGTAGTTCTTGGGGTTTCTATTATTTTAAGAAAAAAGGTCAAATTAAATCGAGAGAAATCATCTCCCTTTGAGTGCGGTTTCGATTCTAATTCTAACTTTCGTTTACCTTTCTCCCTTCGGTTTTTTCTAATTACAATTATTTTTTTAATTTTTGATGTAGAAATTGTTATACTTCTTCCTGCCATTTATAGATTACCTAAATCTATTTTAATCTACTGGTCTAGAGTTTTTTTCCTCTTTCTTTTAATTCTCCTATTAGGCTTATTCCATGAGTGAAAGCAGGGTGCTTTAAATTGAGCTTTTTAGGGATGTAGTTAATTATAATACTTGATTTGCATTCAAGAGGTGCTTGGTAAGCCTTCCTTAGAATCTGAAGTAAAGGTTACATTTAGTTTCGGCCTAAACTTTGATTTTAATAAATCCAGATTTTTTAGTTGAAGCTAAAGTAGGCAGCACTTCACTGTTAATGGAGTTTAGAGTAATTTACTCCAACTAAGGAGATAAAAGTAAGAGTAGAGCTGCTAACTCTAACTCTAAGCGGTTTAACTCCGTTTGTATCTTTGCAACTATAGTATAAGTTAAATACGTTACATTTTCATTGTAAAAATGAATTAAATTCTAGTAGCTTAACTTGTTTTTGAGTCGACTGACTATACTAGCATCTTCAGTGCCATGCTTTAATAATTTAAGCTACAAAAACAAAAAATATAGATCAGTGTCAATAAGATTCATATTAAAAATACTATAAAATGTACTTTTAGACTATTATGTTGAGTATTCATAACTAAAGTGTTGATTTTATTAGGGGTGGAAAAGGAAAGTAAATTAACGTAGTACTCTAGTCATCCCTGGTCTAAAATTTTTAACACATAATTTCTTTTGTATAACCCTAATCAAGTACTGCCTTGACCTCTTAATACAGGTAAAAATCATATTGAGCCAATAAAATAACTTACTAAACCTATCTCGTTTAATTGAGTGAGATTAATTTGACTCAATCCAAGTATGACGATGGTAGAGATAGAAATAAGTCTTAAAGCGGCTAGCTTTAATAAGGGGGGCAATAGAATAATAGACGGGAAGGGGAATATCAATCATATTAAGGAAGGACCTGACAAGAGAGAAATTAAAGTTAAAATTACTACAGGACCTACTAGAGTTTTATCTTGCTCACAAAGCGATTGTAGAGGAACACCATTTTTTAAATTACTAAATCTAAAAAAAACTAAACGAAGAGAATACATCACTGTTAACGCTAGGCATACAAATATTATAATTATAATAAACACCCCGTATGAATTTTGACAAGCTAGCTCAACAATCATATCTTTTGAGTAAAATCCTGCTAAGAAAGGGATCCCACACAATGAAAAATTTGCTAAATTTAAGCAAGATGCAACAACAGGGTAAGACTTGGCAAGCCCTCCAAAATGACGTATATCTTGAGACCCTCCCACCCCATGAATTAAGATCCCCGCACAGAGAAATAAAAGAGCTTTAAAAAGAGCGTGGGATAAGAGATGGAAAAAAGCTACATTATATAAAGTGAGGGAGATAGCAAACATTATTATACCTAATTGGCTAAGAGTAGATAAAGCAATTACCTTTTTTAAGTCAAACTCGTAGATAGCAACAATCCCTGATATAAATATTGTTATTAGAGAAATAATTGTCAGAGTATATAAGCAGCGGATTTCTAGTAAGAAAGAAAATCGAATTAGGAGATACACCCCTGCTGTTACTAAAGTAGATGAGTGGACTAGGGCAGACACTGGAGTTGGGGCTGCCATGGCAGCCGGAAGTCAAGCAGAAAAGGGAATCTGAGCTCTTTTAGTTATGGCAGCAACTATAATTAGTGTGGGAAGTCACAAATTGTTTGATAGAATAGAATCTAAATTTCATATTATTATATTAAAATCCCCTACTATAGAAAACCAGGCGATTGATAAAAGGATACACACATCTCCAACCCGATTAGTTAAAACTGTTAATATCCCAGCGCTTCTTGATTTCTTAGAGGGGTAATAAATAACTAAACAGTAAGAGATTAACCCCAAGCCGTCTCATCCCAAAATAATTCTTAGAATATTAGGACTAATAATTAAAAATATTATAGAAATTACAAATCCCAAGACTAGTAAAATAAATCGGTTAGCATCTTCATCTGAATGTATATAGCTTTTTCTGTACCAAATTACATTAGAAGAAATACATAAAACTACTCTTAGAAAAAAACAACTTACATAATCAAAAAGAAGAGTTACTCTTAAATTAATTCTACCTCCTCCCAAAGATCACTCAAGAAAAATTGAAGTTTCATTCAAATTTAAATACACACCCATGAGTCACATTAGAATTATTAAATTTCATAAAAAGAAAGAAATTTTTTGGTATAAAAGTTTATCCATGGTTGCTAGTAAAATTTACATTTCAGGCACCACAAACCTGTATTTTTTTTAAATTATAGCAACATGAATAAATATTAGTTAACAAAACAAGAAATAGTAAGAAAGGCAACATATGACTAATTAAAACAAAGTGTTCTCGGACTCTAACTTCAGTAAACGATTTACAACCACTTAAATTGGTCCCATGCTGGGTAGAAACAAATAAATAAAGATTGTAAGCTCCTGCAAAAAATGAGAGAATGCCTACAAACACAGATAAAACCCCCGCTCAATTCAATGATGACATAAAAATATAAATCTCTCCCATTAAACTTGGGGTGGGAGGCGCGGCTATATTGCTAATTCTAAACAAAAACCACCACAAAGTTATCGACGGACCCACGCTGACGATACCTCGGATGAGAATAATTCTACGAGTAGAAACTCGATCGTAAATTATGCCTACTAATCTAAATAATCCAGAAGAACAAAATCCATGAGCAATTATAATAATAACCGCCCCCGCAACGCTAATAAAAGAGTTTAGTGAAATCCCTACCACTACTAGCGCTATGTGGGCAATAGAAGAGTAAGCTACTAAAGATTTACAGTCTGTTTGCCGTATACAAATAATAGAAGCTAGCACCCCCCCAATACAACCAATAGATACTAATAATACTGAGAATTCAGAAAGACTATTTTCTACGAAAGGTAAGAAACGAATTAAGCCGTACCCCCCTAATTTTAACAGGACCCCCGCTAAAATTATAGAGCCCGCTACAGGGGCCTCTACATGAGCCTTGGGTAGTCAAAGATGACCTAGATAAACTGGAAGTTTCACTAAAAAAGCAATGATGAGCATTCAAAATAGTAAATAATCAGAATTTGGGACTACTAAAGAAGAAAAGTCTGTCGAAAATTGCTGAGAATTAATGTAAAGAATCCCTATTAACAAGGGTAATGAAGCCGTTAATGTATAAAATAATAAATAAAAAGAAGCTCTAACTCGTTCTGGCTGGTAACCCCACCCCATTACTATTAAAAAAATAGGGATCAACGTTCTCTCAAATATGATATAAAATATTAAAAGATTTGAGGTGCTGAATCTAACTATCAAAAAAAATAATATAGCTAATCTTAGGCTTGTAAACACCTCAAAATAATTCTTAGAATGCTTAATATAAAATCTTATCACAATCATCAAAGCTGTTACTCATAAAGAAAGACTAACTAGTAAATAAGTTAAAAAATCTAGTTGAATTAAGTTAATAATTCCTAAGTCGAAGTTTATTATGAGAGTGAGACAAAAAAAAGTTAGAATTATGATGACTCTAATCAATAAAAGTCATTCCTTCAATAAAAATATTATGCCTAAACAACAGAGTCTAAATTTTAACATTAACATTGGAGAGAGTTTATAGAATTAAAGTGGTCTCTACCATAAGTACGAACAATTGAGACGAGTAGGCCTAAACCCAGGGCCCCCTCACAAGCTGATAATGTCAGAAATACCAGAACAAAATTAAAAAAATTAAAATAAAACGTAGCAAAGTAACAAATTATCCCAAATAACATTAGTATTAATCCCTCTAATCTAATAAGAGTGGCTAGGAGATGCTTACGTTTAGAAATAAATCTTATAATAAATAAAGCGATTCTTACTATCAAAAAAACAGTTACAGGAGTGATAAGGTAGTATCTCATCAGTCTTAGTAGTTTAACTTAAAACACTGGTCTTGTAAACCAGAAATAATGTCAATTTTAAGACATCAAAAAGATAGCTACCTACATCTTAAGCTCCCAAAGCTTAAATTTTTTTTAAACTACTTTTTGATATTTTCGTCCAATTAGTTCTTTCAACTTTAATAGTAATCTTAGCAGTAGTTTTCCCCACTTTAACCCATCCTTTAGGAATAGGTTTAGTAATTTTAATACTAAGCATCTTATTAGCAGTAAGTTTGGGCCTAATTATGACTAATTTCTGGGTATCTTATGTACTTATTTTAGTTTTACTGGGAGGCCTTCTAGTAATTTTTATTTATGTTTCTTTATTAGCCCCTAATGAACTTTTTTTAAAAAAAAATATCTTCAAAATTACATTTAGAAGTTTGTCTATATTTATTGTACTGATATTTTCTAGCTTATTTTTTTGAGTAACAAAAAGAGAATCCTATTTACCTACCAGCCCTACAGATAGAGAGGGTATACTATGACTAAATTCTCTTTACTCTCAAGATTTAAGAGGGGTCACATTATTTTTAATTTTTTATCTTCTTTTAACTCTTATTGTTGTGGTCAATATTACGAAACATGATTATTCTTCTTTACGTTCTAACTAATGGCAACCTTCCGTTCTACGCACCCTTTAATTAAAATTTTAAACAATGCCCTTGTGGATCTTCCTGCCCCTACTAACATCTCTTCTTGATGAAATTTTGGGTCCCTTCTAGGGTTATGCTTAACTACTCAGATTTTAACAGGACTATTCTTGGCTATACATTATACTCCTCATGTAGATTTAGCATTTTCGAGAGTTATCCATATTATACGTGATGTTAACTATGGTTGACTTCTTCGTACTATCCACGCAAATGGGGCCTCCTTCTTTTTTATTTGTCTGTACCTACATGTGGGACGAGGTATATTTTACGGGTCTTACTTGTACATAATAACTTGATTTTCAGGAATCGCCCTGCTTTTACTAACAATAGGGGCAGCATTTATGGGCTATGTATTACCCTGAGGGCAGATATCCTTTTGGGGAGCAACAGTTATTACTAATCTTTTATCTGCTATTCCTTACATAGGAGACACAGTTGTTCAGTGAGTGTGAGGAGGCTTTGCGGTGGATAACGCCACTCTTAACCGATTTTTTTCATTCCATTTTATCATCCCATTTATCATTATAGCAGTTGTTATAATTCACTTACTTTTTTTACATCAAACGGGATCTAACAATCCGTTAGGGTTAAAAAGAGATACTGATAAAATCCCCTTCCACCCTTATTTTACAATTAAGGATTTGGTTGGGTTTTTAATTATACTTAGTCTTATGTGCCTTCTTACCCTTCTTAATCCAAACCTACTTGGGGACCCGGAAAATTTCAACCCAGCCAACCCCTTGGTTACCCCTGTTCATATTCAACCGGAATGATATTTTTTATTTGCTTACGCAATTTTACGATCTATTCCTAATAAGTTAGGGGGGGTAATTGCTCTTTTAATGTCTATTTTAATTCTAGCAATCCTACCAATTTGACATAAAAGAAGCTTGCGAGGTTTAAGATTTTACCCGTTAAATAAGTTTATATTTTGAATGATAGTAGGGACTGTGTTTATTTTAACATGAATTGGGGCAAAGCCTGTAGAAGACCCGTACGTATTTATTGGCCAGCTTTTTACTGTAATTTATTTTAGTTATTTTATTCTGGCTCCTGTGTCTCTAAAAATATGGGACTTTCTTATTAAATAGATTGTTTAACCTAATAAAGGTATTTGTTTTGAAAACAAGTTATAAAAGTTCAAATCTTTTAACATTCTACCTTCAGTTTAAAAATCATACCAAAATAGCCCCAATAAATACTAAACAGACAAGAGAAAAAGGCAGGAAAGATTTTCAAGCTAAATATATGAGTTTGTCGTAACGAAATCGAGGCAAGGTCCCCCGTACCCATACAAATATAAAAGCTAAAGATAGGAGTTTTAAAATAAATAAAAAGCCCCCTCTCCCCCCTAAGTAGATTAAAACAAAAAGAAAAGATATGAACAAGATTCTAGTGTATTCACCTAGTATAAGTAGCGCAAACCCCCCTCTTCTATATTCTGTGTTATAACCAGAAACAAGTTCAGACTCTCCCTCAGCAAAATCGAAGGGGGTACGATTAGTCTCAGCTAAACAGGAGATCAGCCAAATAATGGAATTTGCAGGAAATAATAAGGCAAACCACATATCTGTCTGGAAATTTGTGAATGCTTGTATTTCGTAACTAAAGATAACTAAAAGAGGGGCTATTAAAATTAATACTAAGCTAACTTCGTAAGAAATGGTCTGTGCCACCCCCCGCAGGGATCCAAATA
Organism: Emticicia sp.; assembly: GCA_017495105.1. Classification (GTDB taxonomy): domain Bacteria; phylum Bacteroidota; class Bacteroidia; order Cytophagales; family Spirosomataceae; genus Emticicia. Next base: position 2,649 of record JAFEIL010000187.1, on the reverse strand, counting down.
GAGAATATTTAGAATTAGAACTTCAGCCGGCGGCTAAGAGACTGTAGACCCCTAAACTCATGCAACACAAAAAGAACAATACTCTTATTTTAAATGAAAGTAAATTATATAAAGAGGGGGTGCTCGCCCATACCATTAGAGATAAGCCTAATCTAAAACACGGAGCTAGTAAAAAAGGAAGGTAATTTGAATATGAAGGAGGGAGATGTTCCTTCGAAAATAATTTAATAGCATCAGCAAAAGGCTGTAAAACTCCTATAAACCCTACTTTATTAGGTCCTTTACGAAGTTGAATGTAACCTAAAAGTTTGCGCTCAAATAAAGTAAAGAAAGCCACCCCTACTAAAATAGATACAACTAAGATTATTAGTGTTACTAACTGAATCATAAAAATTAGCCGTAGGGCTGTCACCTACATAAGTAGATCCTAAGTCTAAAACATTTTCTGCCAGGCTAATACTTCTATTACCAATTTAATTTTTTTCTAACTTAAGAGATCATTTGTCTCAATTTCCTAATCCTTTCGTACTAAAGAAACTACCATAATTTTGAGGATAGAAACCAACCTGGCTTACGCCGGTTTGAACTCAGATCATGTAAGAGATTAAAAGTCGAACAGACTTTCCAGCAAAACTTCTGCACCTTGCCAATCTCTTAATCCAACATCGAGGTCGCAAACCTTTTTATCGATTTGAACTCTCCAAAAAGATTACGCTGTTATCCCTAGGGTAACTTAGTCTTGTAATCTCACTCTAAGGATCAATTTTCCAATTAGGATTGTTTTAAAAAAAGAGTGTTATATTTTACTCCCTGTCGCCCCAACAAAATTTACTTTCCATTCAATCAATTAAAACAAATTCAAATTTTTAAAGTAAATAAAGCTCCAAAGGGTCTGATCGTCCTTCAAAATTATCTGAGCTTTTTCACTCAGAAATGAAATTCAAAGTTTATTATAGAGACAGTCATTTTCTCGTCTCGTCATTCATACCAGCCTCCAATTAAAAGACTAATGATTATGCTACCTTAGCACAGTCAGAATACTGCGGCTATTTACAAATTGCATTGAGCAGACGGTACCTTAAATATGTCAAAAGGAGATGTTTTTGATAAACATGCGGAAAATTTATTTGCCGAGTTCCTTTAAAATATCTTGAATTTTATATAATTTAAAATTGTTTTAAAATACCACTAAACACTACGATTCTACTTATTTTAGCATTATTACTTAAAATTGAAGGTTAATCTTAATATCATGATATTATAGTAAATAAAATGAAAAATATTGACTTTAAAAATGTAAATTATAACAAACTTTTTATTTAAGGCCATTATTAAACCTGAAATCATTCCGCTACATTTTTCTATTATACCACAGTTATTATAGAAGCTCATCCCTCTAAAATTTTACTAATTTTAATTATATAAATTAATTACCAAAAATTAAACTAAAATTAATTGAATTAAATTCATTTTTCATGAAACCAGATAAAAAGGCTCGAATGGCTTTTAACCCCATGTCTTTATTTTTAAAAATTATGCCACATCTAGTAAACTAAAAACATTACTCGCCTAATTTCGGGATTTATTTATTTCAATAGAATTTTACTAAACCCTGATACACAAGGTACGATTTTTAATATCTTCTTTTTTTTAATTTTCTTAATCTTTCAATAGTCCTTTACAGTACTTTACACTATAAGCTTAAAATAATTTCATTAACAATATACTGCTACATTGAGAGATAAAGATGGTTCTCCTACTAATTTCAGCTAAATTATAATTTTGGTAGGATTCGACTTGCACGAACATATATTCAATGTAAATGAATGGCTTAACTAATCAAGCTCCCCACCACTTTCTAGACACACTTTCCAGTACGTCTACTTTGTTACGACTTATCTCCTCTTAGAAGGAGAGTGACGGGCGATATGTACACATTCTATTGCCTTGTTCAGTTTATTTTCCTAAAATAAACTTACTAACAAATCCACCTTCACCCAAATTATAATTTAAGATCCGTATTTTTTTAAAAAACTGTAGCTCACCATTTCCTTCACATAAACTGCACCTTGACCTGAAGTAAAAAGATTAATTTTATAGAAAACATCCTTTTGGAGTAATCTGACAACGGAGGTATACAAGTTAAACAAATGAAGGTAAGATAAAACGAGGGTTATCGATTACAAGACAAGCTCCTCTGTTTGGTTAGAATGCCGCCAAAACCTTTGGGTTTGAAGAACAACTTTTACTACCCTATTACCTATTGTAGAGAATAACAGGGTATCTAATCCTGGTTTTTGGTCTCTATTTTTTATATTCCTTCAAATAATTAAAGATAATTTACTTCTTTATATAAATTTCACCTAAAAAAAGAAAATAATATACTCAAAATCATTTACTGTTAATTAAAATAATAGTTTACTCTATTTAGATTCTTCGTCTAACCGCGACAGCTGGCACGATTTTAGTCAATCTTATAAGTTTAACTAAGTCCAAGTTAATTTGTTTCTTAAAATTATCTACTACATGATATCTCTATTAAAACTTTCTTAATGATATATAGATTTAACTTAAAATAGAACTGAAGCCAGGTTCAAACTTTATTACATGTAAACATTTAATTACACAATATAACGCAGTAATTTCTAA
>JAFEIL010000237.1 GCA_017495105.1 Emticicia sp. | reverse complement strand
CTAAAAACCATTTTGAGTTGTAGCAAACCGAAATATTATGGTGCAATGCACCTCTGCACATAAAAACACTCTCAATTTCTACAAAAATTTCGCTTTTACACAGTTAGTTCTATCACAGAATTTAACACCGAAATAATAGAACAAAAAACAATAGGGGTAGATTTTGCTGCCAAAACCTACCCCTATTATCAAACTATCTATAAAACTATGCGTTTGGAATGACTCTTTTCGCATTTGAATAACGCTTTTGTACTGCTTCCCAATCAACTACGTTCCAAAAAGAATCAATATAATCTGGACGTTTGTTTTGGAATTTTAAATAATAGGCGTGTTCCCAAACATCTAAGCCTAAAACCGGAATGCCTTTTTTATCAGCAACATCCATCAAAGGATTGTCTTGGTTTGGCGTTGATGTAATGAAAAGTTTTTCTTGTTCATCTACACAAAGCCATGCCCAACCCGAACCAAAACGACCAATAGCCGCTTTCTTAAATTCGTCTTTGAAATTGGCCAAGGAACCCCAAGTTTCGTCGATAGCAGCACCCAATGTGCTTGCAGGCTCACCTCCACCATTTGGTGAAAGAATATTCCAGAATAAATCGTGGTTGAAATGTCCGCCACCATTATTACGCACTGGTGCTGGATATTTGCTAATATTTGCCAACAACTCTTTCAATGAAAGGCTTTCCATTTCTGTACCAGCGATTGCATTGTTAAGGTTTGTTACATAAGCTTGGTGATGACGGTCATGGTGAATTTCCATGGTCGCTTTGTCGAAGTGCGGCTCTAAAGCGTCACTTGCATACGGAAGGGGTTCGAGAGTAAATGCCATTGTATTGTGAATGATAAATGATGAATGATGAATGATAAATAATAAATGAATTTCTAGAAACATTCACTTTGTTTAACACCAATACCTTTTTTTATGTTCGCAAAGCTTTGAAAAAATTCTTCAAAAGTATTTCACAATCGGATTCTAAAATACCTTTTACTACATTTGTTTTGGGGTGAAGTATGGGCGGACTTACTCGACTAAAACCTCTTTTGGTATCAGATGCTCCGAAAACAATGCGGTCAATCTGCGACCAATGCAATGCTCCTGCACACATGACACATGGTTCAAGCGTGACATAAAGCGTACATTCTTTCAAATATTTTGCTCCCAAAAACTGCGTTGCAGCAGTTATGGCTATGATTTCGGCGTGAGCAGTGACATCATTTAACTGTTCGGTTTGATTACTTCCTTTACCAATAATTTTACTTCCACCAGCCACTATAATTGCTCCAACTGGGATTTCGCCGGCTTCTCCAGCTTGAATGGCTAATTCGAGGGCTTTTGCCATAAAATATTCATGCGAATATAAAGGATAGTTTTTTATCACAGTTTTTGCTTTTTCTGCAAAGATAAACTGAGTTCTGAGTTTTGAGTTCTGAGTTCTCAGAAAAATATGACACTGACCATAATCAAAGTTAAAAAAACATTTCTGCTACTTTTCTCATTGAAAATCAACAATTTAACACAAAATAGTTCGATGTAAAAGTTTGTTTTTAAGGAATTTTTAGTAATTTTGCACTCCTTTTTGCAAAGGATCAATTTATTTTTAACCATTTTCAACACGGGCGGCTCGACGAGTTGATGTATAAAGAGCTAAAAATCAACATATTATGGCAGCACAAATTGCAGATTTTGACTGGGAAAAGGTCACCAAAAGAGGTATTGGCGGAGGCTATTCAGCCGACGAAAAAGCAAAATTAGAAGCTCTCTACAGTGAGACACTTGCTAATGTAACAGAAAAAGATGTAGTAATGGCAACGGTAGTGGGTATCACTGACCGTGAAGTATTGCTTAACATCGGTTTTAAATCAGATGGTTTAGTTTCGACTTCTGAATTCCGTGACCTTCCTAACCTCGCAGTAGGCGATACAGTGGAAGTTTTCATTGAAAAACAAGAAGATGCTATGGGTCAGTTGGTTATCTCTCGCAAGAAAGCAAGAGTATTGACTGCTTGGAGCAACATCGAAAAATCATTTACTGAAGATGCAATTATTGATGCTTTGGTAAAACGCCGTACAAAAGGTGGTTTGATTGTAGATATTTATGGAATTGAGGCATTCTTGCCAGGTTCACAAATTGACGTAAAACCAATTCGTGACTTTGATATTTTCGTAGGTAAGAAAATGGAAGTGAAGGTTGTGAAAATCAATCATACTAACGATAACGTAGTAGTTTCACACAAAATCCTTATCGAAAAAGACCTTGAAACACAACGTCAGGTTATCCTTACTAACCTTGAGAAAGGACAAGTATTGGAAGGTGTTGTTAAAAACATCACTAACTTCGGTGTATTCATTGACCTTGGTGGCGTAGATGGTCTATTGCACATCACTGATATTTCGTGGGGACGTATCAATCATCCAAACGAATTATTGAAACTTGACCAACGTATCAAAGTTGTAGTATTAGACTTTGATGAAGAGAAAAAACGTATTTCTCTTGGTATGAAGCAATTGGAAAACCATCCTTGGGATTCATTAGCTGCTGAATTATCAATTGGTTCAAGAGTTAAAGGAAAAATCGTAAACATCGCTGATTACGGTGCTTTCTTAGAATTGAAGCCGGGTGTTGAAGGTTTGATTCACGTTTCAGAAATGTCATGGTCACAACACTTACGTAACCCATCTGATTTCTTGAAAATCGGTGACGAAATCGAAGCAGTTGTATTGACGCTTGACCGTGATGACCGTAAAATGTCATTGGGTATCAAGCAATTGACTGAAGATCCTTGGACTAAGCAAGACCTTATCAACAAGTATGCAGTGAACACAAAACACACTGGTACTGTACGTAACATGACTAACTTCGGTATTTTCTTAGAATTAGAAGAAGGTATTGATGGTTTGGTTCACGTATCTGATTTGTCTTGGACTAAGAAAATCAAACACCCATCCGACTTCGTGAAAGTTGGCGATGCTCTTGAAGTAATGGTATTAGAATTAGATGGCGAAAACCGTCGTTTAGCTCTTAGCCACAAACACTTAGAAGAAAATCCTTGGGATACGTTTGAGCATATCTTTACTGTAGGTTCTGACCAAGAATGTACAATCATCTCTAAAAATGACAAACAAGCAACACTTGAACTTCCTTACGGAATTGAAGGTTATGCTTTGTTGAAGCATTTAGCTAAAGCTGACGGAACAGTTGGTGAAGTTGGTGAGAAATTGACATTCCAAGTATTGGAATTCCATAAGGAAGAGAAGAAAATCATGCTTTCTCACGCTAAAACTTGGGAAGTTGTGAAAGAAGAAGCTCCAAAAGAAGCTAAGAAAAAAGGTGGAAAAGAAGCCTCAACAACTTCTACTTCAAACAATAACGAAGAAAAATCAACTCTTGGCGATTTATCAGCACTTTCAGCATTGAAAGACGCAATGGTAGAAGGCGAAAAGAAGAAACTTTCTAAGAAAAAAGATGCCGCAGTGGATGCTGCCCCAGTGGAGACTGCCGCAGTGGAGACTGCCGCAGTGGAGACTGCCCCAGTGGATGCTGCTCCAGTAGCAACCGAAACTGTAACAGAAGTTGCTCCAGCAGTGGACGCTACTCCAGCAACGGATGCTCCAGCTGAAGCTTAATTTCTTTGGTTTTGAAATATTAAAAAAGGCTTCTCGCAAGGGAAGCCTTTTTTAATTTAAATATTTTTATGTTTTACTGCACAACCCCTTCATCTGCCAAAAATTGACCAATATTAAAATACTCTCCATCGAGTAATTCTATTTCTTGGTTCCAGTTTTTTGTTAGCCAATCTTGGTCTTTGGTAGCTACCATTACTTTTTGGTGCTTTGTGAAAATCCAAAATACTTTTTCTACGCCAAAATCAAGCAACTTATGGGTTTTGGTGAAGACATAACCAAAATCCTTTTCATCTGATAAATCTATACGAATATCTATCTCAATAACAATTTTTGGAGCAACTTCTATATAGTGTGTGTTGATTTTGTCGGGAGAAAGTTTAGACTTTTCATAAATATAAATATCGCCCGAAAGATTATTGTTTTTATCAAGATGAGTGCCTATTTCATTAGTTAAAAAACGATACTTTCTATCATCAAGTTTTGCATATAAAACCTTCAGAAGGTAATAAATGATGTAAGATTGTAAGCCACTTGCACCCACAATTTCCTCACTTGTTTTTTTATTTGCTAAAACATCTTTATAACCTTCATAGTAAAGCGGTTTCCCGTCTATGACTTCATAAATGAGGCTTTTGGGAATTAGTTTAGCTCTATTTCGTTGTCTTGGTTTTTCTTCGATTAACATGCTAAGTCTGTTTATTTGTGAAAAATAACTAATAAATATTATTATTCAACAAGTTTTAAAATCTATGTAATTGTTCTAACTCTTCTAATTACACGTTTTATTCCATGATTTGACAAGTTACAACCTTGTCTTACTCCATTATTCACCTTTAATCATTACCGAAATACTACTACTTCTTCCTTTATCGTCCGTGCAGGAGATTTTTAGTTTGCCAAGACTTGGCTTGAAAAAAACTGCTTGATTGGCTGATGTTTTCTGTAATAATCGGTCGTTGATGTACCAATAAACTTCACGTACATCATTTGCCGTTTGACACGCCAACTGCAATTGTTGCGTATCATTTTCGCTCAAAAAATATTCACTGCCATGATTCGGATTTGTGATGATTGGAGCGTTGTTGGTTGTTTTGAAAAACCTCGTACAATTCGGATTATGCGTTGGTATTTTCTCGTAAAGAAAATGTTTCAATTCATAAAAACTAATCAATTCGGGAGCGAGATTGCTGTAAAGCTTTTCTTTATAAGCCTCTACTGGCAAACATTGCATACAATAACTCATTGTTTCTGAGAGATTTACGTAGAATTTCTTGAGATGTGTACATTTTCGAGTATGCGAAATATTCTTGATTGAATAATCTAAGATTTTATTGCTACAATATTCACTCGGCAAGTCGCCAGACTCGGCACAAACTTGTCGAGACACAAGCTCTTTTGGCTGACGAAACCACTCGCTCGACGCATTATAATTAATTGTATTGAAAATCTGAAAAAGCAAAGGTGTAGCAATTTCCGCTCCGCTCAATTCGGGAACGCCATCACCAGAAAAGTTTCCAACCCAAACGCCTACCGTATATTTTTTATTATAACCTATACTCCAAGCATCTCGACGACCAAAAGAAGTACCTGTTTTCCAAGCAATTTTGGGTAAACGATAGGTATAATCAAAATTATTGGGCAAATCTGGACGTTTGATTTGGGCTAAAATTTCAGTAATTAAATAAGTGGCTGATGGGGAAATGAGTTGCTCTCCTCTCCTTTGAAGCGGGTTGATTGGTACTGAAACTTCCCCTCCTTTTTTCAAGGAGGGGTGGCGAAATTCTGACAAAGTCGAATTTTGACGGGGTGGTTCGTTCCAACTATCTTGCTTTTCTAAAATACTACGCCCAAATAACCACCCCTTCTGACTATTGTCAGGACTCACCATATTTAAAAAACTACACTTCTGCCAATTTCCATCATTGGCAAAGGCGGCGTAAAGCTGAGTCATTTCTTCGAGCGTAACACCACAACCACCAAGCACGATTGAAAGTCCTAATTCTTTTTCTTGTTTTTTTACAGTCCGAAAATCAGCCTTTTTTAATTGTTCGATGAGCGTTGTTTTGCCTAAGTCTTTGACCACTTTTACGGCTGGAATATTCAAGGAATTAGCCAACGCAAATTCAATACTTACTTTTCCGTTAAATTTTCGGTCAAAATTTTCTGGTTCAAAACCGTTGAAATTTGTTGGCACATCATTGATGATATTTTTGGGCGTAATGATTCCTTTATCAAAAGCAGTAGCATACAAAAGCGGCTTTAAGGCACTTCCCGGCGAACGGATTGCTTGAACGCCATCGACTTGTCCGCCATCGAGTTTATCATTGAATCCTGCCGAACCAATGTATGCCTCCACTTGCATAGTTTCGTTATTGATTACCAAAACCGCTGCATTATTGATATTCATCGCTCGAGTGCGATTTACATAATTTGTCACCATCTGCTCGACCTTAGTTTGCGTAGCTTTGCTGACGCTCGAATGAATAATGGCTTTATCGGCAAACTGTTTTTTGAGCCTAAGTGATAAATGTGGTGCATCTTTCGGAGCCTCATGTCTAAAAACAGTCAAAGGTTCTAGCAAAGCATCGTTAATTGACTGATTATTAAACACTTTTGCTTCTTGAAATCGTTTTAACCATTTATTGCGTTCTTCAACAATTAGTGGATTTTTTGTTCCCAAATGCAAACTCGTTGGCCGATTTGGAATAATTGCCAGCGTTGTTACTTCTGCCAAACTCAGTCTATCAGGTGATTTCTGAAAATACAAATATGACGCCGATTTTACACCTTCGATGTTTGAGCCATAAGGCACAAGATTGAGGTATAATTGCAGGATTTCATCTTTTGAATAAAATATTTCAAGCTGAATAGCCCGCAGAATTTCGAAGATTTTATTCCAATAGGTTCGTTCATCGGGATTTAACATTCTGACTACCTGCATCGTAATCGTGCTTGCTCCTGAGGTTCTACGTTTTTTTGTGATATTATTGAAAGCCGCTCGAAAAATAGCTATTGGATTTACGCCAAAATGATAAGCAAAATACTTGTCTTCTTTCGCCAAAATGGCTTTGCGGAGCGTTGGCGTTATTTCTTTCAAGTCCACAAACATTCGCCATTTTTCATCCGTACTCAAAAAAGCATGTAAAATTTCACCATTTTTATCGGTGACAAGTGTAGAATAAGTAACATTTACTTTTGGAGGAAAAATAATATTCAAGGCCACCAAAACAATGATAAAAGCCAAAAATACTTTTACCCATCGAGGTTTGAAAATTTCTTTGAATTTAGGCTTTATTCGTTCAAACATAAAAATAATGTTACACAGATGCACGAATTAAACGAATTTATGCGAATTTTATGCAGATTATATAGACATTGTTTCAAATTGTTAAAAGTGTTGAAAAATGTTGAAATTTAGATTGGTTATGGCTTTCGAAAGCAACAATCTGCAACAATTTTGTAACGAAAAAAAACAATTTTCAAGAACCTAAACCTAATTTCATGGATATTAAACTCAAATCTCAGCTCCGAAAAATTACAACTTTTATTTTTGATGTTGATGGCGTTCTGACCGACGCAACTGTTATTGCTCTTCGTGGTGGCGAATTGGCACGTGTATTTAATGTAAAAGATGGCTACGCTCTTGGAAAAGCAATTCGTTCGGGCTTTAGAATTGCGATTATTTCGGGCGGAAAAGAAGAAAGTATCAGAGAACGTCTTTCGTTATTGGGCGTAAAGGATATTTTTTTGGGGGTAAATACTGACAAAAAATTAAGTGTTTTTGATAAATATATTGCCGATAATAATCTTTCGGCCGATGAAATTGTATTTATGGGCGATGATTTACCCGATTGGGAAATTATGAAACACCGAGATGTTTTAGCTGCTTGCCCAGCCGATGCTGTTGAGGAAATTATTGAAATAGCTGCTTTCAATTCGACTCGCAAAGGTGGCGATTGTGCCGTACGTGAAGTTATTGAGTTGGTAATGAAAGAGCAAGGAAAATGGATGAAGATTTTCTAAGCCTCGACTCCGTTCGAGTTCCTACTCCCAACAAAATTAAAAAACATTCACTCATTCGGAACGGGCGGCGTTCCGCTTCACTCATTCAAAATTAAATAAATGAAACGTCGAGAATTTATAAACCTAACGGCTACGAGTGCCTTGCTTTCATCAGTCGAAACGCTGGCACAAGAAAAACCTTTGGTAGCCTACGTTGACCCTAAATTTCAACTAAAAATAATGGCTACCAACTGGGGTTGGGGCGGTTCGCTCAATGCATTTTGTGCCGCTGCCAAGAAAGAAGGATACGATGGTATTGAAATGTGGTGGCCAAACGAAACTAAAGACCAAAAAGAACTTTTTGCAGCTCTCGAAAAGCATGATTTAGAAATTGGTTATTTATGCGGTTCTGGACATAAAGACCCAGACATTAACCTCGAAAATTTCAAAAAAGCGATTAATGCTGCTTCAACACAATCGCCGAAAAAGCCTTTGTATATCAATTGTCATAGCGGAAAAGATTTTTTTACTTATGAAAAAAGCAAGCATTTCATTGACCATACGACCGAAGTTTCAGCCAAGACTGGAATTAAGATTTGCCACGAAACTCACCGAGGCCGAATCTTGTTTGCGGCTCATATTACACGAAACTTTATTGAGAAAAATCCCGCTTTACGACTAACACTCGATATTTCTCATTGGTGCAATGTACACGAGTCGCTGCTCGAAGACCAAACTGAAACTGTTGCGATGGCACTCGAACGAGTAGAACATTTGCACGCCCGCATTGGTCATCAAGAAGGGCCACAAGTCAATGACCCAAGAGCACCCGAATGGGAAACGACCGTAAAAGCACACCTCGCTTGGTGGGATAAAGTTTTGGAAAGAAAAATGCAAGCTGGCGAAACAATGACGATTCTGACCGAGTTTGGTCCACCGAATTATTTGCCAACTTTGCCATATACCCAACAACCTGTTGCCGACCAATGGGCAATAAATGTATATATGATGCAAATGCTCAGAAAACGATATTTACGGTGAAAAAAAAGCACCTAATCTCTTTCAAAATTTGAAAAAATTCTACGCTGATTAGGTTAGTCTATCAAGCTTTCCAAACTTGGCACGCTTCCGTTTACATTAACAAATTAGTAAGTGGATACAAATGTGGATAAGTCGATGATATTTCCGAAAACTCAGCTAATTAGCCTTTTAATTCTTTAATTTAACATGAGTCGGGGTAATGAATATTATATAAAACACTGATAATTAAAGATTTGAGAAGGAAATACATACTCCGTAGGAGTTAAATATCGGTAGAAAACAACCCTCCCTTCTCCCAAGCCTCATCGGAGCGACTATCGCTCGAAAGGGCTTGGGAGGAGATACTAGGCATTTATTTCTACCAATATTAAGCCCCTCTGGGGCAAATTCTACACACATGAATCCCGAACTCACGTTAATTTACTACTTCCACGTTTCATCATCAAAACGAGGCTTATTGTAAATCAGAAATAACCATTCATGTAAATCTTGAATAAAATCTCTCGACTTGCTGTACGTTTGACATACTTTTGCTCAGAAACTTTTTCATAAGCAAAGCATAAATTCTATCTAAACCGTCAGAAAACCATGTTTTTAGTTATCCTTGGAGTTATTATCTTGGTATTAGCTTTTGCTATTAACACTCCGTCATTACAATTTTCTCGTTTTTCTCGCCCACTCAAGTTTGTGGGTCTTATTATTATTGTATTAGGTTTGGCCTCTTCTACTGTCAAGCAGATTGATGCAGGTCGAGTTGGTGTACAATCACTTTTTGGAAATGTACAAGAAGGTACGCTCACAAGTGGACTAAACTTTGTCAATCCACTAGTTGATGTGGCAGAATTTGATACCCGTACGCAAAACTACACCATGTCAGGCGTGCATGATGAAGGCAAACAAACAGGCGATGATGCTATTCGTGTACTTTCGTCAGATGGTTTGGAAGTTGTTATTGACCTAACGGTGCTTTACCGAGTTCAACCTGAACAAGCTCCGACAATTTTGAAGAAAATCGGCACAGAATATGAAGATGTAATTGTGCGACCAATTACCCGTACTCGTATCCGTGACATTTCGGCGTATTATGAAGCTGTAGCTTTGTATTCGACTAAAAGAGACGAGTTTCAAGGAAAAATCTTTAAGGCAATCGAAGCTGATTTTAAGGCAAGAGGCTTGGTTTTAGAACAATTATTGGTCAGAAATATTAATTTGCCAGAATCTGTTAAGAAAACGATTGAGTCGAAAATCAATGCCGAACAAGAAGCACAAAAAATGCAGTTTGTATTACAGAAAGAAAAGCAAGAAGCCGAACGTAAGCGTGTAGAAGCACAAGGTATTTCGGACTATCAAAGAATCATTACTACTACTTTGACCGACAAACAATTACAGTACGAAATGATTAAAGCTCAGAAAGAAATTGCAACATCGCCTAACTCAAAAGTGATTATTATGGGGGGAAAAGGAAATACGCCCATAATGATAAATGACAAGTAGATGTAGCGTAAAACCAAAAAAATAGAAAAGCTTCGCAGAATGTCTGTGAGGCTTTTCTTTGTTACATGATATAAAAACGCCGAACATAGTACTAAAGTTTCGTGTTTGAAAAATTATTCGATTATTTTTCATAAAAAGATTTATTTTTACGTTTTCTTAGAAAAAGCCGAAATTCAAAGTGCGGCACACCTTGTTATCGCCGAATAAAATTGTGTGCCACAATCATTCATCAACTTTATCAATCATTCTATTATTCAATCATCCTATTATTCTATCATTCTATCATTAAATTCCATGCGTCAGTCAATTATTTACGAAGTAACTATTAATTACATTGGTTCATTGAGCGAAGTAAGGAAACGTGAACCATTTGTGGTTTATTTTTCAAATCTCAAACGAGCCATTGAATGCATTCAAAGCAATTTAGCGGTAAATGGTTGGGAACAAAAAAAAGTAAATTATACGGCGGTTTATCGGACTCTCAAAGTCAAAAATAAATTTGTGTGCGATTTTGATGCCATGAAAGTGAAGTTTTTTCAAGTAATCATCACCACAAAAAGTCTCAACCCATTATTGACTACACTTGGGATTGACGAATTTCCTACAACAAAAAAATAAGACAGGATTAAACAATTTTGAGATTTACAGGATTTTGGTTTTTCATAGAATCGGGTTTGAAAACCCGATTCTATGAAAAACCAAGCAAATTGATTTAGAATTTATTCAGAAAAATTAAATTTTTTCTTTACTTTGTACAATTAACTCTTTAACCTAAAACCTAAACAAATGCAGTTTTCAAAACCTAAACTGAGTTTTTCACAAATTATTAATATGAATGTCGGATTCTTTGGCATTCAGTATAGTTTTGGGCTTCAACAAAGTGCTGTAAACCCAATTTATGATTTTTTGGGAGCAAGTCCTGACCAAATCCCTTTGCTCAATTTGGCTGGTCCAATGACAGGTCTTTTGATTCAACCAATCATCGGAGCGATGTCTGATAAAACTTGGTCGCCACGTTTTGGTCGTCGCAAGCCTTATTTCTTAATTGGGGCTTTGATGTGCAGTTTTGCACTTTTACTATATCCTTTTAGTAGTACTTTGTGGATGGCCGCTAGCCTCCTTTGGATTTTGGATGTGGGCAATAATACCGCAATGGAACCTTATCGAGCTTTTATCGCAGATAAACTCGATGCTTCGCAACAAGCAACAGGTTTTCAAGCACAAAGTTTTTTTACAGGCTTGGGACAAACTTTAGTAAATCTTTCGATTTTTATTTTCCCTCTGATATTTTTGGGCACAACCGGCACACTACCAACTTGGGTTTATGCGTCATTCTTTTTGGGTGCCGTTTGTTCGATTGGTTCGGTTTGGTGGAGTATGCGTACAACTACCGAAATCCCACCAAGTGCAGATGAATTGGCCGAAATGAAAGCAAGTCCGATGCGTATTCTCACACCATTTATTGATATTCCACAAGCTATCCGAGAAATGCCGAAGGTGATGTGGCAATTGGCCTTGGTTTATTTATTTCAATGGTACGCATTGTTTTGTTACTGGCAAAACTCCTCGAAAAGTATTGCACAATCAGTTTGGAAAACTACGACTTATCAGAACAACCCTATTTATAATGAGGCAGTTAGCTGGACTGGCTTGGTAAATGGTTGGTATAATATTGTAATGTTTTTGGTAGCATTCAGCTTGGTTTATTTTGCAAAAAAATACTCACCAAAACTCGTACATGCCGTATGTTTAGTTTTGGCAGGGATTGGCTTTTTGGCCTTTCCGATGATTGATAATAAATACTTGCTTTTTCCTGCTATTACAGGCTTTGGAATTGGTTGGGCAAGCATGATGGGAATTCCGTATTTGATTGTCGTTAGCCAAATTCCAAAAGAACGTTATGGTGTTTATATGGGTATTATCAATATGATGATAGTTATCCCGATGCTGATTCAGACGCTTACTTTTGGCTATATCTTGAAAAATTTCTTAGATAATGACCCCGGTAAAGCTATTTCGTTTGCTGGAGTACTATTACTCATAGCTGCAGGAGCAACGCTGCTCATCAAAACGAAAAAAGCAGGAAGCGATGAGCATGTATTAATTGATGGAGGGCATTGAGCGTAGAGACGTGGCGATGCCACGTCTAATATGTAGATATGTAACAGTTCACACTAATATAAAGTACGGTCTATCAGATTTTTATGAAAAACAAATTTAAAGATTAAATATAACCAACTGCTTATATCAAAACATTAATAAATAATTCTTTATTCAACGATTAGACGTGGCAAAACATTAATAAAAAATTCTTTATTCAACGATTAGACGTGGCAGTGCCACGTCTCTACGAATCACTGAATTTATGGCAAATACTGACGAATATAATTTCTGCTCTGCAAAATTGCCTTTGTGATATCATTGGGACTACCTTCGTAGGCTTTGTCTTCTACTTCAATCACAACGGGGCCATAATAACGTACATCGGTGAGTGCGGCAAAGAATTTCCCCCAACGAACATCACCCAAACCTACGAGTTTTGGTGAATGATATTCGAGCGGATTGGCAAAAATTCCAACTCTATCCAATTTATCGAGGTAAACCTTCACGTCCTTTAAATGAATATGATGCAAACGGTCTTTATATTGATAAATTGGTTTGATTTCATCCATCATCTGAAAAATCATGTGCGATGGGTCATAATTGAGACCAAAAAGTGGCGTTTTAAAGGTTTCAAACATTCTGTCCCAAACTGCGGGGCTGATTGCTAAGTTTTTACCTCCAGGCCATTCATCATTCGTAAAAAACATCGGGCAGTTTTCAATGCCAATCTTTATACCTTCTTGCTCAGCGGTTTCGATGATTGGCTTCCACAATTTCTTGAATATCTTTAGATTATCTTCAATGTTCTTCTTTGGGTCACGCCCAATAAAGGTATTCATGACTGGAATATTGAGCGTATTACAGGCTCTAATTACTTTCTTGATATGCTCAATATAAAATTCCGACTTCTTTTTATCAGCATCCAATGGATTTGGGTAATACCCCAAGCCCGAAATATCAATGCTTTTTTCATGAAGATATGATTGAATGTATTTTACTTGTTGAGCATCCAATTTATCAACATTGATATGAGTAACTCCCGCATATCGGCGATTATCGCCGCCTTCGGTTGGCCAACACATCATTTCGAGACACGAAAAGCCGTGTTTTGATGCAAAATCTACTACGTGTTCAAAGCCAAAATCGGCTAGAATCGCACTTACAAATCCGAGTTTTAACATAATGTTTGATGAATAGAAGTTTATTTCTTCAAAAGTATAAAAAAAACAGCTTTCACAAAATCCATTCTTGTTTATCTTCCGTTTATCGTTATCTAAACAAAATATATAATTATAGTAAATTTGTTTACCATTATCAATCTATCATTAAACAAAATATATAAATTATTTCATCAAAATAAAGGCATATTCTTTACAAAAAGACATAATATGAAAGGTTTTTGTTGTTTTATTAAATTATTCAAATGAAATGCAAAATATAATTTCAAAAACACTTGCATTTTTTGTTTAACTTTTATTAACTTTGCTTAAACAAAAATCAATCAGACTATGACTGCTATAGAATTCAATCATGCCATATCTAAAACATCAAAATCATTGAGGCCTTTTGCCATGAGACTCACAAAAGACCATGAAGATGCCAATGATTTATTACAAGATACGCTTATGAAAGCATTCTTGAATCGTGAAAAATATGCAGACGGTACAAATCTGAAGGCATGGCTTTACACCATTATGAAAAATACGTTCATCACGAACTATCAACGTATGGTAAGAAAGAATACTTTTATTGATACAACCGATAATCTACATTATATTAATAGCACTGAAAGTTTAGTTGATAATGATGCTTACTCATCGTTTGCGATGGAAGACATCAACAATGCAGTAGAAACACTTGATGAAGCATATCGTCAGCCGTTTATGATGCACTTTAAGGGCTTTAAATACCACGAAATTGCTCAAAAATTGAGTATTCCAATTGGTACAGTCAAAAATAGAATACACATTGCAAGAAAAGAATTAAAGGATAAATTGTACATGTACGCTTATTCTTTCTAATAATATTATTTTGATGGTTTCGACCATCTGTATGATTTTTGGTTAAAAAAGAGGAAGGTTCAAAAAGGTTGTATGCTATGCTGACAGCCTTTTTTCATTTTTTGACAGGATTTTCAAGAATATTAGATTAAACAATAATCAATCCTACAGTTTTTATTTCACACATAACCAAATATAAAAACCATTTAAGCAAACTGATGCGAGCAAATTTAGCCACATCGTATTTTTAAAATTTGCTTGATTTTTGTCTTTTATGGTTTTTAGAAACCACCAACCAAAAAAAACGAGCGTAGGAAAATTGAAAATCAGTAAAGTAATGAAGTCTGCTTGGTTGAAATAATAGAAAAAACCTGCAAAGGCAAATGAAAATACAATGGCTGTAAATATAAAAGTACCTGTGATTCCCAACAAAAT
>JAFEIL010000478.1 GCA_017495105.1 Emticicia sp. | reverse complement strand
GTCTTTATAAATGTCGGTACATCATCAGTACCAATGTCTCCATTAAGCCATTTCGCATCTACATTATATTTAAATAAAATATTCAAAAGCACCGACGAAGGCACTTTATCAGTCTTTTCATTTTCAATCTTCGATAAATTCGATTGAGATATTTCAATCTCATTACAAAATTCTGACTGCTCTAATCTCAGGTAAGTCCTTAGAGTTTTTATCCTTTTGTGTACATTTTTCATATTTTTATTCTTTTTGGAATATTTTTTTGTATTATGCTTGCATATATTCTATTTGGAATATATATTTGTATCGTTATCAAAATTAATACATAAAGATAAGTAATTAAAAATAATTAACAGAATTAACAATGACAAAAGAAACATTAATCAACGACCGATGGATTACTGACAAGAACTATCGTTATCAGCAACTTGAAAACCTAATTAAAGATTACAATATAACACGACTGGATTTAGTGCCATTTGATCCTGACTTCAATAATGCAAAGTCAATTAACTACTTACCTTCTATTAGAAAAAGAACAGCTGGACCTGAAACGGCATATAAAGTTTTTAAAGCCATCAAACAACTTTTAGAAGAAAAACAATTGACACAGATTGAACCAGAAGTATTACTAAAAAGACAAAAACTTATTCCATCAAATTAACAAAAAAAAACAACTACAACTATGTATATCTCATTGGAAACCATAACATTTTTTACTGCCTTTTGTATCATTGCTTTAATAGGTCTTGCACTCATTTTCTTTAATTACAAAGCCTATAAAAGAGAAAAACAACGCCAAATTGACATTAAAAGATTTCTAAACACCAAACGAAATGCTTTTAGAAATTGACCCTTCTATCAGTCAAATTGTCAAGTACTTTTCTATGACCTTAGAACGACTTCAAAATGACGAAGTATTGTATAAAGATGAAGAAAAATACAAAACTGCATTAGCCGACTATTTGTCAATTGCAAACTCCCTAAAAGGATTATTTGATGCCAAAACAAGAGAATTAGATGCACAGCGTGAAGAAACACGCAAAGCAAATGCTATAATCAAATCGAGAGATAAGCAACTGGATGAACTTTGGCAAAAGCACGAACAACTAATGATAGTAAATCGTGAATATCGTAGAGACTACACCAGCAAACCAGTACGTGAAGTGGTAAAGGTAGTAGCAATGAGAAACCAACCAAGAGATGCCCATGATATAGCCGAACTCGCTCAAACTACTGAAAATCTAATTTTCAGAATGATGCACGATAAAAGCTATCAACCTGATGAATTGTACCATAAAAAGTACAAATCCAAACTCAAATCAACTTTGCATTTAGACATTAACATTTAAAACAATCAAAAAAATGGGCTTAGGAAATAACAGTAACGTAATTAATTATTTACAAATCGTAAATGGCAAATTTGCTTTAAAAGTAGATGCAGCAACTAAAAGTTCAGTATCTCGAATGAACCGTAATAACCAAATAGTACACGAAGAACTTTACGGTCAATGTGGTGGATACCTCACAAACATATCTTTTCAAGATGGCACTTTTGGAACAGAACTACACATTGAAATTACTGAAAGAGGTGTAAAATACAAGATTCAAACATTAGCTGTATCAAATTACGCAGAAGATTTTCTTAATAGATTATTAAACATCAAGCTCGACCAAGTTATAGAACTTCATGTTTTTGAAGAAAAGGTAGTGAATGAGGATAATTCTTACATGAAAGGTGTATTATTTATCAAAGACCAAAACAATAAAAATATTCCTAAGTACTTCTCTTCGCAAAATAGAAAAAATCTACCTGAATGGGAAAAAATAACTGACGACCAGGGTAAAACAAAATTTGATAAAAGCAAGCGTATTGATTTCTACAAAAAGATGGTTAGTCAATTTGTTTTTACTCCTCCAACTACACCAGTAGTGCAGCAACAAGCCAAAATACAGGCATTGCCCGAATTTATGAATCAAAGTCTAAATAGCGAAGATTTTCCATTTTAACCCAATATGAACTGTAAAAACTGCAAACACGCTTCAATTTCGGGAGGAATGGAAGGATACGCCGAAACAGTAGGCAAAAAAGTTGAAAATCTACAATACAGATATTGCATCGCTCATCATGACCATGTGTATCTCAATCGAGCCGATGATTGTACCCAATTTATTCAAAAACCAAATGTACCAATACCAAATAAATGAAGAAGAAACCTGCAAACATTGTGACACAAAAGGGATATTCTGTTGTATATGCCCAAGGTGTCGAAAATTACTTTTACCACAAGTTGAATGCCCCTACTGCAAAGGAACAGGCACACAACGACATTGCCCAGAATGTGCAGTTTTGGTTGAACCAACAAACGAATATGATTTCGATTAAAATTGATAGACTAAAAAATGACAAAAAAGCCCCTACAAGTCATTTAAATGTTTCGATTGATGGATATGCTCAAATAAAGCCCGAACGCTTTAAAATAGACGATTATAAGGGTTTAGTGACATACTATTTAGACAATAAAAAGACAATAGTATTGCCGATGAAAATGGTACGCTTTATTAATCGGGACGTATTTGTTCCCGAAGTACTAATCGAGCGTAAGCATGACACGAAGTGTCATTAATATTGGCTTGTCATACGGTCGGTAAGTCACGTTTTTGAAGAAAAAATGTATAAAACGCTTATTATAAGCAATTTAACAAAAAATGATATGTCAAATTATGCTATAAACGAGGATTTGTTCTCAAATTCTTACAAAACCAAGCTATCAAACAAGAAAACAGCCCCAAAAAAGGAGGTAGTTTTTACAAAGAAAGGTACATTTCAAGATTTCTTACAATTCAAGCCTTCAATCGTTATTCAGAAATCAAAGTTTATTGGAGTTTACGCCAAAGAGCCAAAGCAAACGAATGAAAACTCTTTGCAGAATCTGACTGGTGAAGCATCCGGGTACATGAACTTAGCATCATCAAAGCCATTAAAAAACAGAACTGTGAACTTAGCACTCGCTTACGAGCATTCTGTCGGATTCAATGTTCCACTAAAATCAATGGCAAATGGCCAAGAGGTAGTTCAGGAACAACAAAAATACGTTATGCCAGATGCTAACAAGCCTTACTTGACTTTTGTAACTCTTACCCTTCCTGCATTTCAACGTCATACTGATATTGGAATAACCAATATTTTCATTGACGAATTTATGAAAACAATGAGAGAAAGATGGGGAGTGCAGCAGTACGTTTGGCGTAAAGAGCCACATAAAGAAACAGGAGCTATTCATTTTCACGTTTTGGCCGACCGATACATAGATTGGGAAAAAATACGCAAACGCTGGAATGACATCATGGACAAGCACGGATATATCCGTTCGTACCGACTACGCCAATTAAACCATAACGGCTACAACCGAGAAATCGAACTTGGAATTGATGAACGTAGGAAAATAGCAAAAAAGTTAGTTCAGTTTGTCAAATCAGCCCGAAAAACTGGTAAACTATCCACGGTAACGATTCCAAAGGCAAAAGCATACGTACAACGTCAGGTAGGCAAAACCGACTATTATGGTATCGAAAAAGCCCTTGAAGATGCCCTATTAATGCAGATGGATTGCTTTAATTTTAACGGCCAATGGGTAGAAACAGAGCGAAACATGGCATCATTTAAGGGTCACATTCAGCGAGTTTGTGCCGATGGATGGATAAACCCAAAAGCGGAACCTGAACTAAAACAACTCCTTTTTAAACTTGTAAAGCAAAACAAAAAAGGACACGACTACAAAGCCGTATTTAAGCAAAACAAACAAGAACTTGCAAAAATAGATCAAGCAATTCAGTTAAGAAGGTTTAGGGCAAACGTCGAAAATGATTTTAGTAACCCAAATTCAACCGACGTGCATAAAGTAAAAGACCTTAGAAGTGTATCGTCATATTTGGCAAAATACATTGCAAAGGAATCGGAACTTGATACCTCATGGATTGATTTTAAGACACAAAAGATAGAAAAAAGAGAAATGATGGTTACGCAGCGGATCAAAAACAGATTCACAAAAGAAATCGAAGAAATGCAAGTTTTGAAAGAAGTTGATTGCTTAATAACCTTTGAAACCATCGTTGATTTTGGTCGTGAAATACAGCAAGAAGTAAAAGCAGAAATATATGAGCCAAGATACATTTCTCGTGCAGTTGGTGGAAAGTTGTGGGGATGCTCCGAAGATTTACGCAAAGACTTCGTAACGTACCCAGAAGTTTTGGCAAAAGAAGTAACGCTTTTTGAGAACGAAATGGCCAGCGAAACCGAACAAAAATATAAAACGGAATTCCAATACGGCAATAAGGATGCCGATAACGCCATAAAAGCATTAACCAATTTTGTAGGTCAAGATGTGATCCAGGCACTCACCGAAAAGATGGAAACCGAGTTTGGTTGTCGTGGTATGACTTTTATGCCATTGTGGAAAAACATTGAGGAAAACGGAAAAACAAAGGTGAAAGCCTATAAATGCTCCGAAATACTAAAAGATATAGCACCACCAATGTACGAAGCCTACGACCAGCATTATAAAAACCTGTTCGCCAATTTGTACCCTGAGTATAGTCCTAAAATAAACAACGACAAAGATGCAGCATGATACAATTTGGCGAGTGGACGGTAAACGAGAAGTTAGACATTCACTCAGAAAAGTACAATCTAACAATCGAATCGAAAATGTTAGGCAAAAACAACGCAATCGAATATCTGATTGACGAAGGCATTAATATTAACGATTTCATGCAAGCGTATTTATACGCTTGCAAACAAAAAAAAATAAAATCAATAACATTAAATATTTCATAAATGAAAATGCCAATAACAAAAACAACAGCCGACGAACTACTCGAGGGTGACACATACAGAATAGTAAACGATAAAAATTTCCGAAAAATAAAATCAATTATCGAACTGCCCAACTCCTATTACGCATCGCCAGTTGGCCACAAAATAATGATTGTGACTGATCATTCAAACCAGTCGATTTTAACAAATACAGAAGTAGAAATATTTGAAACAAAACCAAAACTTGAAACAAAACTAAAATAATGAAACCACAAGAACACAAAACCAGCTACGTATGCTTTATCACCTTCCTATTGCTAATTTGGATACTATTCATAATCGCTTTTTTTATATCAATTCAATGAGGAAAATTCTTTTTTTAGACACCGAAACAACAGGATTGCCAAAAATAAATGATGATGGCACAATTCCACATTATACAAACATAGAAGCCTTTCAAGAATGCCGAATGCTACAATTAAGTGCCATACTTTCAAACGAAAATGGTCATTTAATAACAAAAATGGATAAATACATTGACTTAAATCCTTTTTTTAATGATGCAATCTCCATAAATCTTATTACAGAGGAAATGATTCAAACAATGGGTGTAGCAATCTTAAAAGTATTGAAATATCTGGAACAATTAGTTATTCAAGCCGACGAAATTGTGATACAAAATGCCAATTTTGATAAAAACGTCATTCTATCAGAGGTCGAAAGAATAAGAGTTAATAGTGGCGTGGATATGATGCCAGTATTTGGATTTCATTTTCAGCGAACATTTTGCACAAAAAAGTTTTTCAGAATTGTGTTTGATGTTGCAGAAACAAAATACAGGAGCAAGCATGGCCCAAGCCTTAACGAAATATTTTGTAATGTAATGAAAACCGATAAGTTACCGCCAAATAGGCCTGATTCGATGGTAGATACCATGATGCTATACGATATTTATTTCAAAGCAAAACTAAACGAGCGATCATGAAACTAACACACGCCAGTCTTGAAACAGGCTTTGGAGGTTTCGACCTTGCAGCCGAGCAAGAAGGATACGAAAACGTTTTTCAATGCGAAATAGACCCATTTTGTCAAACCATATTAAAATACCATTTCCCAAATGCAGACCAATACGGAGATATTAGAAAATTTAACGCCACAAAATACCATGGAAAAATCAATGTTCTCACAGCAGGATTCCCATGCCAACCTTTTTCAGTCGCAGGAACACAAAAGGGGGTTGATGATGAACGCTTTATATGGCCAGAAAACTTCAGAATTATTCGACAGTGCAAGCCCGATTGGCTTATTCTCGAAAATGTTGCTGGAATCTTCGGAGTTTCAGAGCCAACGAGTATCGCTCAGGTGGAGAATGAAGCGACTTTCTTATTTCATCAAGAAAAGGAGCAAGAAACAATCCACGAACGAGTTATCAAGCGAATCATCGACGATTTGCACCAAGCAGGATACATACTTCCAACAGATACCAAAGGAACACCAATCATTTTTGTTATCCCAGCTTGTGCCGTCAATGCACCGCACAGACGAGACAGAATGTTTATTGTGGCCAACGCCAACAACGACCGAAAGGGGAAGGCCAGAAATAGCACAACAAATGAAAGATGCCAACCTTCCGCTATATACCCGACGAGACAAAGAAGGCAATGGCAGACACTTCTCGATAGTCGATTATGCAATTTACAACGGAATACTACCAACACCAATCAAATCGGATGCAATGGGTGGTCCAGTACATTTAGACGAGAAAGGGATGATAAAAGCAGGTGCAGGATATTCGGAAAGCCTAAAAGATTATGCAAATGCCCAATTACTCCCAACACCAACAGAAGATTCAGCAAGCAACCGAAAAGGAAAATACAAACAAGGTGGCAAGCCTTTATCAATGGTCGTGAATGGATTACTCCCAACACCGAATGCAAACGAAGAAGAGAAATATACGATAAAATGGAATCCGAACAGCCAAAACGGTTCGGGATTAACTCCAATAATAAATCAGATGTTTCCAACTCCAAAAGCAAGAGATTTTCAGCCAAGTATGCCGCCAAATGGAATGCTAAGAAAGGATGGAAAACACCGAACAGACAATTTGAGCAATCTACCGACTATGATGGGCGAACATTGCACACAACGAGCTGGAAAAACTTCCCAACTGAACCCCCGCTTTGTGGCGGAGATGATGGGCTTCCCAGCGAACTGGACAATATTACCTTTCCAAAGTGGAGAGCCGAATCTATAAAAGGATACGGAAATGCAGTAGTAGTCCCATTGGTAAGAGTATTATTAAAAACTATCAAACAAGTCTATCAACATGAGAAGCCTTTCAGTAAGTAGAAAAATAGAAGGTTACGAAGTTCTTGCAAAACTATTCGAATGCTTAGAGCATCAAGAACCCGAAAAATGGAAGCCATCGACATATTGCCAAGCAAAAGCCATCGGGTTGCGGTACGGAATAGAAATAGAAGAAATAGAAATCCTATACAGTTTCAAAAGCCAACCCAGCAAGCCACCACCAGCGAAAGCAATAAGTGTAAAGGTTTCGGAAGTAAACCCGATAAAAGTTTCAGCCGAACTCGAAACTCTAATTTGTGGAAGTTGCCAAACCCAATTTGAACCCAAAACAACAAGACAAAAATTTTGCTCAAATAATTGCTCCAGCCGAGAGCGTAACCGTAAACATAGAAACAAATGAACCAAGTAATTGAATACTCCGAACCAATAAAAACCTCAGACGAAATAATAAAAGAACGTCCAAAACTATTAATTCAACGCAAACAGCAAAAAGAGCTTGTTGCAAAAGCCAAAGTTAATTTGGAAGAATCGGAAGCGTACCAAGATTGGAAAACAGAAAGCGATGAACTAAAGCGAATTAATAACGAATTGGACTATCTCGATGAAATGCTCGAAGAAAATTATCAAGCACAACTACCCTTCGGTGGCCGTCAATACAAAGCCGTGAAAGGTGGAAAAGACAAGAAAACAGCGTAAATAAAAGAAAACATAATGAAAAAACATGATGATAAATTCATTGAACTGTTTAACAAGAGGGTAAATAGAAAAATTGATTCATTGAATAAATTTAGAAAAATAAGCAGCGATGAATCAATACTTGATAGTAGTATTTCTTTTTTATTACATGAAATAGTTCGCTTAGAGTTATATATTGAAGATATTAAAAACACAAACAAAAAACATGAAACAGACAACAATTAAAGCATTATATAGGCATTTTTGTGACAAAGGATATAACCTTTCAGACGATGATTTAGATTACATAGTAGCACTTATTGATGAAGATAAAACCATATTTTGGAATGTAAGAATGGGCGATAGAATTGCCTTTGATCTAAAAAACGGAAGGCAAATATCCCTAAATACTACTGATAGTGCCTTTGTACTTGCACTAAGAGAACAGCCATTAGAGTTTAAAATTAGGGCAATGGATTTGACCATAGAGGAAATTGAAACTTACATTAATGAAATTAGAAAAGAACTTATTGAGGAGTTAAAAAGGGTAGTTTTTTCTAAAGAAATCAAATCAAGAGAAACTGGTGAAAAATTTAATTTTTCCGATGCTTACATAAACAAAGAGTATTATATGCTTGAAAAAGAAATGACAGGAAAGCAGATAATAGCAGCTATAACGAAAAAGGAAATTACTGTTGATAAAGGATTTAAGATCCTTAGAATGATACTCGAAGAAACCTATTTTTAGAAAAAAAACAGCGTAAAAAATATAACACTAAAACTCAATTAAAATGAAAAGATTAAGCGAAAAGCAATTTAAAACAATGCTTACTGAAATTGAAAAAATATTAGATAAAAACGGATTGAATAGCGGTAATTTAATATTAATGACTACCTACATAAATGACCCAATGGATGTTGAGCTTTTTTGTCATGCAGATGGTTCAAATGATGTTTTTCCTCTTATTCACAATGTAATGCAAGGTGTTTTTGAAGAACTTAAAACCCAATCAGAATTTTTCAATTTAAACCTCAATTAAAATGCAACCCCAACAAAACGTAACTCTTCATCAATTACTGGATCATCTTGAAAATGGTCAGAGAATACATGAAAAATTTGATATATCATGGTATAACTCTAATCAATCAAGAAATAAAGAATCAAGATTTTTGAATTTTGGCACCTCCGGTTGTGCAATAGGAGAAATGCCAGCATTAGATTCAAGGTTTAGATTTAATATGGATTATTCTTTAGTATTCAATGAAGAACCCGTAAATTCTAAATTAATAAGTCAATACTTTGGAATAAGTAATAGTGAAACGTGGCATTTGTTTTATCCTCATAGCCAAAACATAGGTTTGTTCGGTGGGAAATACTTAGAAGATAATGCCACAATAGAGGAAGTTATTGATAATCTAAAAGAATTTTTAGCAAAACAAAAAAACATTATATAACCAATAAAAAATATTGTTTAGGAATAAAAACAGCAAAGCCCAATCTTTTTAAGAATGGGCTTTCTCATTTTCATTTCAAAACCACAAAACACTTTTTTTGTAGCCTTCGCTTGCAGTATTCAAATTCAGCCTTCGTTAAATCGTGCTTAAACTTCAATTCGGGTTTTGCTGCGTAAATCCCTGCGTGATTCATCAATCGGGCAAACTTATCTCGGTTTAAAGAGAAGTGTTCTCTGAGTGCTTGTTTGGATGGCGTAATAGTCATTTCGATATATTAAAATAGTAATAAATTCGTCAGTAAATCGTCAGTTGTCTTGACTTGACAAAGAAAAGACAAGTAACTTTGTAACAACAAAAAGCCATTAGGTGCGGTATTAACGGGGGTCGGATTCTGTAAATATACGTACCTTTTGGTTTTTGACCAAATTTTGACATAATTTTTAACTTTTCGCCATCACTTTCGCCAAATGAGCATAAATATTGGAGTAATCGAAAAAGATTTTGAGTACATCGACCCAGAAGTATTCCGCAATCAAATTCCATCCTCAAAGATGCGACCAGGGTTTCACCTTGATAATTATATCTTCGCCAAATACACAAAAATTGTTGATCAAAAGAAAACACAAGGCCACGACATCAAAGAAGGTGATTTGTTTCGTGAAATTGTCACAAGATTTGCACTCGGCCACTTTAACAACAAGCAAACCGTAAACCGTGACATTTACGACAACACAGTTGAAGAAAATGAGAAACTAACAAGCACAGTTACGCAACTATCAGAAATAATAAACAGCCATGACCTTACGCCAAAAGGACAAGTTTCTGGTAATCGTTCGTCAAGTAGTTGGCCGCCAAATACGACATACACAAATGACCAATTCCCCAAGCCAAACGCCAATGGTTTCGCCACACCAAACGCCAATGGTTTCGCCACGCCAAACGCCAACGGTTTCGCCACTCAATCTGCCAACGGTTTCGCCACGCCATCCGCCAATGGTTTCGCCACGCCATACGCCAACAATATGGCGAATATGGCGGATATTTCGCAAAGGGAAGCCGCATTTTCATTGTTATTCCCACAATTTGCCGAATATATACAAATGCTCGACATGGATATTAACATTAACAAACTTGCAATATGGCTGAGATACAGAATAGGGTTGCAATAGTAGAAAACGACGGAGACGGTTATAAGATAAAAACCGTAACGAAAATGACCGAAGAAAGAATCGGGCAAATAATTACGGAAAACGAATCATTACGCCAAGAAAACGAATCATTACGCCACGAAAAAGCGTATCACCTTGACGTAACAATGCGTAACAATGCCGAGATGCGTATCATACTCGATTCATTACTCCGAACAGGTATATTGCAAAACAATCAAATAAATATTACGGCAACACTAAAGCCAATGGTTCGGAAAATAATTGACGATTATGAGTATGAAAAAGACATATTCGTAAGGCTTGAAACATTCAGTCACGCATGGAAAGATTTAGCCGTTAAGTTTTTCAAAAATGGCATTTTAAAGACAATCCTTAATAAGTTCAAAAAACAATGACAGAATCAGTAGAAAATATACTCAACAGGTTTGCAGGTGTTACAGGCCGACCAGAACTAACCAAAGAAGTAGTAACGCCAACACCGCAAGCACAAGCACCGTATTCGGGAATACCTACATACGGAGTACAACAACAAATGTTTCCGCAATATCCACCACAATACGCAAACGGTGGTGGCTTATTGCCAAGCAATTGGCACAGCCAACCAAGAATGAATGCCGTCGAAATGTCAGATGGTGAAATAGGCGATTTAGCAAAACTTTCTGTACTTTTTCAAGTTCGAGTACAACAAGTATTATCAGAAGGTGCGAAGTATTTCTTGGTAAAAGTACTAAGAAAAAACAAAGTTCGTGACGAAGAAATATTAAGCAAGTTTGATGAAATCGAAGATCCAACACCGGAAGAAAAGCAAGCGTATCAAGATGCAAACGAACGACTTGATAGATTAATCGAAGTGGAAGAACAAGAATCGGCAATGAGTATCAAAGATTTTGAAAGCCTACTCATTCGCATTAAAACAGCCGAACTAAAACACCAGCGAGATACAGGAACGCTACAACTGCCTTCGACATGGGGAATAACGTGGAATTTAGTCGGGTTAAATATTTCGGGATTATTAGGTTCAAATTTAAAAGTATTCGGAGATGCCATATACGCATACAAAGGACGATGAATCAGTCGGCAAAAACTGGATTGCAGTAGGCGATAAAAATACAGGCAAAAGTTATTTATGCCTGATGTTATCCGTCACATTATTTGCACAAGGTAAGCGAATAATCATTTTCGATTCACGACAAAATCTAAAAACCTACGGCAAAATAGCAGGGTATAAAACAAAGTCGATGAACGTAAGCGATTTTATGAAAAAATACGCAAATCTTGAAAACGATACAATGACCCTCGTTACTTGGACTTCGATTGAAGAATTCGACGAAGCAATGGCGTTTTGTGCAAGATGGGTACGTAATAGCTGCATACTGCTTGACGATTTAGGAAATCTTTATGCAAGCAATCCACCAGCCGAACGACTTGGAATAATAATGACCCCGAAAAACAATTGCAATGATATTTTCTATCAAATCCACACTTTCGGTAAGGCTTGCCCCTATTTGCTTGAAATGACCGACGTGTATCTCATCAAAGAAACGGCACAACCCAAAATACCCGAAAAGGTGCCAGAGCAATATGAGATTCAAAAACTCATGATGGAAATAAAGCAAGAAAACAAGCAACGCCCAGCATCCCAAAAATGGTCATGGCGAATGTATGACAAAACAACAGGCTTGATAACAAGAGAAAATACAGACGGCAAAATTATCACAAAAACAACGCTCGAATATTTCGATTAAAAAATAAATCAAACAATAAACAATAGGAAAAATGTATCAACAGCAATATCAGTACCCGAACCAATTTGGAGGTTTTCAAAATCACATGATTGAGCCACCCATGCCAAATGGAAAAAATAAAAATAATGGTGGTGGTTTTTGGTTAGGTTTTTTTGGTGGCATAATTACGGCAATACTGATTGGAGTAGCAGTAGAAGTATTTCGTCGAATGAAACAAACCAAGAACACCAACGAAACACCACTACCAAGCACCCCAAAAGTAGAAATCGAAGCACAAAAGCCAAGCATCGTAAAAACAATCAAGCAAGAAGTGCCAAATAATATTTTTGAAGTATCAAAGCCATTTCTTAAACAAACTTCTGATGAATTTTTAGAGTTTCTCGAATCAATCGGTTTTTCTTTAGATGAAGATTCAAGCGATGTTTTGGGAAAAGAAATTTTTAGTAATGAAAAAGGCGAGGAAATACATATATCGGGTTTTGACGTAATATTTAAAGGCGTTGAGAAAAACCCAATGACTTTATTGAAAAAAGACACTTTGTTGGTTTCTACAAACACCATAATTCAAAACTATTTTAACGATGAAAAATAAAACAAAATTAATTACTGCTGGAGCAGTTGGTGGTGGAGTTGTTTTACTCGGCATGATGTGGCGATTTGTAAGGCCAGAACGGAAAATATTAGAAAAACTAAAAATAAGAGTTGATGCAAAGGGAAATGGTAACTATGGCAGTAGCCGAACGCCACCATACAACGAACACAAAGGCATTGATTTGATAGTTTCACCTGGTGACAAAGTTTACGCACCATTTTCAGGAACAGCCGTTTTTCTAAATACGGTTTATCCAAACAGTAAAGCAACATATCAAGGCATCAAGATTTTTACTGATGATGGTAAACTCGAAGTTGATATTTTATATATCATACCGACGGTAAAAACCAATGATATTGTAAAAAAAGGTCAGCTAATTGGCTACGCACAAGATATAAGCATCGCCCACAGTTCGGGAATGTTGCCCCATATCCACGTTGAGCATAAAGACAGAGCCACTAATAAATTCATTGACCCAACAAATTATTATTTTCAAAACAAAGCAACCCAAACAGCCAGCATGGGTGAAAGCGAAAACGAAAATCCATCTTTTACGTGAGTTTAGTCTATAATCATAAAACCAAAAGATACAAAGTAGTTAATGTCGGAGTAATAATAAAAGAATATTACGACGATTGCGACTACCGAACTTTCTATGCCCTATTTGATGAAACACATACTGAAAATTTAAAAAAAATGGGCTTTAAAAATTGGCGTAGAAAGCTCAGCAAAAGCATGGTAAAATACATCGTAGAAATAGTTTTAAAAGACACTCCACCAGACCCCGAAAAAACTATTACTACGTAATAAGAAAAAACAGTTGCAAAAACAAGTAAGTTCTTTGATATTTTAGGAGTTAAACGGACATAGTCGAAATGTCATAAAAAGGTGCAAATGAAAGGTTGAAAATTTGATGCGAAAATAACGCAAACAATAAAACAAAAGCAATATGCCAAATATTTCATTAAGCGTATCAAAGCAGATTGGTATCGCAAACTACAAGGCCTCACAGACACAGTCATCAGGTATTGAAGCTCTTCACGTAATTACACCAGTTAAAGATTCTGTAACAGGATTGTTGATTTTAGCTATTCAGAAGCCAGGCTTAAATCGTGTAAAATTACATCCAGCAACAGATTTGTCTTTGCGTGGAATCACAGAAACAGCAGCACAAGCGAAATACATATCTGATACCGCGACTTTGAAAAGCTATTTTGGCTTGTCAAACGTAGGAGATTCAGCAGCAGCAATGGGTTTGCCACAAGTTCGTTTGGATGAAGGCGGAGTATATCTTGACCCACAAGTTGCATCTTTTCCAACACCATCTTTCGCATCAACAGCCGTAGAAAATAAAATTTCTTCAGATGGCAATCACCTATGGATGAATTATTTCAATCCAGTTACAGGTACTTTCGATGCAGTTCCTGGTCCACTCGTAACAGGAAACCAAACTCCAGGAAGTGAAACAAAAACTTTCTTAGGCTTAACAAGCCGTCAATGGACAATCGGTGGCGTAATCGCAGGATTAGCAACGTTTATCATTTGGGATCCACGAAACATGATTTGGAATCGTAAAAAAGGACAAAGCAAATCAAAATCTCAAAGATATTCATAAGATACTGAAATCTTAAATATATCTACCATTATGGCGTAGTAATGTACATTGCTACGCCATTATTATAAACAGACGTATGCAAAACCTTCTCAAATACATAGGCACACTTAGTAGCTTCAATTCAAAGTCAGGATTCGGTTATACTGTTTCGGCAGCAAATAACCCAACGATTTTTTTGAAAAGCTATAATTTGCCAAAGACATCCTACGGCAAAGATGGCCGAGAATTGGTTCGTTTCGCACAAGGTGAAAAAATAGGTAAAATACAAAAGTTTCAATGGTTCGGTGATAAATTAATGGTTTTTGTGCTTTTCAATAAGCCAGTAATTCAGCCAGGTTTCAGCAATTCGGTTGCCGCATGGATAGATCCAGCATTTTTAAACGTTGAACTACCAGTTTCAAAACCAGTAGTTTCAAACATAAAAACATACTATTCAACAGGAAATGGTGTAAACTTTCGTTCAGGCCCAAGCACAAGCAACAAAGAATTGGGTAAACTAAACAAAGGTGACGAAATCGGAGAATCAGATGGACAACTTAGCAATGTAGTAT
>JAFEIL010000290.1 GCA_017495105.1 Emticicia sp. | reverse complement strand
ACCCAATAATTTATTCCAAACAATATTACCTAAAGCATCCAATTTTACTATCCAAAAATCATTTAACCAATGATTAGTTCCCGAAACATCTCCATTGGCTGAAGAATACGAATACCCTGATATAATATAGCCTCCGTCTGTGGTTTGTTGAATATAACTTGCAAAATCACTACTACTACCACCCAATAATTTATTCCAAACAATATTACCTAAAGCATCCAATTTTACTATCCAAAAATCATTATACCCATGATTAGTTCCCGAAACATCTCCATTGGCTGAAGAAGCCGAAGTCCCTGCTATAATATAACCTCCGTCTGTGGTTTGTTGGATATTTGCTGAAACTTCATTGGAAATCCCTCCTAATACTAAATTCAAAGGCCTTCCTACAAAAACATTATCACATAGATTAAACCAACCAGCACCACGATAAACTTCCAAACAATGGCTTGTAGAATTGTAAATGACTAATCCTTCAGTTGGGTTTGTAATAGCATTTCTCTGAACAGAGGATAAACGAGGCGGCAAAAAACCTTTGGTAGTAGATGTTACATCTAAAGCAGCTGTAGTATTGGGGCTTAAAGTTCCTATTCCTACACTTCCAGTTCCACTCGGTGTAATTGAAATATTTTGATTACTACCACCAGCCGCAAAAGTTAATGCCCCCGTTCCAGTAATTGAACCATTTGTTGTTCCTGTTCCGCCTTTTGAAACTGGCAATGTTCCTGTAATTTTTGAAGCATCTACATCTGTAACTTTCGAATCTGTAATGGCACCAGCTGCAATTTTTGCTGTTGTAACTGCATCATTTGCAATGTTTAATACAGTGGCACCTGTTACATCGCCCGTATGGGTTGCATTACTCACTAATCCGCTATATAAACTATTCACGGCATTATCACCTGTATTGGTACCCGAAGTATTACTAATTACTGTTAGTTGTGCATCGGTAACATAATTTTTATTAGTAGAAGCCGCTATATCAGCTGTTGTTGCAGCGGCACCCGCTGTTACCAAACCTTTGGCATCGTAGGTGATTTTTGTATTCGTTGCACCAGTTATTGCTGTATTAGAAGCTACTGCCCCCAAGCTCGACAAGGTTGGCAATATTTGGTCTCCTGTGTTGGTGCCCGATAAATTCGCAACCGCACCATTCGCTAACATTGCATTAGTAATGGCTCCATTGGCTATTGATGTTGCATTACCATTACTTGTAACCACACCTGTAAGATTAGCATTGGTCGTTACTGTAGCTGCATTTCCAGTTACATTTCCTACAATACCATTACTAAAAGTTTTTACCCCAGCAATCGTTTGAGTAGTTGTAGTAATGATTCCTGGATTGGTTGCATTGGCTGGTGCCAAATTTAACACGCCATTTGTAATGGTTGCACCGTTTACATTAGAATTATCACTTACAGACCCCATAGTAGTGGAGACCGAAACGGTTGTGGAACCCAAAGCAACCCAAGCCGTACCTTTGTAAAAATAGTAATCACCATTAGTGCTACAATCAGTACAAAAGGCAAGAAGACCTTGTGCAGGACTTGGAATAGCCCTCATTTGTGCATTGGTCATGCGGGGCAGCAAAAAGCCTTTGGTAGTTGATTTTAAATCTAGAATGGCCGAAGCATTAGTGCCTCCATTAGGATTTATCTCGATTGATTGGGCAGATACAGCGAAGGAGGTTAAAATTGAAAGTAAAATAAGCGTTTTTTTCATTATAGCGGTTTTTTTAATGCTTTTTGGGTTTTATAGTTTTAGTGATAAATGCCTGTATTTTCTATAATAGCTTGACACCAAGTTTTAAAACCATGAATATCAGCGAGACTTGGAATGCTAAAAAGTAATATTGTGGGGCGATATTTTTAAAAATTAGAAAAAAGCTCATGAATCATGCCTTTTCATTTATTTTCTATTTAACAACCGAACGTCAATGGCATTCATCAACTTGTCTTATTAAAGAAAAGTTGAAATACTTTAAGGTGTTTTCCAAGAGAGTTATGAAAGTATATAGTAGCAAAAAACAATTTTTCCGTTGCTCTTTACCAGCTATTTTGTAAGAAAAAACCAAGTTTTGTGTCTACTTTAAGATGCTTCACTGTTCTGTTAGAATTTAGTAATATAATTATAAGGTTTACCTACAAAAATACAGGCTATAAACAATATGAAGGCTATAACGATTTATTTATTTTGTCCTAAAAACTTCAAAATTTGTCCAGAAAAATCATTTAACAATCCTTTTTGCCAGTAAATTCTCGAAATTAAGTATCTGTTGAGATTAATTTCAGTTTTTGTGATGTAAATCACTTTTCTATAAAAACACTAATGAAATTAGATATATTAGATTTAACGACCGAACGTCAATAGCGTTCATCAATTAGTCTCACAAACTAAAAGTTTTTTAAACCTTTAGTTTGTGAGACCAGGCTATGAAAAAAATTAGGTAAAACTTAATAAAAGTATGATGCCAATACCATATTTTCCAAAGGCTCTATTTGGTTTCAAATTCAAAGTAGCAAGAGAATATTTTCGGTAGCTAAAGCTTACTTGCAATAGGCGGGATTTTGTGCCCTGCATTAATATTTATGGTGAAAGTCCGACAATCTCAAATCCCGAAAACGCTAGCTTCCATATTTGATAACTACACTACCTTTTTTAACTGGACACCAATCTGGTGTAATAGGTTGATATTTTTTAGATTGCCTAATACTTCTATTTTCAGTATCTATTTTACAGCCATAACCAACTGCCATATCGTATTCATAATTGAATGGACAATCAGAGCAACCGCTAATAATACGGCAGCTAAGAAGACCTGAAAAGGATAGCTGGTTCAGTTCTTCGTTCATATCATTGTAGTCTCTTTCATCCATTGTTCTTCGTATTAAGTTTCGAGGTATTAATCAGCCACCATCGCCAAGCCCCAATCCGTTACCACTCCCAAACCATAAAATTCCCACTCACTCGAATTTCATCATCTTTCATTACGCAAAAATGGTATAATTATTATATTATCAATGTATTACGAGCAAAAACTATTTTCGAATATTCGTATCATAAAATCACTAATTTGGTCTGACTTCACCACGTATGATAAATATTTGTGCTTTGAAATAATTAATTGCGTCTATTCCTTAGATTTTGTGACTTTACGCAGTTTGTTGAGTATATATATTAGTTGGTGGTAAGTTAAACAACACAGCTTTCAAAGCAGGCTGCCCACCTAAAGTGGCAAATTAAACAAAAAAATAAAAAAAATGGAGTATTCCGAAAATCCTTAAGAGTAAGAGAAAATTAATAAACATAAAAAAAAATGAAAATCAAATTACTAATAGTAGTTGTAAGCTTGATATTGAGCAGTTGTGCAAGCACATTTCAATACAATAAAATGGCACAACCAAATGACAAAGCAATGGCAACAATTTATGTATTACGACCTTCTTCTTTTGGTTCCGCAGTAAAATTTAAGATTTATCAAGAAAAGTTAATTGGCAAACTTGGACCCAAAAGCTATTTGGCTTGGAATGTAACGCCAGAGGGTAGAGAATTAACAATTATAAGTAAATCTGAAAATACAGATATGCTTACTATAAATCCTCAAGCTGGAAAGACGTATTATATAAAGCAAAAAGTCAAATTGGGAGTTGCGACAGCAAGAACGGAACTTGAATTTATTGAAGAAAATGAAGGCAAAGAGATTTTACAAAAATTAAAAGCTCCAAAATATAAATACTCATTGTAAATGCAATTTGTTATTTCTCCCAAACCATGAAATTCCCACTGACTCGGATTTCATCCGACTTCAAAGCCCTTTTTAAGCCTTCCAGACGCATTAAATCGTCTTCAAGATTTAGAGAGGGCTTTCGGTTTATTTCACGCTCCAGAGTCTTAATCTGACTTTCTAAGTTCTTGCTTTCTCGCTGCCACTAACGTTACCGATTGTAGGTAAACAGCACCACCTTATTTGAAGATAAAAAGAGTAAATAAATTACTCTCCGAGTTTTACTGTAAATATTTATAAAGCGTAGGTTTTGTTAATACGTATTTGTAATTACCGTAGGATAAATATATTGGTTGTTAGAATTATTTAGTTGCGTCTATTCACTAAGTTTGTAGGTTGTTCGCAACTGTTGCTTATATATAGTCATTGGGCGAAAGCTAAAAAACCAAAATGTATGGACAAAATAATGGATATTTTTCAAATTAAGAACAAGATATTATTTCTTTTCTTCACGATTGTTGTTTCATCATGTTCAAAAACAATTGAACTCAAAAGCAAGAATAAAATAACAATTGAACTTGGTCAAACCTCTGTATCTGCTCTAATGATAGCAGATGGAAAAAGTAGGCTAACTTTTGAATATAGCATTTTTGATGAAAATAATCAACCTGTAAAAAATATTACTCCAGTATTTTATGCTAATAACCTAAAAATTGATGGACTTGAATTTAAAACAACCAAAAGTGGTGAATATAATATCTTTGCAAAGATAAATGACATAAAAAGTAATGTAATAAAAATCACTGCAAGACAGTCAATAGAATATGAAGTTGTTAAACTACCAGTAATAGTTCATGTAATTGGCGATTTAGAAAGCTATAAGTCGGTTTCGCAACGTTTTTACAGCGTACCTTTTCTAAAAGAAAAAATTAATCTGACAAATGACATTTTGAGAAATAGGGTAAAAGGAAACCTACGTGATGCAAATGAGTGTGATACTTTTATTGAATTGTACTTAGAAGAAAAAGCTCCTGACGGAACAACCTTGCCCATTGCAGGAATTCATAAAATAGATTCCCCACTTGGAGAAAAATCTGGAGATGAGGTATTAGAGATTATCAAAAAAAACTTTTGGAATCCAAATAAATATGTTAATTTCTATATTTTTGATAAACTTAAAGGGGGTGCTGCGGGGTATGCTGGCTTTACTCAAATTGGAGGTAATATAAGTTCTACGCCAGTTAATTACATAGTTATGGATAAAGGAATAGGTCCATTTCCGCACGAATTTGGGCATTATCTCAATCTAAATCATCCATTTAGCATATGTTCTGAACCTCAAATAAAAGATATTCCATTATATCTGCCTACACCAGATTCAAACAAACCAACATTTTATGACAGAATTAATTGTGATGGAATCCGTTTTACCTCATTTACACCCTTAGATTATGGTGGATATTGGCAATCATACACTTACGACCAAAGAAAAGTAATGCGAAACGTAATAGATAATGGAGTAGGAATTCCCACACCTAAAAATATTGCAAAATCGGGTCGAATCAGTGTAGGAGAAAGTAATAATATTAAGTATTTTGGTAATAATATAATTTATTGCAATGGACAACACTAAAACAGTAGACCAAACGATAGAAGACAGTAACTCGTAAGCAAATAGCCATCGCTCAACAACTCGCATTCGTGGTGGCTGAAAGCCAAGCCATGAAACTTTGTATCTAATCTGTTTTTTGTTTCGGCGGACGGAAACCTTTTGAGCATTTATTATAAAGAGAAAGCCCGAAAACCGTCACCACTCCCAAACCATAAAATTCCCACTGACTCGAATTTCATCGGACTTCAAAGCCCTTTTTAAACCTTCCAGACGCATTAAATCGTCTTGCAAGTTTAGAGAGGGCTTTCGGTTTATTTCACGCTCCAGAGTCTTAATCTGACTTTCTAAGTTCTTGCTTTCTCGTTGCCAAACACCTTTTTGGTAGTCGCTCATGCGAGCGTAGTTGTTGTTGCCAGTCCGCAATTCGTCTTCGACGCTTCGCAGCTCTCTCGAGATTCGCCCGACTTCGTTGTTGTATTCCGAGCGTTGCGATGCTATTTGTATCTCCAGAACCTCAATTTCTTGCTTTTTGGCTGAATTGTCTTTCTTTTCGACAAAGAAGTCAAAACCCTGTATAAACTCCTTTTCGATGCTTTTTCCAGTTCTCATTACCGCTCCCTCAAAGTAATTCAAATCCGTAGCCGATTGTATTTGCATTTTCAGCAACGGTAATTTCAGCCAAACTTTTAGGCTATCAGGAGCAACATCAAAAACTTGGACTTGCTTAAACTTGAAAGGTTTTCCAGTTATGATAAAATTTATAAATCCGAGTTTTTATCAAAAACGATTTGAACGATATAAGGATAGTCTTTTTGTATTTATTTCGAATGATGAAATAAATTGGCATAATAATACAGCTGAAAACGGCATAAGATATATTTGTGTACAAAGAAAAATATCTGGTTCCTTTAGAGGTAATCAGTTTCCTCACTATTTGAGACTTGTGAGTATCATGCAAACCTGCAAATTTCAAAATAAATCCTTTCTCAAATTTTTACTTTTAAAAGAAAAAGACATTGATAATTTTGGCGTTAGGCGGAAAAACGTAACCGAAAATAATTAAATTGCATGATGGAAAATGAACTTTATAACGAAAAGGAACGGTTTATTTCGTTACTTTCAGATTATGGATTTAAGGCAACTTTTGGTAATGAATCGGACACTCGATTTTTGAAAAAGGCTTTACAGGCTCTGATTGATTCGCCTGTGCCTATTAG
Organism: Emticicia sp.; assembly: GCA_017495105.1. Lineage (GTDB taxonomy): Bacteria > Bacteroidota > Bacteroidia > Cytophagales > Spirosomataceae > Emticicia. Next base: position 8,383 of record JAFEIL010000290.1, on the reverse strand, counting down.
TGAAGTTAAATTTGTCAAAAATGACATTTCAGCACTTACAAAAGATAGTCGGAGTGGCATTTACGACTTGGCTTGTACTGATGAAAACGGTAATCATTTTATCGTAGAAATGCAGTTGAGCGAATACCCAGAGTTTATTCAACGCATGAAGTTTTATGCTCTTTATCGTTTCAATACGCTTATAAAAATAGGAAAATACACTTTTGAAGGCTTACCAAAGATTTATTGTATCGGAATTTTGGCGAGCAACATTTTTTCGGATATTACTGATTATCATAATATTGCAATGCTACGGAACGAAAAAGGGGAACTAATTGACGACCAAATGACGTTTGTGACTGTAGAATTAGATAAATTTAAAACTAATTTAAAAGACATTCAAACCAATTTAGATAAATTGATATACACGATGAAGAATTTGCATAAAGTAACCAAATCAAGTCAGTATCCTCAATTTTGGAATGAGGAATGGCTTCAAGTAGCAATACATGAAGTGGACAAAAAAGCTATGTCTCAAGAACAGCGTTTAGCGTATGAAATGACTATTTCAGCTAATGCGTTGGTACTTAAAAATGAAAATAAAAAAATTGAAAAAGCCAAACAAGAAAAGGCATTTGAAGTTATAAAAAAAATGCTTGCGAGAGGCAAAGCGACAATTGAAGAAATTGCAGAAGATTGTGGCGTTACGGTAAACTTTGTACTTGAAGTTCAAAATCAACTTTCGGATAATTAAATCTTATTATTTACTGATTTGGTCTGACTTCATCAATTAGACTTAAAAAAATCATGTAATCTATTGATTATCAGTTATATACAAAAAGCGTATATTAAACGTCCGTTTTTAGATATGATAAAACTATCTCAAAAACTTTTCTTTAATAGTTGATTTAACATTTTATATATCAAAATATCATTCATTCTTACAAAAGGTAATCGAAAAAGGTTTCCTTGTCGTTTCTATGCCTAAGCTAAATTAGGTCTGATTTTAGTTTTGCTAGCATTGCAGCAATAAAAACCACGCCGTCAATCGTTCGTTCCTCTCTAATTCCTTGCTTTGGTTTTTAATGCTTTCATTGCACACAGGCACACTTTCGCCAGCGATGCGGCTCAAGTAAGCCTGTTTTCCTTTGCTACATTTGATTATTAATAAGGTCTGATTTTAGTTTTGCTAGCATTTCAGCAATAAAAACCACGCCGTCAATCGTTCGTTCCTCTCTAATTCCTTGCTTTGGTTTTTAATGCTTTCATTGCACACAGGCACACTTTCGCCAGCGATGCGGCTCAAGTAAGCCTGTTTTCCTTTGCTACATTTGATTGTTAGATATTGGCTGTATTTTGATTAATTATGCTGTATTTGCGTGTGTTTTTTGTATATTTAAGTTTATATTTAAAATTATCTAAACAATGCAACAATTTAAAATACATTTTTCTTATAACGAAAATGGGGGAGGAGTATCTCTTTTAAAACAAGTTATTAAGGCTGATAATATAGAAGATGCAAAGACTTATTTGATGAAAAAATATGATGGTTTTTTCATGATTGATTTTGAAAATATTAACATTGTCGCTGATGAAAGTGAAGAAAAAAGTGTTACTCCTACAAGATGGAGTGAAATATTAAAAATCTTCGCTCGATATAGACTTTTGAAAAATAAAAATGTAGTTTCTGAGATAAAATCACTTGATAGACGAAGCAAGTACGTGCTATTTATAGCTACCATGCTGATGTTATTATCTTTTGGATTATTGTTTGTGTTTAATTAATATATTTGTTTGTTATATATAAAAAGCCCCCAGTATCATATCGAGGGCTTTTTATCTCTAATTGCGGTGCTGTTTAACTGGAATGTATTAAAATCGTTTTGTTAGATATCTTTGTTTCTTTTTAGTTTTTTTTGAAACAACAGGGTTTGATTCTGTTGTCTTTACTTTTGCTTTTCTATTTTCTCTGCTATATATCTGATTATCTTCGCTAGTAGCGATTTTCTTTCCACCAAAATAAGCACCTATTGAGAGTCTGAAAGTAGGAGCAATCCCTGTACTACTGAAAACTGAAACGGAGTAAGAAGCATCTACATTGAATTTTATATCTTCACCTCCCATTTCGTGCAGACCTAAGCCAAAGCCTAATTGTTTTCGGTCACCCTTATATTTGTTTTCATGTTGGTATCCAGCTCGTGCAGCCAATGTGTTTTTATGTAAATACTCAGCCCCAAAATGGAATCGTACCTCTTGCATTTCTTCTTTAAATCCATTTGGAGCATCTGCCCATGAAGAAAACATGATACCTAATTCACTTTTAGTTTTAGTTTTTTCAGTTTCAACAGAGCCTTTGGGCGTTGGTATTAAATCTTTAGTCATGTCCAAGTTGAATGAAAACTTGTCTTCATGGTTGGAATCAAAAAAATAGTTATAGCTTGAGCCAATTCTAAATTGAATCGGTGCGTATGATTGCATTTTTTCGTCCCCATACCTTACTTTACCACCAATATTGATAATTGAGACCCCATAATTGAAATATCCATCTTTTGTCTTATTATAACCATTCCTATAGAAGCCAATATCAGCGTTTAAGCCACTTGCTGGTTTAAAATAATTATCTAACAAAGATTGAGACCCAAATAAATTAGAACGATAATACCCAATAGCTATCCCCCCCGAAGTGTAATTACCTAATCTTTTCGAGTAACCAATTTTTAAGGATAATTCGTTCGATGAATGTGTTCCTAAATAATTTGTATTGTTATCTCGTAATTCAGCACTCCCAAAATTATAATTGGAAACGTTATAAGAAACTGTACCAAATTTTTCTTTTTTTAAAGCAGAATAACCAGTAATGCTATACATGGCCATTCCTTTAATAAGTCTCGTTTCATTGGGCATATAGGAAATAGAAATGGCATTTTTTTCGGTTTGAAATGTATTTTTGGCAACATTCATTGTCCAGTTCGTAATGTCAGGAGCAGACGCAACTCCTGCATTTCCCAATGCTCCATTGCTGGGGTTATTGGTAAGCAATAGTGTTTGCAATGAAGAAACAGGTATCCGATTAGGATTAACTTTCTCTAGGGTTTGTGCACTAGTTTTAAAACCAACGCACAAAACAAATAATATTATTTTTATGTTTTTCATTTTCTGTTTGCTTTTAAAATAAGTTTATTGATGGTTTTCCGAGTTTCATCTGACATAATTTGTAGGATGTATTCAGCACTTGGTAAATCACCCAAAGAAAGTTGGAGAATGTTTTTTTCTTCAATACCTATTCCCTCATATAAAAGCCTGCCTGATATATCCCAAAGTTTCAATTTTACTCCTTTAAGGCAGCCATCCGATGTAATCTTTATCACATCATAAGTAGGGTTGGGATAAACAATTACATTTTCTAAGGTGATAGGGGTAGGAGTAAGGCTTAACTTTACGGTATCCCCTTTTATACTTGCGTTTTCTTTATAAGAACAGTAAACAACATAGGTGTTTCTTTGAGAGAATACGCCATTGTAAACATCGCCTTTATAGGGTTCTTTTGTATTATCTGCTCTTGCTATTTCCCAAATATAATTTGTATTAGATGGGCATCCAGTAGCTTTTATTTCTATGTTTGAGCCTTCACAAACAGCTACCTTACTTTGGGTTTTTCCTTCTTCATTTACTTCAAGTTTTGGTTTTGGCGGAATTGCAACTACAATAATTTTTAAAGTATCTGAATTACATCTATTTAGATTGGTACAGAATGCCCTATATGTTTTACTTGGCACATTCTGTATAACTTGAAGTGTATCTGAACTAATAATATTTACATTATTGTCAGCAATCCAAGTTACCTTTCCATTACAGCCCAACACTTTCAATGTTGTAGGTTTGCCGATAATTGTTTTAACGGTGCCTGTTTCACTACTAAGCGTGATTTTTGGTTTTGGAAATACAATTACATCAAGCGAATCGTACTTTGTTCCAACTATGTCAGTACATGATGCCCAATAAGAAGTGTTTTTGATTGGTCTAATAAAAATAGACCTTGTTGTTTCGCCAGTATTCCAAATGACTTTTGAGGATGTTTCACAAGCTATTAAGTTTAATTTTGGATTTTCTCCTTCACATATTTCAATCGTTTTCCTCTTATCTATAATTTTAACAGGGTAGACCTCTGGAATTATCACAATTGGGGGAGTTGAAACTTTTACCCTGATGCTATCTATTGAACCAACACAAGCATTTAAAGAAATACAAAAAGCCTTGTACCATGTAATTACAGAAGGTTTGACGGTAATTGTTTCAGTAGTTTCTCCAGTATGCCACTTTACAGTACTTGACGAACAGACCGCTTTTAATATTGCAGTTTTTCCGCTTGTTATCAATGTATCTCCAAATATGACAGGCTTATTGGGTAAGTTAAAAACTGTTACAGTAATATTAGCAGGAGAGCCATCGCTAGCTTTTGTTGAGCATATCACACTGTATTGAGTTGTTTGAGTAGGGGTAACGCTAATACTTTCGCCCGTTTCCCCTGTACTCCATTTATAAGTGCCACTACAACCTTTCGCGAATAATTTTGTGCTTTCCCCTTTACAAATTTTGTCAAGACCTGCCCAAACTTCTGAGTTAGGAGAAATAACATTAACCTTAGCTGTTGCTTCTGGCCCTTGGCAGGCATTTTGAATACATCTAACTTTATATTCTGTATAAATTGTGGGATTAACAGTAATAGATTGAGATATAGCACCCGTACTCCATAAGTAAGAGCCATTACAACCACTGGCGTTTAATGTTGTGTAATTGCCAACTACAATAGTTGCCCCATTTACTGATACTGATGGAGCAGCAGGATAACCGTTGATAACAACCTTAATAGTATCAGTAGGTACTTGCCCCATTACACTTAATGAGGCAAGTAAAATCAATGTTATTTTTGGTAAAATATTCATTTTTAAGAAATTTTGAATTATTTTAGATTCAACTTGATGTATTTTCTTTCTGACGTTCCAGCCGAATCTTTGCATACTACATACCAAATACTTCCTGCCTGAGTATCTACTGTAATACTTGGCGTTGTTGCTAAATTATTCCATTCGTAAGTCCCCGAACAAGCACTTGCAGTAAGTGTAACTTGAATGCCTTGACATACTTCGGGTGCAGATGCTGCAACTGTCGGAATAGGAGTTTTTACAGTAACAGTTATAGACGCTGATGGACTAACACAGCCTTTTGCAGAAGTACAAGTAGCATTATATATTTTTGTAATATTGGGAGAAACGGTAATACTCGTAGCTGTTTGAGCAGGTGTAGTACTCCATGTTACAGTTCCAGCACAACCCGTTGCAGATAAAGTTGACGAAGATCCATTGATAATGGTTATAGGTGAAGCTGATAGGGTAGGGGCAACAGGTTTAGGGTTTACAGTTACAGTAGCATTCGCTGGAAATGATGTGCCAATTCCTGTCTGTGTACAAGTTACGCTATAAGTAGTGGTAACAGTAGGTGAAACCGTAATTGATGCACCAGTAGAGCCATTACTCCAAGTAAAAGTACCACCAGTACAGCCAGTCGCAGATAAAGTTGAAGATGCCCCCTCACAAATTTCCGCAGGGGATGCCGTAGGAGAAGGAACTGAATTAACAGTTATACTAATTTGAGAACTTGGTCCGTCACAGCTTTTAGAGGAACGACAAAAAGCACTATAATTTGTAGTTACAATAGGACTAACCACAATTGAGCTTGCAGTTTGAGCAGGGGTAGTATTCCAAATAACAGAGCCAGCACAACCCGTTGCCGATAAAGTAGCAGTTTGACCTGCATAAATTGTCGTTGGTGTAGCCACTAAAGTAGGAGCAATAGGCAATTTGTTAATTGTAACAATGAGCGTATCATTGGTTTGAGCAGTAGTTACAAATGCAATAACAAAAAGACAGATAGTTAATAATATATTTTTCATTGGTAGAGTTTTTTGATTTATTGTGATTTGAATTATTTAATATTTAAGTTTGATATACTTTTTTTCTGAATCAACGCCACCCACACGGCAGACAACCCAGTAAATATTGGTTTGGGCTGGAACTTGAATTATATCAGTTATTGCTCCCGTACTCCAGAAATAAGTGCCATTACAAGCACTTGCGGAAAGGATAACACTATTAGAGGTCGTTTCGCAAAATTCGGCATTATTGCTGATTACAGATGGGGTAGGTGGGACTACATTAACTTTTATTGTAGAAATACTTGAACGGCATCCGCCAATATCACAATATGCGAAGTATTCAGTTGTACGACCGGGATTGACGATTTGTGTCGTTCCTGTAAAGCCATTTACCCAAATAATTTGTCCACCATTACAACCGCTTGCAGTTAGAGCAATATTTTCATTTGGAAGAATAGTATTATCGGGCTTGTTTGATATTATACTAACAATGGTATTGTTATTTAAAACCTTCACTACATAGCTTGATGAACTATAATCACCTTCAGTTGTGGTACAAACTACTTTATAAGTAGTTGTTAAAGTAGGTTTGACAATAATACTTTGTGTAATTTGTCCTGTTTCCCAACAGACATTTCCTGTGCAGCCATTGACTGTTAATGTACTACTTTCTCCGTAACAAAGTAAAGCTTTTGATGCTGATATTTGAGGATTTGGACAGCTTGGAGTAAAACTTACATCAATATAATCTCCTTGGGATTCACCTTTTAAACCTATAACTCTATACGTATAACTTTGACCAACATTTAATAGACCAATATTTGCAATTGCACCAGATGTTAGGTCTTGAGCTCTTACTGTTGATGTTTGAGTCGGAAAATTATGATGATTGATGGCAATGAATGGAAGAATGTCAGACCCAATTGTAGGGTATATCTGTCTAAAAGTTTGTGCTAATACTGTTGAAGAAATGTAGTGTTCATCACCTTTTGGCTCAGTATTGGCATATACGCTTGTTTTTCCATCAAAACAAGGTGAATATGTAATACTCATTCCTTGTGGTCGCCTATTTGCATTGTCAAAATAACCATAACTGGTATAAGAATAATTGACATTGAAACTTTGCTCAGTGTTTATTTTAGTACTGATTTTACCAGTTCTTATTTCGGGATTTGCATAAGTTCCTGCACAAAAAACACCTGTATTGATATGATAAGCCTTTGTGGTTAAATCATAATTTGCTTGTGAAAATGATATCGTTCCTGATTCATTGGATAGTCCAATATTTGTGTAACTAACTGTTCCACTTACAGCACCAAGAGGTACAGCCGCAAAGATTTCAAAAAAAATGGTACCTTCATAATCATTGTTAATCGCAATTGCATTCACTGAAGAATTATTACTTGATAAAGTACAAGCAGTGAATGTATTTACATATATTTTTCGATAGCTTGTATTACAGGTACTATTGTCTTTACATCGTACTTGATATACTTTATTACCGGTAATTACTTCTTTTAATGAATCTAAGCCAGTTGTACCCCATTCTGCTTTATAACCTGTAATAACAGATGAACAATTTGCACCAAGCTTTAAAGTTGAGTTCGCAGCAATTTGATAGGTCGAATCGTTTATCATTTCTGCGTTGGTTGTTACTGTTGGTTTTAGGTAATTAATGCCCCGACAAATGTTTCTTTCATCGATAATTAGATTAATGTAAATCGCTCCTAACTCATAATCGCCCCCAATAGAGCTAAATTTTGTTATACAATTTGTTCCATAACTAGGTTTAGAAACCAAGTTTAGGTTTGAATACACCGTTTTTGTTGCCCCAATGGCTGTCCCTATTTGCGAATCATAGACGGCTGTATTGTCTGCTCCATATCCACACATATTTTGCTTGATGTAGTTTGGGTTACATATTCCCCCGATTTGACAAATGTTATGAAAAATATTGCCATTGGAATTATTGGTTATACTGATATTGTACTGCCCAACAGGGGGCTTGATAAACAATGGACTTGATACCTCTGTACTTACATCAAAGGAAAAGCTTGTATCGTAACTCGAATTATAAATACGAACACTTACTGTTCCTGTGTTACTCCCCCCTCCTAAGCCAGTTAAATAGATTTTTGGTGAATCTTGAGCTATCACTTTGGTCAGAAAAAGCAATAGCAAATAAGTAATTAAAAATCTTTTAGGCATGATAAATAAGTTTTAAAATTATTTTATATTAAGTATATTTTTGAAATAATATCCACAAAAATATTAAAAAGTTTTATAAATTTGCAATAAGTATATAATAATTTATATTTGATTTGTTATGAGTAGTAGTATTAATAAAGAGCAGTATAGGAAAATGGTGGCGTATGCTTATGGATTCGGTGTGAGCAGTGTTATCCTAAACTTGATCTTCTACTATAAAAATATGCTATACCAATTTATCCCTTTTAATATATTGAATAGGGT